>JABWCD010000006.1 GCA_013359265.1 Candidatus Hydrogenedentota bacterium
CGGCGCTCGGTTCCGCGGTTGGCGCTGCTTCTTGTACGGGTGCATCCGTCGCCGGCGTCGTGCCGGTGCCCGCATCGGGCTCCACCGTGTCAGCGGCCGCCGCGGGAGCGGGCGCGGGTTCGGGCTTCTTCAACGACGCGCCGGTGACAAGCACTTCCTCCGCGGTCAGCTTCTCGACGCGGAAAACCTGCGCCTTGCCGGAAAGCGCGAGCGCATGGGAACCGTTCTCATCCGGGCCGAAGCGGAACACGTGGTCCGCGCCGTCCTTCATCACGCAATGCAACGTCGCGATCGGCGCGGCTGTTAAATCAGGCTGGCCGAAAACGATGTCTGACGCCTCGAGGTCCGCGATAGACATTGCGAGGTCGTCACAGTTTTCCGTATTGGGATCGGCGGTGGCGCCGTCGACGGTCAGTGTCCAACCATCTTCACCGGCGCGCGCAAGTTGGAACGAATCCGACGCACGCTCGACGCTGATGCTGTTGATCTCTTCTTCGTCGATGTCGAGCAACTGCCGTTGATAGATGTCTTTCGCGGGCGGGAATGCGCGGTCCACGTCGCCCTTGCTCATGACCAGCACGTTTGCGGCGTTGTCCAAGCGTGCGTATTGCCCCGCGATGCCCTTGGACGGCGCGCCCAGCGCGAGCGTGTGCTGTTCGCCGGATGCGAGCGAAACGACGGCGGTGTGTGTCGGCGTTTCCAGGCCCGCGCCATCGGGCTTATCCGCGTAGTCCGACGGCGTCCACGCGGACAACACATTGGCGATGGCGTCAAGCGTCGAGGTTTGCGGCTCGAGGTCTGCTGTAGGCGCGTTGACGACCCATTCCTCGCCCTGTTTTGTGACGGAGATGTTGCCGGCGGGCTGCGTGAGATCGATCTTCGCGATCTGCGCCTTGTCGAGCGCGAGGCCTTTCAGCGTGAACATGTCCGTACCCTTCGGAAAGACCTTCTCGAAGGCGAACTTGCTGAGCTTGAAGATGACGTCCTTGTTTGCGGACGCGACGCGCACGTAGCCGTCGCCATTCGGATCGGGGCGGCCGCCTTCGATGACGACGTCGCTGTCTTTGCCCTCGACGGTAATCGCGACGCTGAACTGAGGCGACTCGAGGCCCCAGTCCGCGAGCTTGGCGGGATCGACAACGTCCGACGCGGTCACTGGCGCAAAGGCCCCGGCGAGGTTCTCCACACCGGACTGTTTTACGTCAAGCCCCGTGCCGCCTTCCGCGAGCACCCACTTCACTTCGGTCTTCGTCGCCGGTTTTTCGCCGGCCGTCTCGCCTTCGGCGGCCTCTTTCTGGGCCGCTTCCTTGGCGGCGCGTTCGGCAAGGGGTTCGCCCGCCTTGGGCTTGTCGCCGGTCGTGGCTTCTTCGGCCGCCGCGGCCGTGTCTTCGACGGGCACTTCCTTTGTTTCCTTCGCGACGACGAGGCGCTTGTCCGGCGTGGTGACGACGACTTTCGAGATGGTGTCCTTGGCGATGTTGACGACTTCCTTCTTCAACCACGTATCCGCCTTCGGCGCGGTGTCGGGCTCGTCCTGGTACACGCCGGCTTCGCGTCTGAGGTTGGTGTCAAGCAGGTAGACGTCGGTGGAATCGGCCGCGCGCATCAGCACTTGTTCCATTGCGGGGGCCTTGCCGACGAGCACGTTCACCGCGGGGCTTTCTTCGCCCTTCTTGAATCCCTTGACGTGGAACGCCTTCTCGTCTTTCAAGTTGTACGACTCGAGCGTCGCATCGCCCGCGCCGCGGTCGCGTACTTCGCCCTTGAGGGCAATCGCCTTTTCGACGAATTCCTCGATCTTCTTCTGGTCCGCGGGGGCGTTGAAGTGGCTGGTAATCCACCAGACGTTCGGGTCGGCGTCGCTGCGCTGCAGCGTGACTTTCTCTTCGGCCTTGCCGCCGGCGTACATTTCGATTTTGGCGATGTCCGCCTTGTTCAGCCCTTCGGGAACCAACGCGGTGAGTTTCACCTGATCCGTAATGTTGTACTTCGGCTTGGTCGTCTGCTTGATGACAACCAGGACGAACAGGATCACGAAGATCGCCGCGAGGGGCGTGACGTACTTCTGTTTCATGCTATTTCTCCGTCGTCAACGCCACGCCCGCGGGCGTGGCGGCACTTATTTCCGCTATGCGTTCTGCTGCGATTGGAACGACATGGTGTATGCGTCGCGCGACTGCTTGCGCGTAAACCACGACGCGACGCCGATGGCTGCGACGCACATGTTCACGGCCGCGTAGTTCATAAACTGCCAGAACCCGCGCTGGGCGTCGGACGGCTTGTCGATTGCGCGATCGATCGGCTTGCTGCCGCGCACGCTCACGATGTCGTCGCCCCAGGTCAGGTTGTCCACGCAGTTCAGGAACAACTCGAGGTTGCCCTGCTGCAGGAAGTTTTTGTTGAACATCTGCGAACAGCCCAGCAGCACCAGTTTGCCCGGCGCGGGTGTGAGCGCCGGCGCTTCGCCGGTTTCCGGTTCGGGCGGTTGGGGCGGCATACCCGGCGCGGGCTGCGCGGGCGGCCACGCGGGACGCGGCTGATCTTTGTACACGTCGGGGAATTGGCCCGTGATCTGCGCCATGAGCGGATATGTCTTGCCCGACGGCGGCGTCTCGATGTCCTGATTCGTCAGCTTCTTGTCCGGCGGAATCGTCCACGCGTTGTCCGTCGTGGTCATGATGGTTTTCTCTTCAAGGCTGTACTTCGCGAGCTCTTCCTTGTTGATATCGAGTGCGGTGCCCCAGAGATAGAAGATGCTCGAGAGACGGTTGGTCATCGGCGCTTCCTGGTTCATCGTCGTGTTGTTGATGAGCATGTGCATTGGGAGGTTCAGCGTAGTGCCGCCGCCCATCAACTGTTCGAGGGGGTTGCCGCTGCGCACGGTCAACGGCACTTTGTTCTTGTCCATCAGGATATCCGTGCTGACGCCGAGACCGTACTTCGCGAGCAGGTCGTTTATCTGCGGATTCTGTTCGCGCTTGGTGAGGTTCACGCTGCCCTCGGGCGTGACGCGGTATTCCCACTCGTAGTTCTGCACCGCGATCACCACATTCTTGCCGGACGCCAGCGCGCGGCTGACTTCCCATTTCTGCCGGTCGTTGAACTCGCGCGGGTTGATGACAACGAGCGTGTCGTACTTCTCCGGCAACGGGCTCTGTTGATTCAGTTCGACGCGCTCGACCTTGTATTTCTCCTGTTCGAGCAGGCGCTGGCAATATTCGTAGGGGTCTTCGCTTTCCGGTATAGGCTGGCCCATCTGCATGTAAAGTTGCCGGAGTTGCGGCGGAATGTTTACCGCTTCCTTCGGCGCGACCAACGCGACTGTTGCCGGCTCCGTGCGGGAAATCTTGTAGATCGTGTTGACGAGACGGTATTCGAGTTCCTGCAACGATTCCGGCATGACCTGCGGGATGATCTCTTCCTTCGCGTCGCGGTAGCCCACGCCGATGCTCGAATAGACGGGCTTCTGAGACACTTCGTTGTTGATCATCGCCTGCACCATGAACGGCTGGACGCCCTTGCTGAGCATGCGTTTCTCGAGCTTCTCGGCGTCGCTTTTCTCGGCCTCTTTCTTCTCCTCGCCGTCTTCGTCGACGAGGTCTTCCTGCGACGCGAGCACGTTGGCCGCTTTCAAGTACACCGGCGTGAATTCGACTTTGCCGTTCGACGCGATCTGCAACTCCGCCAATTTGTCCGAAATGTCCTGTTCGAGTGTTTTCAACGCCGTCGGCATGTCCTCCTTCGGCGAGATATAGAGCTTTATCTGCGCGGGCGATTCGAGTTGCGACAGGATGGTCTTCGTCGCGGGGGAAATTGTGTAGCTCTTGTCCTCGGTCATGTCCACGCGCACGAGACTCATGTCCGTAACAAGCCAGTTGAACGCCAAGCCGATGCCGAAACACAGCGCGACCGCGGTCGCGTACGCGGTGCGCGCGCCCGGTCGGTTGCGCTGTTCGATGAACATGATGTTCAGCACGAGGAACATCACCGTCCATATGACGAAGTAGACGATATCCACAAGTTCGAGCACGCCGCGAGTGAATGTGTTGTAATGATCGACCATTCCGATGAGCGTGCTTAGGGACGAGCCGAGGTTCGGCAGCAGATCGTCCAGGTACGACGCGATGAAGTTCGTGCCCAACAGGAAGATCGTGAAGCACGCAAGCAGCGAGACGACGAACGCGACGATCTGGTCGCGGCAGAACCCGGAAAAGAAAATGCCGATCGACAGGAAGAACGCGCCGAGCAGAAGGGTGCCGAGGTATCCGCCGAAGATCGCGCCGTTATCCGGATTGCCGAGAACGACGAGCATCAGCGGCACCGTGAACGTGCACGCGAGCGTGATCGCGAAGAAGACAAACGTCGCGAGGAACTTTCCGATGACCAGTTCCCACGCGCGCATGGGGAAGGTCAGGAGCATTTCCCAGGTGTTTTCCTTGCGTTCTTCGGCCCACACGCGCATGGTGATCGCGGGGACGAAGATGCAGAGCATCAACGGCAGGTTGCCGAAGTAGGACCGCATGTCCGCGATGGGGAAGGTGAAGAACGAGGTGATGTAGAGGCCCACGCTGATCGCGAGGAACACGATGATGAAGATGTAGCCGATCGGCGAGGTGAAGTACGCCCCCAGATCGCGCCGGATTATCGTGCGGATATTGCTCATGACTGCGCTCCCGTCGTGGCCGCGCCTTCGGCCTTCTCGGTCAATTTCAGGAAAGTTTCCTCGAGGGTGAGCGGTCGGTCGGTGAGTTCGCGCAGTTCCCAGTTCTTCATGCGCGCCAACTTGCCCACTTCGCGCCAGAGGTGCGAACCAGGCCTGCCGTGCAGGACAAACGTCGCAAAGCCGTCGTCTTCGCCGACAAAGTCCACCTTGCGCGAACCTTCGATGCCGGACAGCAGGCGCTCGGTATCCTCGCGTTTTCCGAGAACGGACACGCGCGTGCGCTCTTCGCTGGTCGCCATGTCGCGCAACTCTTCGAGCGTGCCGTCACCGACGATGCGGCCCTGGCTGATGATGACGATACGGTCGGCGGTCGCCTCGACCTCTTGCAGGATGTGCGTCGAAAGGATGACCGTCTTGCCGTGCGCGAGGCTTTTGATGAGCTGCCGGATTTCGACAATCTGGTGCGGGTCGAGGCCGGAGGTCGGCTCGTCGAGGATGATAATCTCGGGATCGTGAATCAGCGCCTGCGCCAGTGCCGTGCGCTGCTTGTAGCCCTTCGAGAGTTCGCGCACCACCTTGCGGTACATATGCCGCAGGCCGCACGCTTCGAGCACGACGTCCGTCCGCTCGCGCAACCGGGCGCCGCTCAACCCGCGCGCTTTGCCCACGAAGTTGAGGTAGCCCTTGACTTCCATGTCCATGTACAGCGGCAAGATTTCAGGCAGGTACCCGATAATTTTGCGCACGCCCAGTGGGTTCTCGAGTACGTCAATCCCGCCGACCTTCGCCGTCCCTTTCGACGGGTGCAGATAGGTCGTGAGGATTTTCATCGTGGTCGATTTGCCGGCCCCGTTCGGGCCCAGGAGGCCGACAATCTCCCCCTTCTTCACCTCGAACGATACATTGCGCAGCGCCTGGACCGGGCCGTAATGCATCGACAGGCTCTCGGCTCTGATCATCCTTCCTCTCCTGCAATTTCGGTGTGATGTGGAATACCGGCCACCGCGGCGGATTGGACAAACGTGTGCCATTCGCTCGACGGTATTCCCCGCCCGCGAGGAGCAAAGTCCGTGCCGCACGCACGAAAGCCCGGAAAGGTCGATAGCCTATCAGTCTAGTTCATTGAACGTCAAGGGCTTAACGGCGCGAAGCAATACCGTAGAAATATGCACGATAATCGCCCAAATGAGGTTAGCCAAAGTGGATGGTTGCTGTTTTCAGGTATAAGTGGGTGCTCCGCGCTCTTCGCAACAGATTGATTGACACTCGCGAACGGACCGGACAGTGTATCTTCAAGCGCGGGAGGTATAGCCGTTACGCGGTCAATGTTACTAGGATTTCCATGAAACAATTCGCACACTGGACTCCCCGCTACGCGCACGACCGTTTGCGGTTGTTCGCGTACACGCTTACTCACCCTGGCGCACCGTGGCTGGCCCCTGGTGCCGTGTGTTTTCTCGATGCGTGGATTCAGCCCCATCACACGGGATTCGAATGGGGCTCGGGTCGCAGCACGGTGTGGTTCTCGCGGCGAGCGGCGCGCCTGACGAGCATCGAGCATGACGAGAAATGGTTCCGTCGTGTGCAACAAAAGCTCCGCGCGAACTCGTGCGGCGGTGTCGAGCATCGGTTCGTTGTGGTAACGGATTCAAACCCGTTGGCGTATATAGATGCTATCGCAGAAGTCGAGGATGCGTCACTTGACTTCGTGCTGGTAGACGGTCTGTCAGCCCTGCGCGATTCCTGTGCGCTCGCCGCGATGCCAAAGGTCCGCGCCGGGGGGATATTGATCATCGACGATGTTCACCGATACATGCCTTCCGAATCGCGTGCCCCGCTCGCCCTTCCGTCGGGTTCCGAACCACCGACGCCCGAGTGGCAATCGGCGTTTCGACAACTTGCCACATGGGATATGCAACGGTTCTCGAGCGGCGTCACCGATACCGGAATTTGGATTCGAAAATGACACCAAGCGCATTTTGCGTGGAACCCGCGCCGCACACTTGCGCGCGCGGCGCAAAACCAATACGATCCGGCGGATCACTTGGTGGGGAATTGCATGGCTGACGCGAAAGATACAGCTCCGATTGGCGTAGACGAACCGTTCATTGTCGATGAAGCGACGGACGAGGTCCTGCGACTGCACCTCGAGAAGTTCGAGGGGCCGCTCGAGGTCCTTCTGTACCTCATCAAGTCGCAGGAGATCGACATCTTCGACATTCCGATCGTGAAGGTGACGGAACAGTTCCTGCGGTTCATCGAGGTGATGAGCGAGGAGAACCTCGAGGTGACCGGCGACTTCCTTGTCATGGCGGCGACGCTGATCCAGATCAAGTCGAAGATGCTGCTCCCGCCGGACGTTGAGACGGCGGAGGACGAGGAGTTCGAGGACGAAGACCCGCGCATGGAACTGGTGGAGAAGCTGCTCGAATACCGCCGGTACCGCGACGTGGCCGAGCGGCTGCAATTTCTCGAGTCCGAGCGAGAACGCCTGTTCGCGCGCAGCACGAAACCCGCGCTCGACCTGCCGCCCGAGGAAGAAGAGGAAATGCTCGAGGTCACGCTGTACGATCTTGTGACCGCGTTCAAGGGCGTTTTGCGGTACTTCACCGAGGACAACATCCACACGATAGCGGGCGAAGGCGCGTCGGTGGACGAGAAGGTCGAGTACATCGAAGAACGTCTGGCGCGGGAGGGCAGCGTCGCGTGGACGGAGCTGTTCAAGGAATGCCGGTCGCGCGTCGAGTTGGTGTGTTGTTTCCTCGCGATTCTCGAACTGTGCCGCATGGGCCGCATCCGGGCGCACCAGCACCATTCGTTCGAGGAAATCCGGCTGTTCCCGGCGGAGCCGCGGCCGGCGCTCGAGGCCGAGCCCGCGTGATCTTCCCGTGGCGGTTCTGGCGCAGGCGCGCGCCGAAACCCCTCGGCCAGCGCGGCGAAGACCTCGCCGCCAAACACCTCAGGCGCGCGGGCTACCGAATCCTCGAACGCAACGCGAAACTCGGCAAATTCGAGATCGATATTATCGCCCGCGAAGGTGACACCATCGCGTTCGTCGAAGTCAAAACCCGCCGCTCGAATTCCTTCCTCGAACCCGAGGCGAACGTCACGCCCACGAAACAACAGCACATCCGCCGCGCCGCGGCGATCTACATCTCGCGCCACAATGATCCCGAAACTTACTATCGCTACGACATCGTGTCAGTCGTTTTGCCCGATGACGGCAACCCGCACGTCACGATACTGCGCGACGCGTTTCGGCCCGAGTGACGCCGCAATCACCTGCCGCACAAGGAGACTCGGGCCAGATACGTGCCGGCACGTCGGGTCAAGCACGGCGAACCCAGCCTCGTGTAAAGAATCTGACGCAATGCGCAGCTATGTGTGATATGCTTCTGGCCGCAGGGCAAGGCGCAGTATCTCCGCCGGGAGAAGTGTAATGGGCAAGTTTCCGCTGGGGCTGTCCGTACGTTTGTCCGTATTCGGGGCCCTTTCGTGCGTATTCGCCGATGCGGCTTTGGCGGCAATCGCCACGCAGCCGCGAGAGACGCCGGACGGTATCTTCTTGACCTTGGACGACGACGACCTCGACGCGCTACCCAAACGCGCGGCGCAGCAAAACGGCTTTGTCCGGCCGCTCACGTACCGCGCGCTGTTGTTGGACGATTACCTTCTCCATAAGGCGCTCAATTCCGCGCCGCTCGAAGAGCCCGATCACCCCATGAAGAGCGACCACAGCGACTCCATAATCTGGCTCCCGATGCCGGACGGCACGGATGTGCCGTTCAGCTTCGTCGAATCGCCAATCATGGAACCCGAACTCGCCGACCAGTACCCGGAAATCCGCACGTATCTTGGAAACGCGCTGGACGGCTCGAACCGGTACGTTCGTTTTGATCGCACGCCTCAGGGATTCCACGCGCTGATACGCGGGGGAGGCGACGTTTACATCGGACCTGGCGAGAAGGAAGGCGCTTACCTCTCCTACCGCGCGTCCGACTATCCATCGGACGGGAATGAATTCACGTGCGGCGTTGAGGATGGATCGGCGCGCGCGGAAACCATCAGCGGCGCGAAGATCAGTTTTGGGGGCATGCTGCGGACTTTCCGCCTCGCGGTGGCTTGCACCGGAGAATATGCGAATTTCCACGGGGCCACAAGCGATGACGATATCGTAAACGTACTGGCGGCGATTACCACGATGCAGAACTTCGTGGATGCCATATTCGAGGGCAATCTCGGGGTGCGATTTGTTCTCGTTGGACAAGTCGGCCAACTTATTTTTACCGATCCGGCGACCGATCCGTTTGCCGGGAATTTGGACACAAGCGTCCTGATCGACGAATCGCAAGCGCACATCCAGGCCACCATCGGCGATGCCAATTATGATATCGGCCATACGTACGCCACCGCTCCTGGCGGCAGGGCCGCCGTAGGGGTAGCGTGCAATTCGAATCAGAAAGCGCGAGGATGCTCCGGCTCGCCAAGCCCTACTGCCGACCCCATCTTTATCTCAGTCGTGTGCCATGAGCTTGGGCACCAATTAGGCGCGACACACACATTCAATAGCACCGCTGGGGGGTGCGGCAACGGCAGCAGGAATGGACCCACCGCGTTCGAGCGTGGCAGCGGCAGTACGATTATGAGCTATTTTGGCAGTTGCGGCGTCGACAATCTGCAGGGGGTTATTGACAATAATAACTTTCATTCGGCGAGCCTCGAACAAATATCCGGTTTCCTTACAACCAACACGTGCTCGGCAAATGCATCATCAAATAATTCGCCTCCCACGGTGAGCGCCGGCCCCGACTTCACCATTCCGAAGGGAACGCCGTTTACCTTGACTGCCCAAGGATCGGATCCGGACGGTGATTTGGTCTCATACGCCTGGGAAGAGCGTGACAAGGGCCCCAAACAAGCGTTGACAGACCCGGACAACGGCAAAAGCCCCTTGTTCCGGTGCTTTCTCCCGACGATTAACAATGAGCGCACGTTCCCTGAACTGGCGAACATCATCTCGGGCGCCAATACGCTCGAAGAGCTTTTGCCCTCGCTATCGCGAACGATGAAGTTCGTAATCGTCGCGCGGGACCTTACCGGCGGGTTTGCGACGGACGAGACGAGGTTAACCGTGGCGTCGGCGGCGGGTCCGTTTCGCGTGACGTTTCCGAATGGGGCGGAAACCTTCGAAGGCGGAGTTAAACGAAACATTCGGTGGAATGTCGCGGGAACAGACGCGGCGCCTATTGACGCGGCGGACGTGAAAATACTCTTTTCGGAAGACGGCGGTCACTCGTTCCCGACAATCCTTAAATCCAGCACGCCGAACGACGGGAAGCAAAAGGTTACGATTCCCGACGTGGAGACCGCTGGGGGGCGAATTAAAATCGAGGCGATCGGTAATGTCTTTTTCGACATATCCGACGAGGATTTCACAGTTGGACCGGGTATCTTCGACATAGTCGGTACCTGGGTGGTTGACTCTACCCTAATTTATAAGTTCTTTGCGGATGGAAGCATGGATATTTGTGTAACATATGACCCCGAAAACTGTTCGTCATACCCATACGAATGGATTCAAACCGGTCCGGACTCGGGCGAGTTGACGACCGTATACACCGGCTCCGGCCACCTCAACGTCCATATTGTGAACAACGATCTTTTGGAACTTTCCTATCCTCCCGCCGGCCCCGTGTTTGCGACGCTCACCCGGATTTGAATCGGGCCGCTCGGGGACCCGAATTCGGTTTGCTGTAACGAAGTCGTTTGTGCAGCCCCTGGTGGGACCGGTGCGTTCGGTTCGATCGCACGCCGCTGGGCTTTCGCGCATATGCTGGGGGTGGCGGGGAAGTTTACATTTAACCGGACGAAAAGGAAGACAGGTACTATTCTTACCGCGCTTCAGATTACCTGGTGCCGTTCTGTCTATCCCACCGCGCGGTGTAAATTGCGACGTATTTGTTCTCGAAGGGCGCCGCTTTGCGCGACGCGTAACAGATTCGGAACGGCCCGTCGTCCAGGCGCAGCACGCAGTGCCTAGATAAGTGCGATGTCGAACCCGAGGATGTTGCGGGTCGCTTCCTGCGACATCGCGGGATCGGAAACGGCGATGGGCGTCACGAGATGCCAGATGGGGGAACCGGCGTCGGCGTGGAATATGCCTTCGCCAGGTTGGACAACGTGCTCGTACCACAGCGTCTTGCGGTCGGGACCGAACAGTTGGCTGACGCCGCCGATGACGTTGTTGCGCGATATCACCAACGCGGTGACGACGAAATCGACGCCGTCCTGGTGGATTCCTTCCGGCGCGTTCGTCGCGGTGAAATCGGTTCGTGCGACCGTTGAAATCTGGTGAATGGTCATCCGAAGGTTTCGGACGTTTTCGCGCGTCTCGGCAACCATGTCCGCGATATCGACCAGTAATAGCTTGAACGATCTGCACGTATCTGCGGTCACCTGCATCGGCGCGAAGACGCGCGGAAGCCGGCGGTAGTCCTGTACGTCCATGCTGAACGACCGCGCCGGCTGTTGCGACACCGACCAGCTTCCGCCGTCGCGCGTCACGCGGTATTCGGCAATCGCGCGCCTGCGAAAGGGAAGGATCGAATCAAAACTCCTCCGTGCCCCCGCCGGAACGGCGTCAAAAAACGGGACCAGCGGTTCCATTCCGATCGCGCCGGAATAGAATGCGTCGCATGACTCGGACAATTCTTCCGATTGGTGGGGGTGGTACGCGAGGAGTATCTCGATCTGCCGGTGCCGCACGTCGTATATGTCCCACGGAAGTTCGGCGTACGTGCCGTCAATCGCGTCAATCAATTCACGGGATTTGTCAAAAGAGAAGAGGCGAATGGGATCGTCAATGGCAATGCCGAGACGTTGGGACAGGTCCTCTTCCGTTAATGCGTATGTCACCATGGCTTGCACTATGCGACGTCGCCGGCGCTGTCCCGTTATCGGCCCCGCAGGCGTCGATGCGGCGCCCATACGTACGTATTATACCGCGCACCGGGGCTCACGCCGGGGCGTGCAAACGAAATGAATCAGGATCGACGGAATCGTTGTGTCACAGACTTGTTAAGAATGTCCAACACTTCTTCTGAGCGGGTTCGGCCTATCCAAACCCACGCGCTCCCTGCCTTGACCTTCGCCCCGCGTGATCGCTATCCTAAAGCGTTTGGTGGAACTTTCTTGCAGCGCCGCAGATAACACACGCAGAGGCGGTGTTCATGGGCCGGTTTGTGCCCGAGGGTAAGGGAGAAGGCGATGCATTTTTTGCTGCGATCGAAGCGTTTGCACGTGACCGGTGCGGTGGTCCTGGCGGGCTTGAGCATTGCCCTTAGCGCCTGCACCACGATGCAGAACCCGTTCCAACGGAGTTCGACGCCGCCGCCGGCGGAAATGCCGCCGGGCGATACGGCGCCACCGCCTCCGCCCGCCGCCGAGACCGGTCCGCCGCCCGAGCCGGGCCTGGCGATTTCGCCGTCGCAACGGTTCGCGGACGTACCGCTGCCGATAGGCGCGAAAGAAGATGCGGACAAGACGTTCGTGTACGAGGACAAGAACCTCCAGATCGGGCGGATGGTCTATACGACCCGGTCGACGGTGAACGAGTTGGCGCAATTCTATATTAACGAAACGTCCGCCGGCGGCTGGAAGTTGATCAGCAATATCCAGGCGGGCGGGCAGGAATTGCAGTTTGTGAAGGCGGGCAAGCGGCTCACGGTGATCGTTCGCGATCTGGGCCCGACAAAGGGCCGCCAACTCTGGCTGACGGTGACGCCGGACAGCGGGCAATGATGTTGTGGCTGCGGTCGGCGGCATTCGCGCGGTACGGCATATGGATACCGTTGCTGGTTGCCGCCGCGTTGAGTCCCCGCGGCTGCATTAACCGAATTCCGGTCGAAATCCCGGGCGTTACGACGCAAGGGCCGAGCGACGAGGAGCAAATCGTCAGCGTACTCGAAGATGTCCACCGTGGCATGCAGTCGCGGCGCATCTACAAAGTATTGGCGCACGTATCGAAGACGTACCGCGACGACGAAGGCCGGGATTATGCCGCGATCGAGCGGTACCTGACGGAACTGTTTCGCGGCTACAAGTTGATTCAGATCACGCGGGTCCGCCCGAAGGTGATTGTGCAAGGCGACCGCGCGCGCGCGGTCGAGACGTTTGGTACGCGCGCGGAACCGTTCAACCCGAACGAGAACCGGCCCATCGAGTTGCGCGGGCAAATGAACATATACCTCGAAAAGATCGACAACAAGTGGATGATCGTCGAGTGGGGCCGGGTCTTTTAATCGACGACGGAGTAGGTGTACGTAATGGCAGTCCAGACGAAAACGCAGAAGAACGCGCCGGCATCGGCGGCGGGCAAAAAAACCGTTAAATCGCTGTTCGACGACAAAGGCAAGCAGGACGACATCACACAACTGTTGCAGGACGTGAAGGAGCGGCCGCTGGTATATGGCGGAATCGCTGCGTTCCTCCTGGTGTGTTTGCTTGCGGGTTACTTGTACCGCGCAAATGCCGTGTCGAACCGCAGGGACCTCGTGACCGCGTACGCGCAGGCGCTGGACAAAGAGGAAACCGCGGACAAGTTGGCCGCGCTCGTGCCGCTGTCGGACGCCGCCGGCAAGCAGAATGACGAGGTCGTGTACATGACCGGCGAGATCGCGTATCGCGCCGGGGAGTACGACAAGGCGAAAGCCGCGTTCGAGCGCATGCGCTCCGACTTCAAGGAATCGCCTTATACAGCAGACGCCGTCGAGGGCCTCGGCAACATCGCGGAAAACGCAAAGGACTATGACGCCGCGCTGACGTACTACAAAGAGGTACGCGACTCCTGGTCCACGAGCTTCGCCGCCCGCCGCCAGCCGTTGAACATTGCGAAGCTCGAGGAACGGCGCGGCAACCTGGCCGAAGCGGTCGCCGCGTACCGCGAGCAGATGCAGGTCTTTCCCGGTTCGACCATAGACGAAGAGGCGCGCGCCGCTTTGGCGCGCCTCGAGAGGTCGAATCCGGAGTTGTTTCCGAAGATCGAGACTGCCGCGCCCGTGGCCCCCGTAGTGGGTGACGCCGCCGCGCCCGAAATGCCTGCGCCAGGCGAAGCGCCTGCTGCGTCGCCCGCGACTGTACCGGGCCTTGACGTGAAGCTCGATGTCCCCGGTGCGGACGGAACGCTGGAAATGCCGGCCGACGGCAAACCGGACCTCAAACTGAACGTGCCCGGCATCGAAACCGAAGCGGCTGCACCGGCCGAAACGGCCGCGCCGGCGGATTCCGCGCCCGCACCTGCGCAGTAGCGGCGCGTCAGACGAGACATTCCGGGCGAGCGGCTCGCGCCGCTCGCCCGTTTCTTTCGCAGGTGCGCATCTTCCGTGGGAGACAAAACAGGCACGGGAGGAAATCGCATGCAGTGGGTCAATGGCGCATTTGCTGTCGATACGGACCGAAACCGCATCGATTTTGAGCGGGTCTATGCGTATCTGAAGACGACGTATTGGGCCGCGGACCGGACATACGAGGAAATTCGCCGAGCATGGGAGCAGTCGCAGTTGGCGTTTGGCGTGTATGCCAGCGGGCTTGATGGATTGCAGGTGGGATGTGCGCGTGTCGTCACGGATACGCGCACCTTTGGCTGGCTCGCGGACGTGTTCGTTGACCCCGATTTCCGCGGCCAAGGGCTCGGAAAGTTTCTCGTGCAGTGCGTAGTCGACCATCCCGACTGCCGGGACATACGACTCTTTATGCTTGGGACACGCGACGCCCACGGCTTGTACGAACGATATGGTTGGGAGCCGCCGAAGTACGTCGAGCGATTCATGATTCGCTACGGTCAACCCGGTTCCTAGCCGCGCGCCGTTGCTGCTGCCACTGCGTGGGCGACTTTTGGGGCCGCGTCGTGTATACTTTGCGTCGAAGGTCCGTGCAGGTTGCCCGCAATTCGGAGTCTGCGGGCACGTCCGGGGGGACGGCGATCGCCTGGGACAGTTACGAATGTTAGTTTCGCGGGGCCCATTCCGTTTGGATCGCCGCACCACGTACAAAAAGGAATCGCAGTAGTATGGCCAGTTTTCCCGCATGGGTAACCACCGATCGGTTGAAGATCGGGACCGTTGTCGTTATTTCCATCATTCACGCGCTCGCGCTCGCCGCGCCGTTTACGTTTAGCTGGACCGGCTTCTTTCTCTGTCTGATACTCGTCTGGGTGACCGGCGGTTTGGGAATTACCCTGTGCTACCACCGCCTGTTGACGCACCGAAGTTACCGCACGTTCAAGCCCATCGAATATGTCCTGACTCTGTTTGGCTGCCTCGCCTTGCAGGGCGGGCCGATCACCTGGGTCGCAACGCACCGCCTGCACCACAAAGAATCCGACGAGGAACCGGATCCGCATACGCCGATGCACACCTTCCTCTGGTCGCACATTGTGTGGAACTTCTTCCGTGATCCGCAGCTCGACTGCTACGACAAAATCCGGCGCTTCGCGAAAGACCTCGATAAGGACCGCGTGATTCGCTTCCTCGAGAAGTATTTCTTCTTCATTTACCTTGCGCTCGCGATTACCCTATACGCTATCGGGCACGTTGTCAGCGGCTGGAAACTGGGTCTTTCATTGGTCATCTGGGGCTGCTGCGTGCGCACGGTGCTCGTGTGGCATTTCACGTGGCTGGTCAACAGCGCCACGCACCTCTGGGGCTACACCAACTACAAGACGACCGACAACAGCAGGAACACGTGGTGGGTCGCGCTCGTCACTTTCGGTGAAGGATGGCACAACAACCACCACGCCGACCAGCGTTCGGCCGCACACGGCCACCGTTGGTGGGAAATCGACCAGACCTATATCACAATCAAGATGATGCAGTGGATCGGCCTCGCGCGCGACGTGGTGAAGCCGGGCCGACTGTCGCAACTGCGATCGAAGGAAAACCCAGAGGCAGACTCGGTTCCGCCAATTGACGATCCCGACACCGTCGTCGAAGGCTAGTGAAAATCGTGAGCAACGAAGGGCGGGCTGTGACGGCCCGCCCTCTCCTTTTTCGTCCGGCGCACGCTGCGTTGATCGCACCCGCGATGTTGTGTAGCGTGGATATTCTGCGTGGCGCGGGGCGCAAATCTATTCACAGGCGACGCCAATAGGAGACTGATTGTGCGCGGTCGAATGGTCTGTATCGCGGTACTGGCCGCTGTCGTGGCGCATGCGGACAGCGGCTACAAAGTCGGCGTGGGCAGCGTAGTCATCACACCGGAGAAGAACATCTGGCTTGCGGGGTACGCCTCGCGCAAAGCGCCCGCCGAAGGCAAGGAACACGATCTCTACGCGAAAGCGCTCGCGCTCGAAGACCCGGCGGGTGTTCGTGCGGTGCTCGTCACGACCGATCTCGTCGCCGTTTCGTCTACGCTGGCGCATGCCGTAGCCGATCGCGTGCAACAGGCCTACAACGTCCCGCGCGAACGCTTCCTCATCACCGCGTCGCACACGCACAGCGGGCCCGTCACCAACGATCGCCTCTACGACATGTACGGTCTCGACGACGCGCAGGCCGCATTGATCTCTGAGTACACCGCAACGCTTCCGGACAGAATACTGAAAGCGGTCGAGACCGCCATCGCGAGTCTCGAACCGTGTACGCTGCATTGGGGACACGGCGAGGCGGGGTTCGCCAAAAACCGGCGCGCGTTCGTGCTCGGCGGCATGGCGAACGCCTTCAATCCGATCGGCCCGGTGGACCACGACGTGCCGGTGTTGCTCGCGCGCAACGCCGACGGCAAACCGAAAGCGGTGCTGTTCGGTTACGCGTGCCACAACACGACGCTCTCATGGCAGTTCTACTGCGGCGATTATGCGGGCTTCGCGCAGACGTATCTCGAACAGGCTTTGCCGGGCGCCACCGCGCTCTTCGTTTCCGGGTGCGGCGCGGACCAGAATCCGCTTCCCCGCGGCACGGTCGAGCACGCAAAACAGTACGGTGGCGAACTCTGTGGCGCGGTCTTGAAAGCTGTCGGGAGCACGATGAAACCGGTGACGGGCGCGTTGCGCGCTGCGTACAAGGAAATTCCGCTGGCCCTGAGTGCGCCGCCGTCGCGCGAAGACGTTGAGAAGCAGTTGCAGGATCAGAACGTCTACATCCAGCGCCGCGCGAAACGACTGCTGAAACAGTTCGACGAAAATGGCGCGTTGGATACGACCTACCCGTACCCGGTGCAGGTGTGGCAATTCGGAAACGAATTGCAGATGACCGCGCTTGGCGGCGAAGTTGTCGTGGATTATGCCCTGCTGATCAAATACGAACTCGGCCACGACAACCAGTTCGTCATCGGATACGCAAACGACGTGTGCGCGTACATCCCGTCGTTGCGCGTGTTGCGCGAGGGCGGGTACGAGGGCGCGGAATCCATGATCTACTACGGATTTCACGGCCCCTGGGCGCCGCAGGTGCAGGATGACATCATGAAAGCCGTGCACGAACTGACGGCCAGATAAGCGAGCGACATGTAGTTGTGGGCAACGCAAGTGGAGATAAAGACGTGAACGGACTTACCGGCTCATTCTTCGCCGCGGCGGTGACCGTCGCCGCCGTGGCAGGCGCTCAGGACGCGCCAAACCAGTTCCGCGCGGGCGCCGCCGCGAGCAACGTCACGCCGTGGCTTGGCGTCTCGATTGCCGGCCATATGAACGACCGCATAGCGACTCACGTGCACGACGAACTCCACGCGCGCTGTCTCGTGCTCGACGACGGGACGACGAAGATCGCGTTCGCCATCGTCGACAGTTGCATGGTGCCGCGCGAAGTAGTCGAAGACGCGAAAAACCGCATCCAATCCGCGACGGGGATCGCGCCGGACCACGTGCTGATTTCCGCGACGCACACGCATTCGGCGGCATGCGCCACGCCCGTCTTCCAGAGCGATCCCGATCCCGAATACAAAAAGTATCTTGCCGTGAAGGTCGCGGACGGCGTGCGCCGCGCCGTCAACAACCTCGCGCCGGCGAAAATTGCATGGGGCGCAGGCAGCGTCCCCGATCAGGTGTTCAACCGCCGCTGGAAAATGAAGGAAGGAACAATCGGGCCGAATCCGTTTGGCAAGGTCGACAAGGTACAGATGAACCCGCCGCGCGCAAGCGAAAACCTCGTCGAGCCTGCGGGTCCCACCGATCCCGAAGTGCCGTTCGTCTTTGTGAAAGGGGTTGACGACCGGCCAATCGCCCTGCTCGCGAATTACTCGCTGCACTACGTCGGCAACGATGGCGGGGCCGTGTCGGCGGACTACTTCGGCATGTTCGCGGAGCGTATCAAGCAACTGCTCGGTGCGCGCGAATTGGACCCGCCGTTTATCGGCGCGATGACAAACGGAACCAGTGGAAACATCAACAACATCAATTTCCGCGAAGCGAGTCAGTCGCAGCCGCCGTATGCGCAAATGAAATTCGTGGCGGACAAGGTGGCACAAAACGTGTTCGACGCCGCACAGAAACTCGAGTGGCACGATCGCGTGACGCTCGATGCCGCCACGCAGGAACTGCAGCTCGGCGTGCGCAAACCGTCGCCGGAGGAATTGGCCGAGGCGAAGGAAATCGTGCGCAAGGCCGAAGGCCGCGAAATGAAAACGCTGCCGGAAATCTACGCCCGGGAATCGGTGTTGATTGCGGATTATCCCGATACGGTGCCGGTAACGATCCAGGCGCTGCGCATTGGCGATTTGGGAATTGCTGCGGTCCCCTGCGAGGTATTCGTCGAAATCGGCTTGGATATCAAGGCGAATTCCGCGTTGAAGCCGGCATTTACGATCGAACTCGCAAACGGGTACAACGGTTACCTGCCCACTGCGGCGCATCACGAACTCGGCGGCTATGAGACTTGGCGCGCGCGCTCGAGCTATCTGGAAGTCGGCGCCGCGGACAAAATTCAGGCAACGGCGCTTGAATTATTGGCGCAATTGAAGGGAAGTGCGCAGTGATGCACTTGCGGCCGCGCCTTCGCGGGATGGGAGATATGGGAGCAATGGGACCGATGGGAGGTATACGAATTCGCGCGGTCGCACATGCGCAGTTGTGCGCGATCGTCGTGGCGTGCCTCGTCCTGATGGAACCGATTTCGCATGCCGAAACCCTCGCCGAACTTGGCGCGCGTTTGGGACGCGAAACGCAGGAGGCGTACGCGAAATCGCCGTATACGGCGATCTCCTCAAACTACTTCAACCGCTTCTTGCGCGATCCGGATGCGAGACCCGGCGAGAACGAAATGGAATTGGACGGCGCGTGGACAATCGTTTCCAATGCAACCGATCGGGAATTCGGCAATGTCATGGCAGCACATTTGGCCGAGTTTCTTCGTGACCGAATGGGTGTGGACGTGAAACAAGGTGACGCGGGAGAGAAACAGGTCGTACTCTCCGATCGCGGTGCGGCAGGGCAAGAGCCCGCGAGCTTTGCCATCAAAGTCTCCGCGAATCGCGTTGCGGTCACCGGTGTCGATGCGGAGGGCATGCGCGACGGCGTCGTGAAACTGGTTTCGCGCATCGGCATGCGGCAGGCGCCATTTCTCGAGCTGGGCACACAGAATTACTCGCCTCGTCTGCGCGTCCGGTTGGGCGCGGTTCCGTACGGCGGCGCCACGCGCGACCTCATCTTCATGGGTTACAACGCCGTATTTGCAGGCGGCGGCGAACTCTACGGCATATCGACGAGCGACGCGATTCCAGAACTCGCGTCGCGACGACAGCCCGGCGCGCTCGAAGGCTCAGCGAAGGCCGTCGCAGACGCGAAAAAGAACAAACTCAAGGCATATGCCTTCATCTCCCTGCGCCAGAAGTTCCCGGAAACCGATGCGATCTTTCAGCGCGATCCGACCCTTCGCGGTACGCGCACGTGGAAAGCGGACGGCGAGTTCGTGTTGTGCACGGAACACTCCGCAATGAAACAGTTCCTCTCCGAAACAATGAAGCAGTTGTTCCAGGCCGCGCCCGACCTGGACGGCGTTGTCATGATCATCGGCGGAGAGGGTTTCTACCATTGCTTCATGCGGCCGTTCGGCGTCGAGAAGGGCCACACCAACTGCCCGCGCTGCGAGGCGCTCGGCGCGGAAACCGTCGTGGCAAATCTCTGCAACCTCCTCGCCGAGGCCGCGCGCAGCGTGAATCCCAACGCGGAAGTCATCGCGTGGCCGTACTCCGCCGAACACGTCTGGTCGGCGGACAAGGCGCAGGCAGGATTCATCGCGAAACTGAAACCGGGCGCCGGCATCTTCACCGAGATGGAGAAGGACGAATACGTCGAGAAGCCCGACGGCGTGCGCAAACATCTTTGGGACTACAGCATCGACCTTATCGGCCCCGGCGAGCGCGCGAAGCAACAGATTGAAGCCTGTCGCAAAGCGGGCATTTCGATCTACATGAAAAGCGAACCGGAGCTCGGTTTCGAGGCGCCGCGACTCTCGCACATACCCTGCATGGACCGCTGGTGGGATCGCGCGGAAGCGCTCGCCTCCTGCGGCGCGGACGGCGCATGGGTGTTTCCGGCGTTTCGTCCGAACTACGGCACACCGCCCGCGGAAATGAATCAATTGGTATGGTGGAACCCCGCGCCTGGCAAGGACGCCGCGCTCGAAGCCCTCGCCGCGCGCATTGCGGGCGCGAAAGCCGGACCGCGCCTTCGCGACGCGTGGCGCCACGTTTCCGATGCGATCGCATTTTCACCGGAAATTCCGCCCTACTACACCGGCCCGTATTATCTCGGCCCCGCGCACCCGATGTGCGTCGATCCCGATGCAAAGCTGCCCGACGTGTTCTACGGCCAGTATCTCTTTATGGCGGAAATGTCCGATTCAGAAGGGTTGCCCGCGCGCCCCACGTTCTTCACTTCGCCGCGCGGAAACGTGCCCGTCTTCCTGCGCATGTACCGCGAGATGGAAGCGAAGCTGAAGGCCGCGGTAGATGAGATAGAAGCCGCAGTGCCCGATGTGCCCGATCGCTGCAAGCTGGTGTTCGATTCCGACGCGTCCGCAATTCGGTGGTTTTACCACACGGCGCGCGCCCACGCGAACTTCTATGAGTCCTGCCAACTCCGCGACGCATTGCGTGCGCTAGCCGAAAGCGAAACCAAAACGCCGGAGCAACTCGAAGCTGCGGAAAAACAGTTCGCGCGCTGGCGTGACGTCCTGCTCGATGAAAAAGCCAACGCAGAGACCGCGCTCCCCGTAATGGAATCGGATGTCCGCCTCGACTGGTACTACGGCGGCGACCACACATTTCCCCACGGCGCCGACATGATCCGCGAAAAACTTCGGATGCTAGAGCGCGAAATCGATCAGGTCTTGCCGGCGATCCGAACGAAAGCATTGGCGAACTGAACGAAAAAGCGACCTCCCAATCCCGGCCACAGTCAGGATTGGGAGGTCGGCGCGATCATTTTGCCGGCGCAACCTTTTCCCACCTGCCCGACTTTGCGGAGTTCAATACTGCGTCGCATACGCACTGCGTTTCGAGCGCGTCGCGGAACGTGGGGGAGGTGGACTGTCCCTTTGCGACGTTCGCCAGGAAGTCCGCGACCTGGTGCACGAAGGAATGTTCGTAGCCAATCTGCAATCCGGGCACCCACCAGTGGCCCATATATGGCATGTCGCCGTCGGTCACGTGTACCGAACGCCACCCGCGCACAATCGAATCGTCGCGGTGGTCGAAGTAGTTCAGCCGGTGCAGGTCGTGCAGGTCCCACTGGATGGAGGCGTGTTCGCCGTTGATCTCGAAGGTGTACAGCGCCTTGTGGCCGCGCGCGTACCGCGTGGACTCGAACGTGGCCAGCGAACCGTTCTTGAAGCGCGCGAGAAACGCGCACGCGTCGTCGATGCCGACCGCCTGTTTCTTGCCCGTTGCCGTGTGCGTGCGTTCCTTGATGAACGTCTCTGTCATCGCCGACACGTCGTTCATGGAACCGTTCAGCCAAATCGCTGTGTCGATGCAGTGCGCAAGCAAATCGCCCGTGACGCCGCTGCCGGCCGCCGCCGCATCGAGCCGCCATAACCCCGCGCCACCCTGCGGCAAGTCCGCTGAGATCGTCCAGTCTTGCAAGAAAACCGCGCGGTAATGGAAGATTTTCCCGAGGCGCCCTTCGTCGATCAGTTGCTTCGCAAGCGTCACCGCGGGCACGCGCCGATAGTTGTACCAGACCGTGTTCAACACGCCCGCTTTCTCGACGGCCTTGCACATCTCCTCGCCTTCCGCGGCGTTCATCGCAAGCGGTTTCTCGCAGAGGATCATCTTGCCCGCGTTCGCCGCGGCGATCGCGATTTCTTTGTGCAAGTTGTTCGGCACGCAGATGTCAATCGCGTCGATGTCCTTGCGCTCGATCAGCTTGCGCCAATCCGTCTCCGTCGACTCGTAGCCCCACGTGTCCGCAAACGCCTTCACCTTCTCCGCGTCGCGCGCGCACGCCGTTTTCAACACCGGCACGTACTCGTTGTCGAAAAAGTTGCTCACCTTGCGGAACGCGTTCGAATGCGCCCGCCCCATGAAGCCGTACCCGATCATGCCAACGTTCAGTTTCTTCTTAGCCATTTGAATCGCCCCTCTATACGTCCACAGATTTCACAGACGAACACAGATTAATGAACAAAACGCTTAAACTCTAAACTCGGTGCGCCGAAATTAATTAGCAGTGCGCGATGTAGCCCGGACGCCTTCAAATAATTGATTGTTTGGGCGACATGCTTGTCCGTCAATTTGTCCACCGCCTTTAATTCCAACAACACTTCCGAATAGCAAACGAAGTCTCCATAGTATTTCGCCTGCAAAGGCCGCTCCCTATATTCGATCGAAAACGGTTGCTCGTGAATAAATGGAATCCCAAGGAACTCAAATTCAATCGCCAAACATTCATGATAAACGGGCTCATGGAACCCGCATCCTTTTACCCCATGCACGGTATAGCACGCGCCCAATATGGCATACGTCTGCGGGTCTCTCTCATCCCCCATCGTTGTTCGTCCTTCTTTCTCTATTTCTTTTTCTCTTCAATCTCTTCGCATTTAATCTGTGCAAATCTGTGTAATCTGTGGACGTATCTTTCTTACCAGCCGTGCGCGTCGCGAACCTTCGCCATCACGCCCAGGATGCTGTTCCACGTTTCCTGCTTCATCATGGTCGCATTGGGGAACATGCACCCATCCCAACAAACATGCTGAAACGCCTTCATCGGCTTCCCGTCCGCGCCACGCATCCACAGGCCCGCGTGCTTCACGATGTCCAACTTGCCGTTCGGATCGTTCGGCAGACAGTGGCGGCCCGTCTTGTCGTGCGAACCCGAACCGAACACCGTTGCGTCGTTCTGCGCGATGTGGAAGTCGATGGTCCACGGGCGCAACGCGTCCGTGAGTGTCTTCAACGCCGCATCGAGCACTCCTTTGTCTTTCCAGTCGTAGCCTGCGGGCAGAATCGCGTCCTTCTCCGCGTTCGCGCCCAGCGTGTAGAGCAATGTGTGCGCCATGTCCGCCTGGAACCCGAGCGTTTTCGGGCGGTCAACCAGTTCGAGCAGCTTGATCATTTCCTTCCATGAGTGCATACCGCCCCAGCAGATTTCGCCTTCGGCGGCCAGGCGCTCGCCGTAACCCTCCGCCACATCGCACGCTTCGCGGAACGTATCGGCTATCTTGCGGGTACCTTCCGTTGGGTTTGCGTCCCAGTCGCCGACGCCGCATGCGGAGTCGATGCGGATAACGCCATACGGGCGCGCGCCGAGCTCGCGCAGTTGCTTCCCGATGTTGCAGGCCTTCTTCACCTGCGCGACAAACTGCTTGCGCTCCTCCGCGCTGCCCATCGTCGAACCGCCACCCGTCGGCGGCCACACCGGCGCCACCAGCGAACCGATCGCAAGGTCCTTTGAGCGGAATGTGTCGGCCAACTTTTTCACGCCGTCGACATCGATATCGATGCTGATGTGTGGGTCCGACAGAAACAGGTCCATACCGTCGAACTTCACGCCGTCCACTTCCGCGGCGGTCGTGAGTTCGATCATTTTGTCCAGACTGATTGGCGGCTCCGAACCTTCCCCCTTACCGACCAATCCCGGCCACGCGGCGTTATGAAGTTTTGGATACGTGTTCTTCGATGCGCTCATCAATTCTCTCCTTTACCCCTATGCACTCGGCATTACGCACACGCCAAGCGCCTGTGATTCATCCAAACCCCAGATTTCGTAGGTGCTGAAGATACCCAGCAGCACCCCCAAAATTGCCAAATCTTTCTGCTTTCGGTTCTCTATACCAACCGTTTGGATTCCAATCGTGGTTGTATCCAAGTTCCTGTAAGAACTCGAACCACTCTAAATAGCCATTCTCCGTGTCAAAGAAAAACAACCAAGGGTAAACTCTATCGTGAGGAGTATCAGGCCAAAGCACACGACTGGCTCGATGTGCTGTCATGCGGCATTTCGCGCGCACTATTCCGATGTGGTGAATTCCACCGTGTACGCCAATTGCAGGGACGAAGAGCACCAAATCACCGGAACGTGTCTTGTCAAAAGCAGGTCTAGCCCGTTGCGGAATACCCCAGCAATTGAAGTGGCCGTCAGGAAAAGATGACTTAAAATCCGCGTCGTCTTCGAAAAATGCGCGCTCCGGAGCATCATCTCCAATCCCCTCCAGAATCTCTGTCGTAGAACGCCGCCGCGTTATCGTGTACTTGATGTCTATATTGCCGGGGTGGCCGATATGCATTATGAAAATTCGCATGATTACACTATGACTTTCACTCGCGTTCGACCCTGGCAGCAACCACTTCACCCTGAGCGCATTCGTTGTCGTCTGACAAGAGCGAACACTGCACCACTGTCTTTTCCGGTTTCTTTTCGACGATCCGCGCCCGCAACTCCATCGGCCTATCAATCGGCGTAGGTTTTAGGCAGCTCACGTTCAGCGCCCCGGTCACATTCCCAATGTCCCGCGCATCGCCATTGTCGCGTTATTCGCTCTTGGCAAGTCCTTCAAGCAATGGCACAAGTGCGGGCACGTCCTTTTTGGCAACCTGCCACAGTATGTCGAAATCTACATTAAGGTAATCGTGAACGATTCTGTGCCGCATGCCAACAATGCGTCCCCACGGCACTTCGGGATGCTCGGTCCTGTATGCGTGCGAGACTTTCGACGCTGCTTCGCCAACGATCTGAACTCGCAGGGCCAATGCGTCCCGCAGATCATCGTCGGCGTCAAACTCGTCCCGCGCCACACTCTCCGTGCGCCGCGCTATGCTCCGGGCGGTATCGAGCATGTGCCGGACGAGTGCGGCGTCATCCCTTTCCATCGGCGGCCTCGTACTGAACGACGGCGCTGGTCAAAATGCGCGCGCGCAGCGCGGGAATCACGTACTTGGGGCTAACCATGTCCACGTATCGCCCGCCAAAAGCTTTTGAAAGATCATCCCCAACGTCAACAATTTCCCAGCCCGGTATGTGTTCGGGGTCGAATTCGATAAGTACGTCAACGTCGCTGTCGGGCCGAAAATCGTCTCGCAGCGCGCTGCCGAAAATCGACA
The DNA here is from genome assembly GCA_013359265.1 of Candidatus Hydrogenedentota bacterium. Lineage (NCBI taxonomy): Bacteria > Pseudomonadati > Candidatus Hydrogenedentota > Candidatus Hydrogenedentota bacterium. Next base: position 25,193 of record JABWCD010000006.1, read on the forward strand.
GCTTTTTGATGTGCCAGCGTTTGCACACCGCCTCCAGAAGCTCTCGATCGATTTCGAGTTCCGCAAGCACGTTCTTCTACCCACTAACCCTTCCACTCGCTCGGGACCCGGACCGCGACGACTTCGCCGCGGGCACAATCCGCGCCGTCCGACGAGAGCGTGCAGTGTAGCACGGTCTTCTTCGGTTTCTCGTCGACTATCCGCGCGCGCAACATTACCGGCTTATCGATCGGCGTGGGCTTCAAGTAGCTCACGTTCAGGCCGCCGGTTACGTACCAAATCTCCGGCGGCTCGCCAACATCACGGCCTTCATTGCGGTACGCGTTCGCGACTGCCGTGCAAATGCAGTGGCAATCGATCAGCGTCGCAATGATTCCCCCGTTCAAATACTGCCTCGGTCCGGCGGAATGGTGCGGACTCGGCATAAACGTGCACACCGATTCGTTGCCGTCCCAATGACTTTTGATTTGCAGCCCATGCGGGTTGTTGGCGCCGCAGCCGTAGCAGTAGTTGTCCGGCATCGCATCCTGAATCGCTGCGCCACACACGAGCCGACACCCCTTACTTCGAGTCCTTACGGTATTTGCCCTTGACCTTCGTCGTCTTGCCCTCCTCGACTTGGACGACTTTTGCATACGGCGTAATCCATCCGTCGATGTCTTTGAAATCGACGGTGTGTTCACCCGGCGTCGCGTATTGCGACTCTTTGTGATTGCGCCAGTTTATATCGCCATCCACACGCCACTGCCCGCCGGCTTGCCGCGCTTTCTTCGGCTTGATCTTGCCGCGTATGAGATTCAGCGTGGCCTTCTCTCCGTCGCGCACGGCCGCGTGCGCTTTTGGCGCAGCCCAATCGAGCGCCGCCAACGTAATGGACACCGTACCCGCCGCCACACCGAGACAGATCGCCACATACACAATCAATCGAATGAATCGCATGGCACCTCCACGTATCACGGGTCCCAAGCCCGCGCCCCGCATAGCCGCACTCTTACACCTCTATCGCAACCCGCGAGCGGAACAGCCCAAAGGCCGTTCCGCGAACCAAACCGTTACATTTCCTTCTGGTATTTGCCCTTCGCTTTTGTTAACTCGAACAACTCGATTGTCACGTTCTTATCATTCGGCGAAACCCATCCGTTGATGTCTTTGAACTCGACGGTATACTCGCCCGGATCGAGGTACACCAATTCTTTGTGGTTGTACCACGCCGTCCCGCCGTCCACGGTCCACTGCCCGCCCTGCTGCCGGGCTTTCTTCGGTTTGACCTTGACCTTCAACCGGCCGACGTTTGCCTTCTCTGCATGGACGGTGTTGCCAGATTCGTTGCCGCCGGATCCAGACGCCCGCAGTCCCGTTGATACAAGTAGGATCGCAATCCCGAGCGCAATGGCAAGCTTGCCGGCAAATAACAGTGTTGAACGCCGCATACCCACGTTCTCCCTTTTTGCGCTTTCGTTCACCAACCCCGCGACAAATGCCTATCGAAACCGCGGTCCGCGCACTTACCTCGTCTTCTTATGATCGCCCACTTTCGGCAACTTCGGGTGCACGCCAGGCCCAAAGTACCGCAACATTACCAGCGGACACTCCTTGCCGAGGTTCTCGACAGTGTACCCTTCCTTCGCGCGCTTCTCGGTGATGAACACCTCGTCTTCGGTGTACTCGCCGAAGCGGATCATCTGCGGGCACTCGAACGGAAGGTTGCCGATTTTGCCGCGGCCCTGCATGAGGATCACGCCCGAAGCGCCGTTGTCCCTGATGGTCGCTTTCGCGCCCGGCGCGACGGTCAATTCCTTTGCGCTGAACAACTGCTCGCCGCGCACCTCGCCGTATACTACCCAGCGGTCAACGTACCCCGCGCTCTCCGTGTCGCCGTCGGGGATCGGTTCGAGGTAGTGGCTGTCCTTGAAATTCGGATCGACGTTCTCGTCCCAGTCGAGTTGGTTCACGATGTACTCGTTATCGTCCTGCTTGTCTTTCGGAATGTCCTTCACCAGCAGGTGCTTCCAAACCTCGCGCCCTTCGACCAGCGACTGGAACATCGAGAACACGTCGCTGCCCCACTGCGGCTCGTAGGTCAGCAGCGATCCTGGCGCGTGCAAAATGCACGGCCCCACCAGCCAGCCCGTGCCCGGTTTCAACCGGTACGCCTTCGACAAATCGAGAATGCCGTTGTCACCGCAGTTCCAGCGATCAAGGCATTTGATCACGTCCTCTTTTGTCGTGCCTGGTTCGAGGCCGAAAAACGTATGCGGGAAGTTGTTGCCGATGGTGTTCAACTGCGGCGGGAAGTAGTACGATTCCGGCTTCCCTTCGCGCCCGACCAGCGCCGCCTGTTCCGCGCTTTGATGGTGATGGTGGGGGATAGGGCCCATGTTGTCGAAGAACTTCGAGTAGACCGGCCACCGCTTGTACTCGTCCCAGATTTTCGAGCCGATGGCCTCTGCGCCCAGGTTTTCGACCGCATCGCGCAACGTGAACCGCGCACCGTCGTGCGTCACGTAGCTGAGGCCTTCGTCCGGCGGCGCGCCCTCGTTGTCCGCCGCGGTGGTCGAAGCAAACCAGCGCTCGTCGATGCCGCCCCGGTGTTTGCCCAGCGCATAGTAGTCCTCGGGGTGCAGTTTCAGGCGCCGGCCCGGTTGCAGGAAGGAACGCGGCACCCACGTCGGCGCGAGCCGAAGAAGCCCCTCGTTCGCCTCGAGCGCCGCCTTTGCCGCCTTGCCCGCCTTGTCCCCGGAAATCGTGTTCATGAATGCGTACTCCTCCGACACGTGGCCGCGCCACGATTGCTTTTGAAATACCCTCAACCCTCTACCGCGCGCCGCAACCGCGCAGACGAAGGTTTTTATAGCATTCGGCCAATGCACAAGGCAAGGAGGGAAAGGAAGTTAGCCCGCAGCTCTACCAGTGGGCTCGCATGCTTGTCGGATAGCCAACGCCCTGTTCCATCGTAAATAGCGTCAGGTCATGCGAAGCGCAGAAGCCGCCAGCCACTTACGCTCAATATACGATTTGAGTTCGGATATGCGGCCGCTTATCAGATAGTCGCTGCTGGCCACGGAGAAACAGTCGCTCGCGCTTGTCCCGCGTGGGGTAGGGGTAGCAGTAGAAAAAGCCACCCCCTCGGGTGGCCTGGAAATTTTATGGCTCCGCACAGTTTGAACTTAGCGAACGCTTGCCTACGGACGGCATGTAGCGCCTGTGTACCGTAACTTCGCCGACCACAATGTGATATACGAAATCACTCCTTCGAAAGTTGCTCTGTGCCGATAGGCACGAGCTTTCGGGAAGCACGCTGGCATCGTCGTTGGCGGAAAGACGAAAACGCGATTGCGAATTCTTGCGGCAATTCTTCTTTCTTACTGAGAAACCTGATGGATTAGGGGATGGCTGCGTGGACCAAGTTCCGGCATCGTTCGTCTATTCTAATGTAGCCCAATTCGGGAGGAATGAAATGGACGACAAGGAGGCCATAGAAAAGACCCTCGCCGGCACAGTAGAAGCTTTCGGATGCCTGGTATCCCGCTATCAACCTATGGTTTACGCTGTCGCGGTAGCGCGAGTCTACGACCGCCAGGATGCCCAGGATCTGAGCCAGGAGGCCTTTCTTCGCGCCTACACGAGGCTGCCGATGCTGAAAAATCATGATGCGTTTGCGCCGTGGCTCCTCACGATCCTAAGACGGCTCTGTGTGGATTTCATGCGCGGCAAGTGGCGCACAGAACGCTTGCAGCAAACCCTGCATGGATCCGAACAACTTGCCGAAATGTCGGCTGACCCCCGGCAAGGAATCAGCGCACTAGACACAACCCGTACGCTGTGGTCGCGCGTGGGCCAGTTGGACGACATTAGCCGCGAGGTCCTGAGTTTGCACTACGGGCAGGAACTGAAAGTGAGCGAGATTGCGGCGCTCACCGAGACGAAGGAGAGCACGGTCAAGATGCGACTCCACAAAGCCCGAGCCGTATTGGGGGATAGGATAGGGGATCTCAAAGGGGTCTGGGGGATCGCCCCGTTGCCGACATTCTCGCCGGCTATCATGGAAGCTATCAGCGCCGTGGGTCCTCTCAAGGGGGGCATTGCAGCGAGTTCCTTACTGGGCGGCGCTCTTGCATTCCCGGCACTAATTTCACTGTTCTGGTGGTCCACAGAATGGGACGTGAAGCGCTGGCATAATCACGCGCCTGCCGGGATGTTGACCCAGCGCAAGCGAATCATCATTCGGGGCGTCCTCCTTTTCGCCGCTGCGCTGCTCCTGGCGCCACTCGTTGCTGCTGTCATTGCTGCTTCAATCACCGCGGCGCATCTGCACGGGCTCCAGACCGTCCTGGCTCCTTACTGGGTAATCTACTGGCTGATTGTAGCCGCGGCATTCGGGGCCATATTCAAGAGGGAGATTGATCTCCTCTCACCACGGGAGAAGGTTAAGCAGCTTGCCGGCCTTGGGGGCGCAATCGTAGTACTTGCGGCGGTGTCATTATGGCCTGCTTATAGCTTAGGCGCCTTGGGCGTCTTTCTGGTGCTCCAACGGTTCGTTGTTAACAAATCCAACATCGCGCTAGGCGCCGTTCCGCCCGGCTTCTGGGTTGCCCCATTGCTCACGCACGGCGTTGTTACCGCGGTTACGACAATCCCGATTGCAGAAAAACAGATCAAGCCTTGGCTCACGATATTGAACGAATACGGCTTAGTGGCGCCGCCCCTAAGAAAAGACAAGGAGAGCTTCACCGTGCGGCTTCGTTTGAGGGGTTCTCTGTTCGAGAAGATGGCGTGGGGGACGCATTCATCATCTCTTCGCGTGAACACTCAGGGCATGGTTTCATGCTCGATAATTCCACGCGACTACGTCTCCCTCGTCCAGCATCTCGGACTGGACGAACTCCCTGGACGCCAGGAACTGGCCACGAGCCTTGGAGATTCGTTCACGAGAGCTTTGGGGACCTACGCCAAAGGCGGCGATAAAGTGGCGATCGCGGCCTCATTGGGCCTGGTTCAATGCCCAATTGACTCGACGAAGACGTACGGTTTCCTGCTGCAAAGGTACGTTCTACCCCTCATCGGTGTTGTCCTCATTGTGATCTTTGTTCTCCGCCTGCTCAGCTAAGCGTGCCGGTATCCGCTGGACACTACTCAATTCTTAAGGGGATCGTCAGCCTTGTTTCAGCGCCGGCCTTACACGATCTGACCTCTCAGATTCCCCGTGCTGTCGACGTTGCCCTGCCCCGAGGCTCAGAGCCACCCAGGCTTGTCCACCCACCGCTTCGAGTTTATCGATTTACAGGGCATTCTTACAGCGATGGTGTCGAGACCCATCAGGTCGATGGGGTACGAGTGCGCGTCTGCTGCACCGAGAAGACACTCGCCGATTGTTTCAAGTCCCGCGGCATGATTGGTCTGGACGTAGCGCTTGAGGCGCTTCGACTCTACCGAGAGCGACGAAAGGTCGATGTGGATGCTCTCATGCGATTCGCGGCGATCTGCCGGGTGACGAAAGTCATGCGCCCTTACCTCACGGCGATTCTCTGGTGACGTTGTTAACCAAGAAACTTGCACCAATGTATGATGGTGCAAGACAAGTGTCAGGAGTTATCTCAGGAAGCACTTGAAATGAACCTTACGGAACTCCAGCGAGCGGTCTCCAATGGTGAATCGGAGCAAGTCGAGTTCAAGCGATCCACGGGGCAACGCACCGAAGCGATGAAGACAGTCTGCGGCATGCTGAACGGCGTTGGTGGGTTTGTGCTGTTCGGAGTCACGGACAAGGCGGAGATAATCGGTCAAGAAACCTCCTCGCGGACACTCGAAGATATTGCCCACGAACTGCAGCGGATCGAACCCCCTGCATTCCCCGACATAGAGATGGTCAAACTTCGAACCGGTAAAGCTGTCGTCGTGCTTCGTGTTTCAGGTGGAGGTGGTCCGTACACCTATGATGGACGACCCTATGCCCGGCACGGCCCTACCACGAAGATCATGCCGTCTTCTCGTTATCAGCGTGTCTTGCTCGAACGCATGCATGCATCGCAAAGGTGGGAAAACCTTCCTGCCGATGGATTCTCGATCAGGGATCTGGACAAAACTGAAATACTTCGGACTGTCGACGAAGCCGTCCGGCGCTTGCGGCTGGACGATCCGGGAACACGAGATCTCGCAGAGCTGCTTACGGGATTCGGCTTGATCAAAAAAGACCGGCTTCTGAACGCGGCCGTAGTCCTGTTCGCGCGAAGCGAGCGGCTCTTACCCTACTATCCCCAGTGTGGCATTCGTTTGGCGCGCTTTCGCGGGACAGACAAGACCGAGTTTTTGGACAATCGCCAAGAGCTTGGAAACGCCTTCGAACTGTTGACGCGCACGCAGCGATTCTTCCGCGACCACCTACCCGTGGCGGGGCGTATTCTGACGGATGTATTCGAACGCAAGGACGACCCGCTTTATCCGCCCGCGGCGCTCCGTGAAGCGGTGGCAAACGCACTTTGCCACCGCGATTATAGTGTCCCGGGCGGCGCCGTCAGTGTCGCAATCTACGATGATCGCATAGAAGTGTCAAGCACGGGTGTTTTGCCGTTCGATCTGACGCCGGAAGATCTCACGCGTCCACATGCGTCGCGCCCTTGGAACCCGCTTATTGCCCAGGTCTTCTACAGGAGAGGCATCATCGAAGCGTGGGGGCGGGGAACGATCAAAATGCGAGAACTAATGGAAGCCGCTGGGCTTCCTGCGCCGGAATTCGAGTCCCGTGCCGGAGAGGTGGTGGTTCGTTTTCATCCGGCCCCCGGAACCGACCATTCGACGAAGGGGAAGCGCAAGCCGCAGCCAGAGTCACGGCCAGAGTCGCGGCCAGAGTCACGGCTAGAGTCACTCGAACTGCGGATTCTTACTTTGCTTGTAGACGGCCCCCTATCAAAGTCGTCGATTTCCGAACGCCTAGGACAAAAAGAGGTGTCCGGGAGGCTGAACATGGTAATGCGGTCGCTTCTTCGAGAAGGTTTAGTCGACTACACGATCCCTGAGCGCCCTAACAGCCGTCTTCAGCGCTACGTACTAACCCCCGCGGGCCGCGCGCGGCAAACGGGAGCGAACCGGGAAGAATGAATGGGGTCACGCACTCGCAGAACAGGGAGGGCCATGGCGTTCGGCACACTAGACCCTTCTGAGGATGCCTTAGCCGCCGAGTACAAATGAATCCGAACAATGAAATCGAAAGGCTCCGGAAAGAACTGGAGCAATCTCAGAGAGAGTCCGACCGCCTTCAGAGCGAGAATTCAAAGCTCAAAGACATGCTGGAGGCATTCTCCGTAAAGCCTGCCGCGTCACTCAAGAACCAACCACCACAGCGTCATGTCGAGTCACAACCCGACATAACAGGCGCCATACCTGCGACCAACACCTCGAATTCGACTGCCGATGAACGCATTCAACTCTTTCGCTCCCTGTTCCGCGGACGCGAAGACGTATACGCCGTGCGGTGGGAAAGCAAAAAGGGAAAGTCTGGCTATTCGCCTGCATGTGCCCATGAATGGGATCCGATCTTGTGCAAGAAGCCTAATGGAAAGTGCACGAACTGTAGCTACCTTCCCTTGACGAACGAAGTGGTTCGTGCCCACCTTCTTGGGCAAAAAACCATCGGTATATATCCGCTGCTTCAAGACGAAACATGCTGGTTTCTCGCTACCGACTTTGACAAGGAAGGTTGGCAGGAGGATGCGCGTGTTTTCCTGGAAACTTGCCGGGCCAAGGGTGCGAAGGCGTATCTGGAACGCTCACGTTCCGGAAGAGGTGGACATATCTGGATATTCTTCCAGGAAGCCATACCTGCTGCGCTGGCCCGAAAGCTGGGCAGCGCGATTTTGACAACCGCGATGGATGAACGGCATCAGGTAGGTTTGGCGTCGTATGATCGCTTGTTTCCGAATCAGGACACAATGCCCAAAGGCGGATTCGGGAATCTCATCGCGTTGCCGTTACAGCGCGGCCCGCGTAAAGCGGGGAATTCAGAATTCCTGGGTGATGCGTTTCAACCTCATCCGGAGCAATGGAGATTCCTGGAGTCAGTCCAACGGCTTAGCCGGAACGAGGTTCAAGAGATCGTCAATGAGGTGGAACGCCGCGATACGGTCCTCGGTGTTCGACTACCGGCTACCGACGAATCAGCAGACCAAGATCCGTGGACATTGCCTCCATCCAAGAGGCAGCCCGAGAGACAGATATCCGGTCCCTTTCCGCAACGCATTCCCGTCGTTCAGAGTAACCTGCTCTACATCGAGAAGGAAGGCCTAAACCCTGCCCTGACGAACAGGATCATTCGACTTGCGGCGTTTCAAAACCCCGAATTCTATGCGGCACAAGCCATGAGGCTATCAACCTTCGGTAAACCACGGGTCATCGGCTGTGCGGAAGAATCTCCACGGCATCTTGCACTTCCGCGAGGATGCGTTACCGAACTACAAACATTTCTCCATAGCCTTGGAATAGTCATGGAATTGGAGGACAAACGTCATTCCGGCAACGATGTGGAATTCACCTTTCAGGGACAGCTGCGTGCTGAGCAGGAAGAGGCGGCGATTCGGTTGCTCAAACACGATGATGGTGTGCTCGTGGCACCGCCCGGTTTTGGCAAAACAATGTTAGCGGCATGGGCTATAGCGAAACGCCGGAAAAACACCTTAATCCTGGTTCATCGAACAACGTTGCTGGACCAGTGGCGCGAACAGTTGGCTCTGTTCTTGGATATTTCGAGGAAATCGATAGGAGCAGTCGGGGCAGGCCGGAAGAAGGCGACCGGGATTCTCGACATCGCTATGCTGCAAAGCATTCAGAGGAAAGGAGAAGTGGCCGACCTCGTTGCGGATTATGGTCATGTCATTGTGGATGAATGTCATCATGTGTCCGCCTTCACGTTTGAACGCATCATGAAAGAAGTCAAAGCCAAGTACGTGCTTGGTCTCACGGCCACGCCCTTACGCAAGGACGGTCACCATCCGATCATCTTCATGCAATGCGGGCCAATCCGACACATAGTTCACATCAAGCAAGCCGCTGCCAATAGACCGTTCGAGCACTTTGTAATTCCAAGGGCAACGGGATTCTGCGTAGAAGCTGTAAATCCCTCCATTCACGACATCTATGCCAAGTTAGTCCAGGATATGCCCCGTAACCACCAAATCGTGGCCGATGTTGCTGCGGCCATCAGTAGGGGACGTGTTCCCCTCATACTCACCGAACGCATCGAACATATAGCGACCTTGGAATCGATGCTATGCGACAAAATCGACGAAGTGATCGTGCTTCGAGGCGGCACAACGAAGAAGAACCGAGTCTGCCTCCAGAATCGGTCGGGTGAGGACGGCAAATCGCGGTACGTCATTCTTGCCACTGGCCGGTACATCGGAGAAGGGTTCGACTACGCACCTCTCGACACTCTTTTTCTCGCTATGCCGATATCATGGCGGGGTACGCTGCAGCAATATGTCGGTCGTCTGCACCGTCTGCATGCAAGTAAAAACGAGGTGCGTGTGTATGACTACGTAGACCACGACGTTCCCATGCTGGCGCGTATGTTTGCTAAGCGCCTTCGTGGTTACCGCGCAATGGGCTATGTAATCCAGGACGTCAATGAACAATTACCTTTGCCGGTATCCTCATTGAATATTGCAAGTCGCGGAGAGTAATCCAGCCACCAGTTATTCAGAGCAGTGGCCCGTTTGGATTACTTCTTGATACGTTTCGTCTTGAATCCGTAATCGTCGCCCATGTGGAAATATAGGTGACCGCGCAGGCTGAATCCCTCAAGCACCGCCCATCTTCGTCCGCTGATCTCGTCGCCTTCGTCGAACCCATCCCATGTGAATTCAATTGACGGCTTGCCATCTCTTTCAGTCTCTCGAACGTCCATAGTTGCTTCCAAAGCCCCGAATTGGAAGCGACCCGTTTGGTCCGGGCCAATCTCAATAAAGGGCTCTGTAACCAGACACAAGTAATCGTCGTCGAATCCGTCCAGTTCGGTGATTCTGAAGCGTCCCGCGCAGCCGCGGGTCCTACTTGGTGGGCTTGTCGATTTGTTCCGGCGTAACGCGCCTTTCTTCGAATATGATGCTTGGTCGCGTTTCACAGCTCGTCCCATCCGGGTACGACCTTGGCGAACTCTTGTTGAAACGCGGGACGCCGGATGTTGTCCAGCTTGATTCTTCTTGCAAAGGATTCCCATTCCTGCGGTCTATGCAGCACACCTACCCAAACCCGCCGCGCACGCTTTGCCGTTTGTGCGTAGTGGGCGTAGTGATCTCGCGTGGCGTTGTGGTTCAGATTCGCAAGTCCCGTTAGGTAGAAGGCCAGGACCTTTTCGGGGAATGCGGCCTCAAGTTGGGCTGCCATGTTCAAAATAGTTTCAGGCCCGTAGCCCTTGGGTACGGGATACTTCGCTTTGGCGAGCACATCGCTTGCCGTCCGTAGGTCCTTTCGATGAATATAAATCTGCATCTGCGTGTCGCACCACGCCTTCGCAACCGTGTCGAGCATGCGCGGTTCGTATGCTTGCCATTCCGCGCGGGAGCACAGGTGTTCAAACTTTTTGTAAGAGTCCAGAGAAAGCAAATCGGTGGCTTGGGCGAACTCCAGCTCGAGATAGGACGCACGATCCCCGGATTCCTTGGCACGCTCAGCCAGAAAACCACGAAGTTCATCCATCCGGCCCTTCGCCTTTTCGATCCCTTCCCGCGCAACTGCCAGCGCCTGGTCCGTTTCTCCCGATTCCCAATAGAACGTCGCGAGATCGTGGTAATCGGCGCCGTATTCCATGCGGCGTTCGCGCAATTCGAGATACTTTTGATGGTCGCCAATCTTTCGATAGATGCGCCGTGCGTGGTCACAGGGCCAATCTTGACCGGTAGCTTCCAAGCGGGCCGCCAAATCCCGCCAATCGTCGCTGTCTTTGCACAGCGAGTAAGCCAAATCGTAGAGCATGTCTTCCAAACCTGAATTCCGGCTTCGGATGTACGGCGTTACCTCGTCCAAAAGGAATTTCCGCGTTTCAACCGGAACAACAGAATAGCCAAGTTTCTTGGTAAGTTCGTAGAGCTGTTCGCCCACATGATCGACAGCGTCATAATCTCTCCCGCCATATTGGTCCAATTCGTCCAACTCGGGCTGCAATTCGTCCCACATGGCGCAGACTATTTCAGCGTCGGTATCCGTGAGCGGCGCTGCTTTGATCCGGACTTCCTTTCGTAGGAATTCAAGGCAGGCCCGTCGAAGGTCCGGCTTTGTGGCCAAGCTGCGCGTCAACTTTCGGAGTGTTTCCGCATCGGCAGCACCGAGCAGCCGTTCGAGGGCGTCGGTCTTTGCCTGCTTCGGTTTCTTTCCCAACCTTTACTTCTCCTCCGCAACGAATCGGCGAACCATCTCGATTTGACTCGAATCGCGGGCCGAATATCAATCAAAGATTCGGGACTGAAAGACGCCGTCACTATCCGCCGCCATAGGCATAGCGTAGAAGAAAGAATGGACCCAAGCACACGTCACACATCAACCAAGGAATAAGAAAAAAGGGAGGTCCCCGAACCAGTTAGGCCGAGGACCTCCATATAGCGCAACCGCGAACGGACGCGTTCGCGATGTTGTGTTCTCCGCGCGGTGCGAACTCAGCGAACTTTTGCTCACGGATGGCATGTGTCCCCGGTTTATCGCAACTCATTAGATCGCAATGCTATATACACGACGATCCAACGGGATGAGCCGGGTAAGGCCGAACCGATTAATCCAATAGCGCTCGCCTTGTCCTTTCGAAGTATGCTCGACCAAGGAGTGGTCGACAATCAGTCGCAGCTTGCGAAGCAAGTAGGTTTGACGCCGTCTCGAGTCACTCAATTGCTGAATCTGCTCAAGCTTCCGCCTGATATTGTCCAAGAACTGGGTTCCGCCCGGGAGCATGTTGAGGTCACTTTCTTCACTGAGAGGCGCCTTCGACGTCTCACCAGACTCTCCTCTCCAAGGGCACAGGGCAGAATGTTTCAGGAGTTGAAGAAGGAACTGAAAGCACTTCAATAGCAGCGTGCCCGATCGCTTGAATAAAACAGAGAATGGGAGTTGGAGAATGGAGCGTATTCCTTCGTATGAGTCAGGCTAATAGGTCAAGTAGCAGCAGGTTCGAAAAGTGAGTCGAATATTCAATCCAATGATGGAATATGCGACAAGTGTTGAATTGTTCTGTTTGCTGGTTGGACTGTTAGCTATTGTGTGATCAGGCGGAGAGATTGTCTGCTTTCGGAACTTAAGAAGCCTCCTAATGAATGGTGGCCGAACACTCCGTAGCCCTGATTGGACGCCTGCTGGTAGGCGATCAATAGCCGCGTCATTCGATAATTTGAACGCACAGAGGGCTTTTACGCCCCCGGATATACCGAGCGTGTTTATTGACATTTGGGATTTCGATTGATACCCTTCTGCCGGATGAGGCTGTCCACATGATCGCAAAGAGATTGTTTGTTTCCCTTGTTGGAACGATTTTTGTCCTACAACTCGTGGCAGGTGTGCCCGGCCACGATCTCCGTGTTTTGTGTGTAGGGCAGGATGGCCACAGGGAAATAGAAGCCGCTCAGCGAGGCCGTTGTTTCGACAATCTCGCACAGTCAGCGTCGCGTACAGAGCCAGACCATCAAACGAATGTGACGCAGGACAATTCGCACTGTGGCCCTTGCACAGATATGCCGCTCATATCTACACATGCGAATAATCTTGCACTTTCTTCACGGCTTTTTGCGCCGAATCCAGTCCAGAAGTCCTACTGTACGGAGTTATCATTGACGAGTCTGGCGGCCGTGCTTTGTACTCGCCAACCTTTTAACCGCAATAATCCCACCCATTTGTCACCCACTCCTCTTCGTACGGTCGTACTACTCATTTGATCCGCCTACCTTCTGTGTTCGGTTCGGATCATCGCTTCTCGGCTACTTGGTAGTTGGTCTTCTCATCAATTGTTGGGTAGGCCCACTTCCACGCTCTATCCTCTGACTGCACGGGCGTGCAGTGACCGGGATTCAGTCGAGCACAGCATCGACAAGATGGTCCCGTAACCCCTCAACCAGCGCCACGCTAACCGTACGCCCTCGTGAAAGTACCGCAACAACTCGAATGCTTTTTGCCATTCGTGTGGAGTTCACTGAGAAAGGAAAGGGTCACCCAGCCGTGAAAAACCGAGTAATCCAACAGCTACTATTCACAGCCATCTTGGTATGTACAACATTCGCTCTTTCCGGATGCAAAACATATGGAGCCAACCACACGAAGGACTTGACATCAGACCCCCAAGGGGAAACGTCTCCACGTCCCAAAACATCCGGCCAGCCGTTCAAGAAAACGCGGCACTTGGGTCATACCCACTTCGAACGCTCAGCCCCGACGACAAAGGAGACTAAGTAATATGTGGGCTTTTCGAATAGCCGTCATGTTATTCGCGACATGGCTTATTTGCTCAGTTTCGCACGCCAACAGCGCAGACTCCAGTCAGGAGCCAGAGTCTGCGGCAATTGAGAATCCTATAGGGGAATTGACGCTTGGACAGGCACTCGCGTTAACCTTAAGACAGAATCCGTCTTTGGCGGCATACTCGTGGGACATTCGCGCTGCAGAGGCGCGTGAAATACAGGCGCGCCTCAGACCGAATCCCGAGCTTTCCATTCAGGTCGAGGATTTACGGCTTCAATCCGGGCCGGGTGTGACATCCAAGCGTTTCGGACTTTCCAGTCCACTTACCAGCGAAACCCAGACCATAACAACCCCCAGTGGAGACATAGCGGTTCCTATCTTCCGGCGTGGTTTCGTGCCCGAATATGAACGGACCAGAGAAACCGGATCCGAATCCGGGTTGCGCGAAGCGGAGATTACACTAAGCCTTTCGCAGCTCATCGAACTGGGCGGAAAACGCGGGAAGCGAATTAACGTGGCAAAACGCGAACAGGCAGTCGCCGCATGGGACTACGAGGTTGCACGAGCCGATGTTCTTGCGAACGCGGCAAAGGCATTCTACGAAGTCGTAGCCACCCAAGAACGTCTACGGCTGGCGACCGCCTTGGCCGACTTAGCGCAACAGGTCCAGGATACCGTGCGTGCGCGGGTTGATGCGGGCAAAGTGTCTCCCATTGAACTCTCCAAAGTGGAAGTCGAAGCCGGTGTGGTGCGGATCGGAGTCGAGCGTACGAGACGCGAACTGGATGCTGCAAGAATATCTCTGGTGTCTTACTGGGGTGCGACATCCGCAACGTTCACGAACGCCATCGGCCAGTTTGACGAGACACAAGCCATACCCCCGCTGGACGAACTTGGGCAACAGTTGGAAACAGTTCCCGATTTGTCGCGTTGGATGGCCGAAGTTGACCTTCGAGAAGCTGCGATAGAACTCGAACGAGCCAATGCCAAACCGGATGTGACGGTGACGCTGGGTTTTCGAAGCACGGGGCTTGGCGCACGTGACCAGCAGGCGTACGGACTCACGGGCGAGGGCAACTTTGGATACTCGCAATCAACTGTACGGCCGCACGATTCGCGGGAGCAGTCGCTGGTGCTTGGCGCTTCGATTCCGTTACCGCTATTCCATCGCAACCAAGGGCGAATTCGTGAGGCCGAGTACATGGCGCTCAAAGCGTCCGCCCAGCGGCGTGCTACGCAAGTGCAGGTCGGCGCAACGCTAGCCGCGCGGTACAGTGTGCTCGAGGCTGCCCATATAGAAGCAAGCACCCTGAGATCGGATGTCTTGCCGAAAGCGCAAGAGGCATTCGAGGCCACCAACGAAGGCTATCTTCAGGGCAAGTTCGGGTTGCTGGACGTGCTTTTCGCGCAACGCAGCCTGTTCGACGCGCGAAGTCAGCTACTAGACGCGCAGTCTAGGTACTACCAATACCTTGCGGATGTGGAACGTCTCACCGGTCAGGCGCTGTTTGCCATACCCGAAACGAACGAATCGCACGAGGAACAACCATGAAAGTGTTCAATGCAATTGTCGTAATCGCGATCGCCATCGCCGGACTCGGTGGGGCCTACTATTTCGTCACTGCCAACCGCGCGGAACCAGTTGGCGAAGACGAACACGGTCACGCCGGTGGTCATGAAGAGCAAGCTCAGGAAGCCGACGTTCACGGCCACGCGGAGGAGGGCGGCCATGACGAAGAGGGTGAGCGAGGCCCACACGGCGGGCGTATGTTGCACGGCGAAGGACTCGAACTTGAAATCACGATATTCGAGACGGGCGTGCCGCCTGAGTTCCGGGTCTATCCCTATGCCGACGAAAATCCCCTGCCACCGGATGAGGTACAACTCACGATTCTTCTTCACCGCCTTGGCGGACGTACCGATAGCATCACCTTTTCTCCCGAGGACGATTTCCTCAAGAGCAATCAGGAAGTCGAGGAACCGCATTCATTCGACGTTGAGGTCAATGCGGAGCACGCAGGAAAGCCGTTTACGTGGAGTTATGAGAGCTATGAAGGCCGTGTTGAGATAAGCGAAGAAGCGGCTAGGGAGGGTGGAATCGAGACCCAACCAGCCGGGCCGGGCACCATTCGCGACGTTGTGGCATTACCGGGTGAAATCCAACTCAATCCCAATCGAATTGTACACGTCGTACCGCGCCTCCCCGGCTTAGTGCGCGAAGTCCACAAGAACCTCGGCGACACTGTGAAAAAGGGAGACCTTCTGGCCGTTATAGACAGCCGTGAACTGGCCGATGCCAAGAGTGCATTCCTCGCGGACCTGGAGCGGCGAGAACTCGCTCGTGTTCGCTCTAGTCGAGAGAAGGACCTCTTCGACAAGAAGATTTCTTCGGAAGAGGAATTCCTGACTGCCAGACAGGCACTCGCCGAGTTGGACGTAAGCGTGCGATCGGCGGAACAGAAACTACGCTCTCTTGGACTATCGCCGGAACAGGTTGCAGACATCCGCGGTGGTAAAGACAAGACGCTGACGGACTATCCGATTCATTCTTCAATCGATGGCACCATCATCGAAAAGCACATGAGCATTGGCGAAGCCGTGGCCGATAACGCGGACGCGTTTGTCATTGCCGATCTAAGCAGTCTCTGGGCCGAAGTCGTGGTGTATGCCGCCGACCTCAAGCGCATCCGAGAGAACCAGCCCGTTACCGTACATTCTCAAGACTTGGGAATCGAAGCACAAGGCGTGATTGCCTTCGTAGGTGCGTTGGTCGGCGAACAAACGCGCACCGCCAAGGCGATAGTTGACTTACCAAATCCGGAAGGACTGTGGCGCCCAGGGCTCTTTGTGACAGTCACCGTTGCAGGTGAAGAGTCGTCTGTGCCGGTTGCCGTGCCGGTGGACGCGATTCAAACATTTCGCGACTGGTCAGTCGCGTTCGTCTCAGTAGGCAATACCTACGAAGCGCGTCCTGTCGAGCAGGGCCGTAGCGACGGATCACTCGTCGAGATTGTAAGCGGGTTAAGTCCTGGCGAGCTATTTGTCAGCAAGAACAGCTATCTGATCAAGGCAGACATCGAAAAAGCCGGCGCCGCGCACGACCACTGAGGAGAATGTCCATGAAAGAAATTCGAGCCATAGTCCGCACCGACGCGGTACACCGCATCTTGAGCGCATTGCACGATTGTGAGCATTTTCCCGGCGTCACTCTCTCTCCGTGTGAAGGACAGAGCCGCGGTCGCGGACCGGGCGGAAAATATGTTGCGACCGAAGACAGCCTCGATTTCCGCGCCATGCGCCTCTTGATGGTCTTTTGTGCGGACAGCACTTGCGACCAAATCGTCGCAGTCATCCAGAAAGCGGCCCATACCGGCAATGCCGCGGACGGCCTGATAGTCGTAACCGACGCCGAGCGTATTGTCAGGATTCGGTCCGGTGAGGAACAAATCGACGCGGTATAAGCCCACATAAACGCGGCAACAACTGAAAAACACTTGAGGAAGCATTCATGCTTGATCGAATACTACGATTCTCCATTCACCAGCGCTGGTTGGTAATGGCCGTATCTCTTGGCATCGCGGCGTACGGCGTCTACAACTTTACGCTGTTGCCCATCGATGCCGTACCTGATATTACCAACGTTCAGGTTCAGGTCAACACGGAAGCGCCCGGCTACTCTCCCCTTGAAGCCGAGCAGCGAATCACCTTTCCTCTGGAAACCGTCATGGCCGGACTTCCCAATCTCGAATACACCCGCTCTTTGTCGCGGTACGGCCTCTCGCAATTGACCATCGTATTCGAAGACGGCACGGACATCTATTTCGCCCGACAACTCGTCAATGAGCGGCTCCAGGAGGCCAAGAGCAATCTTCCGCCGGGACTCGAGCCCACGATGGGTCCAATAGCCACAGGTCTCGGCGAAATCTACACGTACACCGTCGAGCCGAAAACGGGCGGACTGAAACCGGATGGAACGCCGTATACGGCCATGGATCTCCGGGAGATCCAGGACTGGGTTGTCAAACCCCAACTCCGAAATGTTCCTGGGGTTACCGAAGTGAACACGATCGGCGGATACGAGAAGCAGTATCACGTCACGCCGGATCCCAAACGCATGATGTCGTATGGGCTCAGTTTTCACGACATCCTTGCGGCACTGGAGAAGAACAACTCCAATGTCGGCGCGGGCTACGTCGAACGAAGCGGTGAGCAATATCTCGTGCGCTCACCAGGGCAAGTTGCAACAGTCGAAGACATAAGCGAGATCGTCATTGCCACTCATGAAGGTGTACCCATTCACATCCATGACGTGGCCGAAGTAGCCTTGGGCAAGGAACTGCGTACGGGCGCAGCTACTGAGAACGGCGAAGAGGTCGTGCTGGGCACCGTTTTTATGCTCATCGGCGAGAACAGCCGGACGGTCTCCCAGGCCGTGGATAAGAAACTGGCGGAAATCAACACTACGTTGCCGCCGGGGGTCATAGCCAAGACGGTTTACGACAGGACAATACTGGTCAACAAGACCATTGATACCGTCTGGAAGAATTTGAGCGAAGGCGCACTTCTTGTAATCGTAATTCTCTTCCTGTTTCTAGGAAACATCCGTGCCGCAATTATCACTGCCTTTATCATACCGCTATCCATGCTGTTCACTATCACCGGCATGGTCACGAACCACGTGAGCGCCAATCTCATGAGTCTTGGCGCTCTCGACTTCGGCATTATCGTCGACGGCGCCGTCGTTATCGTCGAAAACTGCATTCGCCGCCTTGGCGAAGAACAGCATAAGGCAGGTCGGAAGCTTACATTTGCCGAGCGACTGGCGGTTGTTTTCGATGCGTCGAGCGAAACGCGGCGTGCAATCCTGTATGGTCAGCTCATCATCATGATCGTGTACCTCCCGATCCTTACGCTTACGGGAGTTGAAGGGAAGATGTTCCGCCCGATGGCCTTTACCGTGCTTGCGGCGCTGCTTGGGGCAATGATCTTTTCGATCACATTCGTTCCTGCTGCGGTAGCGCTATTCATGACGGGGAAAGTCTCCGAGAAGGAGAATCTCATCGTTCGAGCAATCAAACGCGTGTACGTGCCGACGCTCAGCCTGGCGTTGCGGATGAAAGCGCCTGTTGTGGCGGGTGCGGTGGCTCTTGTGTTTGTGTGCGGCGCAGTGGGGCTTCGAATGGGGCGCGAATTCATCCCGAGTCTCGACGAGGGAGACATCGCGCTCCACGCCTTGCGGATTCCTGGAACCAGCCTGACGCAGGCGATTGCTATGCAAGATACGCTGGAAAAGGCGATAAAGGCCATGCCCGAAGTCGAAACAATCTTTGCAAAAATAGGTACCGCTGAAATCGCCACGGACCCGATGCCGCCCAGCGTCTCTGACAACTTTGTGATGCTGAAGCCCCGCAAAGAGTGGCCGGACCAGTCAAAATCGAAGCGTGAATTCATCGCGGAACTTGAAGAGATTATCACAAAGATTCCCGGAAATAACTACGAGATCACGCAACCCATTCAAATGCGGTTTAATGAACTCATTGCGGGCGTCCGCTCCGACGTGGCTGTAAAAGTCTTTGGTGACAATTTGGACGTTCTGCTGGCTACCGCCGAAGAAGTCGGCGAAGTGCTGGAAAAGGTGCCCGGCGCCTCGGACGTAAAGGTCGAGCAGGTGACCGGGCTTCCCGTACTGAGTATCGCGCCAAACCGACGCGCCATTGCCCGGCTGGGCATGAACGTTTCCGACGTGCAGGAGGTTATCGAAGTCGCCGTCGGCGGTAAGAGCGCCGGGCAAGTATTCGAAGGCGATCGCCGTTTCGAATTGATTGTCCGTCTGCCGGAGGATCAACGGGAACGTATTGACGCGCTCAAGCGTATTCCCGTACCGCTACCCTTGGAATCCGACGTGCCTGCACGGGAGGAGCAGGTCGAGCCTGCCGACACATCAAACTCCGCGCGCTATGTTTCCCTGGAATCCGTCGCGGATTTTCAGCTTGCGCCGGGTCCCAATCAGATCAGCCGGGAGAATGGTAAACGCCGCGTGGTGGTTACCGCCAACGTACGAGGACGAGACATCGGAACGTTCGTTGCCGAAGCTGAAGCCGCAATTCGGAGCCAGGTCAAAGTCCCTACGGGATATTGGACAACCTGGGGTGGGCAATTCGAGCAGATGATTTCGGCCGCTCGGCGACTCCAAATCGTCGTGCCGGTTGCGCTATTGCTGATATTCATTTTGCTCTTCATGATGTTCGGCAACGTGAAGGACTCGCTTCTCGTGTTTACCGGGGTGCCGTTGGCGCTCACGGGGGGAATCCTTGCGTTGTGGCTGCGCGGCATACCGCTGTCCATTTCGGCAGGGGTCGGCTTTATCGCGCTATCCGGCGTCGCGGTACTCAATGGGCTGGTCATGATTTCGTTCATTCAGAAGCTGCGCACGGAAGGCGTAGGGCTTGACGAGGCGATTACTCAAGGAGCCATCACCCGGCTGCGTCCAGTTCTGATGACGGCGCTCGTTGCGTCCCTGGGCTTCGTACCCATGGCAACTGCTACCGGCACCGGTGCGGAGGTTCAGCGTCCTCTTGCTACCGTCGTGATCGGCGGAATCATCTCGTCTACACTTTTGACGTTAGTTGTACTGCCGGTGTTGTACCGCCTGTTTTCGCGCCTAGAGCAAACAAACACGAAGAATGAAGTGTGAACAGAAAGGCGTTTTAGCCGTGCGACAACGTTCACACAAGAAAGGGTCCAACCGCCGGGTACCAGCCGCCAAGAAGCGATCTGCCGATTTGGCCGTGTTGGCAGGTATATCGGGCGTGATCGCTCTAATGTTAGTCCTGATCCAAGCCATTTCCATCGTCCGGTCTTACCGGTCGGTTGGGCACGTGCATATTTCCGTTTCACCAGTGATACTCGCGATCCTTTGCCTCGCAGTATCGGTCTGGTCCGGTTACGAATGGTGGCGTCACGGACGTTGAACGCAAACGTGAGTTCCAAGGTCTATGTACTATCCCTCGTGTACTTGTCGCGCCCAGGAGCTGAGCAAAACACGTTAGGAGAAATATGCCGATGATCACGAATGGGGGTCCCAATCTTGGGCCAATTCCAAAGTCGTTTAAGATTCGGGGCATGGATTGCGCTGAGGAAATTGCGATTCTAAAGCGCGAACTTGGACCGTTGGTAGGCGGCGAAGAATGCATCTCGTTTGACCTGCTCAATGCAAGAATCACCATTGCGCCGGCAAAAAAAGACATTCGAGATGAAGCCATTATTGCAGCCGTGGCCCGGACAGGGATGCAGGCCACGCCCTGGCAAGCGCATATGAGGAACGCCACCGCTTCTAACAGTCTCTGGCAGAGACATGGGCGTACATTATTCGTTATCCTGGGTGGACTTGCGACATTTGCCGGGTTTTTGATCCATGTCCAGTACCATGGATTCTTGCATGCTTTCGCGAGCAGCGGTTCCGCCGGCCACCGATTCCCCTTCCCAACTCTAGTCCTTTACGGGGCTGGAATTCTTGCGTCGGGCTGGCACATCTTCCCGAAAGCATGGAACTCTGCGCGGCGCATAAGGCCCGATATGAACCTCTTGATGACCGTGGCTGTCATCGGCGCCATAGCTATCGGTGAATGGCTTGAAGCAGCTGTTGTCACACTTCTCTTTGGCGTCGCCCTCCTTTTAGAGTCATGGAGCGTCGGTCGAGCCCGAAAGGCGATTTCCGCACTCATGGAAGTGGCCTCCCCCACTGCCAGATGTCTGCTGGATGACGGCGGGATCAAGGAAATGGAAATCGCGGACGTACCCGTTGGGACTGCCGTTCTGGTCAAACCCGGAGAAAAGATTCCGCTCGACGGAACAGTGACCAAAGGATCCACGACCGTCAATCAGGCTCCAATCACGGGAGAATCGAAACTGGAAGCCAAGGATGTCGGTGACACCGTATTTGCCGGAAGCGTCAACGAACAGGGTTCTTTCGAGTTTCGAACAACAAAACTCGCGACTGACACTACCATTGCAAGGATCGTCAGGATGGTCGAGGAAGCCCAATCTCGACGCGCACCAAGCGAGCAGTGGGTCGAGAAGTTTGCACGGTACTACACGCCCATCATGATGGGTTTGTCCGTGCTCGTCATGATCGTGCCCCCAATTGTGTTTGGAGGAGCATGGGCGACTTGGTTCTATCAGGGTCTCGTGTTACTTGTCATCGCGTGTCCGTGCGCACTTGTTATTTCTACCCCGGTCAGCATTGTCGCTGGCCTAAGTTCCGCCGCCCGCGCCGGAGTTCTCATAAAAGGTGGAGTCTTTCTTGAAGCCCCAGCCCAACTAAGAGCTATCGCCATGGACAAAACCGGAACCCTGACGCGTGGTCAACCGGAAGTGCAACTGGTCGTGCCGTTGAGCGGTCACTCCGCCTATGAGGTGCTTGAGCGTGCCGCCGCACTGGAATCCCAAAGCGAGCACCCGTTAGCAAGAGCTATTCTGCGCCGGGCTGATGCCGATAGTGTTCGATTCACACCGGCGGCGGGATTTCAGGCGATAAAAGGTAAGGGGGCAAAAGGGTATATCAATGGGAGCTTGTACTGGATCGGGAGCCATCGCCTACTTCACGAGCTAGGGCAAGAGGATGAGCGAATCCACGAAGAGGCCCAACGACTCGAAAACGCCGGCCATTCGGTTATCATCGTTGGAAATGACAAACACGTATGCGGCCTCATCAGCGTGGCAGACGCCGTTAGGCCGGAATCAAGAGAAATTGTTCTGGCTTTAAAGGATGCCGGTATACAAAAGGTCATTATGCTAACGGGCGACAACTACGGTACAGCCGAAGCTATCGCCGATGAGGTTGGAGTTGATGATGTGGAAGCCGAACTGCTTCCAGAGGACAAAGTAGAAGCCGTTCAAAGACTTGTAACCGCTTTCGGAAAGGTGGCCATGGTCGGGGACGGCATAAATGATGCCCCCGCCCTTGCAGCGGCTAGCGTCGGTATCGCCATGGGCGCGGCTGGAACCGATGCTGCATTGGAGACGGCAGATATCGCTCTCATGTCTGATGACCTCTCTAAACTACCCTGGCTTATAAAACACTCGAAGCGCACACTTCGCATCATCCGGCAAAACATAATCTTCGCTCTGGGACTGAAGGCCGTCTTTATCATTCTCTCGCTTGCGGGTGCCGCCACCCTCTGGATGGCCATCGCTGCCGATATGGGAGCGTCGCTTCTGGTTATCTTCAAAACGGACTTCGACTACTAAATCTCTATGATAGCGTACGCGATAAATAGCCGGCCAAGCGATACAGGCACTGGCACCGACTTGCCACCACCCGGTATGAGAATGCTTGCTTTGGAATGCACTTTGCCCGATTCCGTCCCCTTCATTCGGTAGAACCTGTGCGCGAAAGTTCGCTAACTCGCAAACTGGCCAAAAGGAACCTGGGTGCAATCGAGCGGGTTAAGTGATTAAACGAAAAGGGGTTACGCACGAAGCGCAACCCCTCTGGATATCATGGCTCCGCGCGATGCGAACTCAGCGAACTTTTGCTTGCGGATGGCACATATCGCCGGTCCATCGCAACTCATTAGTTCGCAACGTGATATACGCGGTGACTCCAGCAGAGGAACCGGAAGAGACCGAACCGATCAATCCAGTAGCGCTCGCATTGTCCTTTCGAAAGATGCTGGACCAAGGTACAGTCCGTGATCAGTCGCAGCTTGCGCAGCAAGTAGATCTGACGCGGGCTCGGGTCACTCAACTCCTGAATCTCCTCAAACTTCCACCGGCGGTCATCACCGAACTGAGTGCCGCAAAGGACTCTGCCAAGATTGCCTTCTTTACCGAGAGGCGTCTGCGTTCCATGACCAAGCTTACCTCTGCACAAGAGCAGCTTGAGGCTTTCCAAACCATGAGAAAGCAATTCGTGGCTCTCTCCGATTCTCGGTAGCGCCCTCCCTCGATTTGGGGCCGCAGCTCATCCATCCACGAGATAAACCCATCGCCAGCGAGATGACGGCGGACCCAGGGTAAGTCTCTCGTAGGATGTGAAATTGCAGCGCGTTCTTGTCAGAAAGAGTTCTGCTTCAGCAGCGATCTCAGGAACGGACAAGCCCCTTGAAAGCAACCAGAAGTGATGAACCTGTATCAGCAGCGATGGCCAAACAGAGCGTCGCGGCACCCACTAGTGGCATGGCTATGAACATCGATTCAACTCCAAGGGCAAAGCTGGTGTCCTGTCAAATAATCCACAAAGTACATCTGCAATGATGCCCCACGACAGCGTGTCGCTACTCGCGTATTTGTAGCATGAGTAGCAATTTCTGTCGGCTCGTGTCAGGGGTAACTTGAAATCTACACGTACATGTGTATAATTATGGATAGAGGATGCGATCAAGCGAGGTGATGCATGTTGCCCAAGACTTCAGAGTATGCCTTACGGGCTGTGGTGTGGCTGGCCCGTGAACCAGGGCGAACGGCTTCGGCCGACCTTCTGGCCGAGCGCACGAAGGTACCACGCCGCTATTTGCACAAGGTCTTGCAAGACTTGGTGGGCGGCGGCCTCGTGCGGTCGCAGCCCGGTCCTAGCGGCGGCTACGCGTTGGCGCGGAGGCCTGAGGATGTCACGATCCTCGACGTGGTCAATTCCGTGGCGCCGCTGGAGCGTATCCGCAGTTGCCCGCTAGGGCTGCCATCGCACACGACGCTTTGCCCTCTCCACAGCGAATTAGACCAGGTCTACGCCGCGGCGGAACGTGCGCTGGGGCGCGTGACGATTGCGAAACTGCTCCGTTCGGCAAGCCCAATCGTTCCGTTGTGCGAGGTGACGTAGCTGCAACGCCAATTGAAAAAAGGAGAATCCCGATGAGCACGATTTCCGTTCAAAACATAGTGGGAGAGATCATCGCACGGCGCCCAATGCTTGCGCATGCGTTTGAAGCGGCCGGCGTGGACTACTGCTGCGGCGGCAAAAAGACGCTGGAGGAGGCATGCCGGGAAAAAGGCGTTGATCCGCAAGCGTTCGCCGACAGGCTGGAGCAGTCGGAGGCGGCGTCCGAGGGAGAGCCGCTCGTGGATGCGGCGGCCATGTCGCTCACGGAGTTGGCCGACCACGTCGAGCACACGCACCATGCTTACCTCAGCTCGGAGTTGCCTCGGCTTGACGCGCTCACGGAGAAAGTGGCTTCTGTGCACGGAGGGGAAGACGCTCGCCTGCACGACGTTCGCAAGACGCTGCTTTCGCTGGCAGCCGAAATGACCAGCCACATGATGAAGGAAGAGCAAATCCTGTTTCCCATGATCCGCCGGCTGGAAGCGAGCGAGGCGCTTCCGAAGTTCCACTGCGGCTCGATCACCAATCCGGTCCGGCAAATGGAGATGGAGCATCACGACGCAGGCGCGGCGCTCGAGCGAATGCGCACGCTGACTGATGACTACACCCCGCCTGACTGGGCCTGTAACACGTACCGTGTGATGCTTGATGCGTTGGCCCGCCTCGAGCACGACATGCATCAGCACGTTCACAAAGAAGACAACGTGCTGTTTCCGAGGGCCGCCAAGCTCGAAGCCGAACTTGTCGAAAGGGCGAAGGTGTGATGGCCGTGAACGTGGGCGGCAAACCGCTGGCCGATTTCAGCGAACCCATCGAGATGATGAAAGATTGCCATCGGCGGATCGAGCATTTTCTAGAAGTATTGCGAGAAGCCGAACGGCGATTCGGCAATAGCGAACTCGAGGAAGAAGGACGTCACGCATTAGAGGCCTCGCTGAACTACTTCGCGAACTTCGCGCCGCGCCATACGGCTGACGAGGAGCAGTCGCTATTCCCACGGATGCGATACTCCGGCGACCCGGACGCACGGGAGGTCACGGCCGATTTAGAGCGTCTGGAAAACGACCATCGCGGTTGCGAGGCGCTCCATTCGCTCGTTGACCGCGTGGTGCGCAGTTGGCTCGAAACGGGTCGACTGGACGACGCTCAACGTGAGCGCCTTCGGCCGGCGCTTGATGAACTGGAAGAGATTTATGCGGCTCACATACAACTTGAGGAAGGGAAGGTCTTTGCGATCGCAGTTCGCATACTAAAATCTGAGCAAATTCGGGAAATCGGCGAGGAAATGAGAAAGCGGCGATCGCTCGCGAGCCTCGGACACGTAGGCGCGGGCTTGTCCGAGAAGTAGAGGCTGTAGTCCGAGAGACCCCCGCGGCATGGAGTCGGAAGATGATCAATTCACTGTACCTTCGCGTGAAGCGAATCTATGAACCTCCGTCAAATCAAGACGGACTTCGAATCCTGGTGGATAGGCTATGGCCGCGTGGACTCAAGAAAGAGACCTGCAAACTCGACAATTGGCTGAAAGAGGTTGCTCCCAGCGACAAACTGCGCCGCTGGTTTGGGCATGACCCGGCCCGTTGGGAAGAGTTTCAAAGGCGATACTTCGAGGAACTAGATGAGAGACCGGACGTCCGGCAGGCTGTCAAGGAGCTGGCGCGGGAGAAAACCGTTACGCTTCTCTATGCGGCTCACGATCCCCAGCACAATAACGCTGTGGCCCTAAAGAATTACCTTCAACGCGTCCGCCAAACCAAGGGGATTCGCTGACGCCACGCTCCGGCGCAGGTAACACGATTCGACAGGAGATGACGATCCGGAAGGAGAAGGCCGACGATGGCGACATCGCAATCTCCGGCCGAGTTCAATCTGATTTCAAAGAAAGGAGAGACTATCATGGCGATTCCGCATGCGGCTCCCGGTATTCCCGTAGATCTTCGGCCACAAGCGGAGGGGTTTTCCGAGGCGAAGGCGAACGCGCTGGTGAAGACCGAAGACTTTGAGGCCATCCGGATGGAGATCCCAAAAGGACACGAGGTGTGTCGCAATCACCAGGTGGAAGGCCCAATCACGATCCATTGTATGAAAGGCCAAATTGCGTTTACAGCAAATGGCGAAACGCGAGTTGTACCTGAGGGACATTGGCTTTTTTTGCCGGGTGGTGTCCCTCACACAATCGCCGGCAGGGAGAACTCGCTCATATTGTTGACGATCATGTTTCCTTAACGCAATGCCAACTAACCCACCTGAAAGGTAAAACATATGCAACCGCGACTTGATTATGCGAGCGTCGCTCCGGATGGCGTTAAGGCCATGTGGGGACTGGAGAAATACGTGCACGGCTGCGGACTGGAGCCTTCCTTGTTGGAACTCGTGAAGACCCGCGCCTCCCAGATTAATGGCTGTGCCTACTGCATCGACATGCACACCAAGGATGCCCGGGCCGGCGGCGAAACCGAGCAGCGACTCTACGCGCTCTCCGCCTGGCGCGAGACGCCATTCTTCAGTGACCGGGAGCGCGCCGCTCTCGCCTGGACCGAAGCTGTGACCAACGTCGCACAAACGAATGTTCCGAACGAAGTCTATGAGCTCGCCCGGCAGCACTTCGACGAGAAAGAGTTGGCAGACCTGACACTGGCGGTTGTGGCGATTAACGGATGGAACCGGCTGGCCGTCAGTTTTCGGAAGGTGCCGGGGACGTATGAGACTTCACAGCACAAGGGACGCCCCACGGTTGCGTGAAGGCGGCGCACTTGCCCTTCCGCCTGGTAGCTGAACTCGCGCCAAGAATTAATGCGTGGGCTGCCGACAATCGGTCAGGAGACGACCGGAGCGGTCAACGGCAGCCGAGATTGGAACACTTAGAATCGGAAAGGTGGCGGCAATGAAGCACATAGGCTTAATTGGAGGGCTCAGCCCCGAGTCGACTGTTCATTACTATGAAATAATCTGTCGCGAATACAATCACCGGGCCGGCGAATTGAACTTTCCCGAGATTACCCTCCAGAGTCTGAACCTGCAGAAATTAATCCCGCACTTCGAACAAAACGAATGGGACAAGGTCGCTGCCATTCTTTTGGACGCTTTGCACTGTCTCAAGAACGCCGGCGCCGAATTCGCGGCGATTCTGGCGAACACGCCTCACAATGCGTACGCCCTGATCCGCGAGTCAAGTCCATTGGAAATCCTCACGATTATGGATGCTACGTCCGAGGCGCTTGTCAGCGACGCCCGGCGGAAAGTTGCGCTGCTGGGCACACGGCCCACCATGGAGTTCGGGTTTTTCCAGAAGCATTTTCAGGCGAGTCATATCGAAACGCTCGTTCCCGACGCGCACGCGAGGCAGGAGTTGGACCGTATTGTGTGGGAGGAGCTGTCGCACGGAACCGTGCGCCCCGAATCCCGCGCAGCGGCGAAGGGCATGATTGCCGATTTGACCGCGCAGGGCGCCGAGGCGGTGATTCTTGGCTGCACGGAACTCTGCCTTCTAATCCAGCCAGAGGACAGTCCAAAGCCACTCTACGACACAACCCGCATTCACGCCGAAGCGATTCTCAATTTTGCGATGGAGTAACCGGAATATTATGAGCGACACGCGAGAACCGGACTGGGACTTAAAAGCAGCGGGTGTATTGCGCGACCAACGCGCGGTGTACGACACGATGCGCGAACGTTGCCCAGTGGCGTACAGCGAGTCATTGCAGTGGTCTGTGTTTCGGCACGAGGACGTGATGCGCGTGCTCTCAGACCACGAGACCTTCAGCAGCACCGTTTCGGAGCACTTGTCTGTTCCAAGCGGCATGGATCCACCCGAGCATACGGCATATCGTGCAATTGTCGAACGGTATTTTTCTAGCGAGCGGATAGCGACGTTCGAGCCTATCTGCCGCAACCTCGTTGTGGATCTGGTCCAGGATCTGCTCGAACGTGGTCAGGTGGAGCTTGTTGCTGATTTTGCGCTGCCTTTTGCGGCACGGGCCCAATGCGCCTTCCTTGGATGGCCGTCAACGTTACAGGAACCGCTCATCCGCTGGACCCAGAAAAACCACGCCGCCACATTCGCCCAGAATCGCAAAGTCATGTCGGAGATTGCACGGGAGTTTGAGGGCTTGGTTGACGAGCTTATAGAGGACCGGCTTGAGGCTGGCGCCAAGGCGGATGACGACATTACGGCGTCCCTCATGCACGACACGGTTTGGGGACGACCGTTAAGCCACGAAGATATCGCGAGTATCCTGCGAAATTGGACTGTCGGGGAAATCGGGACAATCTCTGCCGCCGTTGGGATATTGGCTCATTATCTTGCCGAACACGCCGATCTTCAATCGCAACTTCGGGCGGAGCCGTCGCTCTTGCCTGCCGCCATCGATGAGATTCTGCGGATTCACGGCCCCCTCGTTGCCAATCGGCGAGTCACAACCAGGCCTGTGGAAATCAATGGCCGGCAAATCGACGCAGGCGAACGAGTCTCGCTCATGTGGATTTCCGCCAATCGTGATGGCCGGGCCTTTGACGAACCGGATTGCTTTTGTTTTGATCGGGAGGTGGAGAAGAATCTTCTGTACGGCGCCGGCTTGCACGTTTGCCCAGGCGCACCGCTTGCGCGACTCGAGATGCGAGTCTGGCTGGAAGAATTGTTGGCCCGCACAGACAGCGTCGGGCTCGTTCCGGGAACTCCCCCAAGAAATGCGGTTTACCCTGGCAGCGGGTTTGCCAAATTGCCGCTGTTGATACAATAACTCAGCGAAGCTTTTTGTTCGATCCATCGACATGCAGTTCGCCAGGATTGACAAGCGAGGTTCGTAAGACGGTAGATCGCCTCGGATAATGTTGCGAATAGAACGACGGTGCAAAGTGCGTTCCAAGGGTACGATGCGCGTAAGCGCGAGTACGAACGGCGCAAGCATTCGCAGTAATGTCCCAGAATGCCTGGGTCCACAGTTGTTCTGGTTGCCATAGAATCTGGAAAGTTGCTTGTGGAGGGTCGGGCCCAGGTCAGCTTGCAGGTGTCGAGCATTTAAGGTTCACACAATTGATTTCGCAACCACAATAGTGACGTCGTCGGCGATGGTATTTCCCCCCATGAAATCGGTCACATCAGCATCAATGGCTTTTCCGATACTCCCCGCCTCGCCTTCGGCCGCGCGGGCTGCCGCCCTGAGACCCACCTCGCCATCCTGCTGGACAAGCTTGGACTACTCCTCAAAAACAAACCAAAGTCGATCGAAATGCAGTGCAAGCTTTTGGCACTCAACCTCCAAATTATTAGCTCGACACGTCGTCCCGGACTTGCTGGTCGACCTTAGCGCGGGTTTCTCGCTTCTGGCTGTAGATGATGAGGGGAACGCCCGCGGATATACTGAATTTGAGAAACACGGCTTGCGCGGAAACGCACGCGCATAATGCTGTGTGGGAATCTACTGCCTCGGCATAAAATCCTGTCCGCGAATGTTGTCACCGATATAAGGAATGAGTCAGAAGATATTCAGGGTAAAGAAAAATGCTCTTGGCGGGATTCGGACGGACTATACTGAGAATCTTGTTCGGTTCACGTGGACTGGAGTTAATCGATACCAACGACGTTGCTCCCGCCGACGACATTAACGGTCTATTGGCACAAGACTGGTTGCTCGTCAAGCTCCTTACGCTGAGGCCGTGCCCGCACCGCAAGCGACATGATGCTTGAATTGAGAGCGGGCCAAGTGCTCTACCTAACCGATGATGCGCTTCTTTCACTTCAGGGCATTGAAGACGCATCCGTACTCTTGACGATCTTGCCCCGAAAGGCTAGTGATCATCGTGCACATCAGGCTTAAGACACTGTTATTGCTTCTAGGGCCATTCTTGGCCCTCGTTATCGCGGCCTATGTCCAGTGGGGCATGTTCGGTCTTCCGTCGCTGTCGCCCAGCCTCCCGACGATTCGCGAAGCGGTGGTGGAGCCTCACGGTTTTCCGATTTGGCTGCGCATTACCCACTACATCAACTTTCTATTCCTGGTCCTGCTAGTCCGTAGCGGCCTGCAAATCCTCGCGGACCATCCGCGGCTATACTGGAACCCCCACAGTACGCCGGGTACGGAATGGCTTCGGCTGACACCGATCGAAGTGCCTAAAGACCGCGTTTGGACAGCCAAGGATGACTCCCGTCACCTTAGCCCGTGGATTGGTCTGCCCGGTTATCGACACACCATTGGCATGGCCCGGCACTGGCACTTTCTCAGCGTTCTGTTCTGGGTGGGCAATGGCCTACTCTTCGTGATCCTGCTGTTCGCGACCGACCAGTGGAAGCGCCTGGTACCCAACTCCTGGCAAATCGTCCCCGACGCCTGGGCGGTCTTCGTCCACTATGCCACCTTCCACTTGCCGCCGGAGCCGAATGGCTTCTACCAGTACAACGCCCTCCAGCAACTGACATACTTCGGAGTGGTGTTTATCCTGGCACCGCTGGCAATCCTGACCGGCCCCTCGATGTCGCCCGCATTTACGGCCCGATTCAAATGGTATCCGAAGGTACCCGGCAATCGGCAGATAGGTCGCTCGCTGCATTTCCTCATCATGTGTGCCTTCGTCATCTTTCTCGTGGGCCATGTAATCATGGTAGCGATGACCGGGTTTATCCGTAACATGAACCATATCGTCGTGGGCACCGACGACGCCAGCTTGACCGGCGTGTACCTCGGCCTTATGGGAGTGGGCGTCATTGTGTTAGTGAACGCGCTGGCCAACTGGTCAGCGTGGCGCCACCCGAGGCTGGTGCAGCATGTGGCCAAGGTGATTGTCGCGCCGGTGATGTCGTTCCTTCTCGACCGTACCGCTCCACGGGCCGAGTTTCGCCGCGAGGATATCTCTCCATTCCTCTGGGCCAACGGCAAGGTACCCACCTGCGAGGAATGGATCACGCTTGCCGCCGACAACTTCAAAGAGTACCGACTGAAAGTATCGGGCCTGGTGGAGAACCCGGTCGAACTGTCGCTGGACGACCTACGGGCAATGGGCAAGAAGGAGCAGATCACGTTGCACCACTGCATCCAGGGCTGGTCGGGCATCGCGGCTTGGGGTGGTTTGCCGATGGCGGAGCTAATCAAACTCGTCCGGCCGAAGCACAACGCGAAGGCAATTGTCTTCCGTTCGTTTGGCGAGGGGGTCGCGCTCCATAAGGGCGTCTCGGGTGTTCAATACTACGACAACCTCTCGATCGCGAACGCGTTGAACTCTCAAACATTGCTGGCGTACGAGATGAATTACCAGTCGCTCAATCATCTTCATGGGGCCCCTTTACGGTTGCGTGTCGAGAATCAGCTCGGCTTCAAGATGGTCAAGTGGATCAAGGAGATCGAGTTCGTCGAGGATGTTCAGTCGATCGGCGAGGGAGAAGGCGGCTTTGCCGAGGACCACGAATACTTTGGCGATCTGGCCAATATCTGAGCGTCGCGCCGGACACGCGCGAAGGCTTTGCGAAAGGACCACCCTATGCAACTCGAAATGATTGGGCTGGGCTGGATGGAAACCAACATGGTACGGCGTCTTCTGCAGGCCGGTTACCAGTGCTTTGTGCCGTACACTAGCGTCGCTGTCCCGTGATGCTCATACTCTTTGAGTTGCTTGACCACTTCAGGAAGATCGTCGAGTTCCTCGAAATATCGAGCACCTTTCTGGTAGCCCATTGTACGTTTCCTGATAGGAGGACCGATGGAGCGCCCGCATAAAGTTGTAGTTGTTGGTGGCGGATTCGGCGGGTTGTATACGGTACAATCACTGAGGCGAACACCCGTGCAGGTCACCGTGATCGACCGCCGAAACTTTCACCTGTTCCAGCCACTGTTGTATCAAGTGGCCACTGGAGGGCTCTCGCCGGCAAATATCGCAGCACCACTCCGGTCTGTTTTGAAGCGTCAGAAGAATGCTCGAGTGCTCATGGCCGAGGTCTCGGGCTTCGACCTGAGCAAACGCCGCGTGCTGATGACGGACGGAAACGTTCCTTACGACTCGCTTGTCGTCGCGGCCGGCTCCGAAAGCTTCTTCTTTGGTCATGCGGACTGGGAGCAATGGGCACCGGCGCTGAAAACTGTGGAAGATGCCACCAAGATTCGGCAGCGGATTCTCTTGGCTTTCGAGATCGCGGAACGAGAAACCGATCCACAAAGGATTCAGCAGTGGCTGACTTTCGTCGTTGTGGGAGGCGGTCCGACGGGCGTCGAGTTGGTCGGAGCTCTAGCGGAAATTGCCTGCTGCACCCTACGGAACGAATTCCGGTCGATCAATCCACGTGATTCGCGGATTATATTGCTGGAGGGGCAGGAGCGGATCCTACCCTCCTATCCGGCCAAGCTCTCCAGCAAGGCGAAAGCTCATTTGGAAAAAATGTGCGTAACTGTTCGTACCGGTGTTTTGGTCAGTGACATCCGGCCGGACGCCGTCACCTTTCGCACGGGTGGCCAAACCGAGACTATTTCCACAAGAACCATATTGTGGAGCGCTGGTACGCGCGCCTCAGCGCTGGGTCAGTTGCTTGGTGACGCGGCGAGCATTCCTGTTGATCGACAGGGGCGGGTGCCGGTGATGCCGGACCTTTCAATACCCGGCTATCCAGAAGTTTTCGTGATCGGCGATCTGGCTAGTTACATGCACCAGATTAACGCACCACTTCCCGGCGTAGCTCCCGTGGCGATGCAGGAGGGGCACTATGTTGCCAGCGTGATCCGGAGTCGTTTGCTGGGGAAAGCACTGCCATCCTTTCATTACCACGATTACGGTACTATGGCGACGATCGGCCGCGCTCGGGCAGTAGCAATGATCGGTCCGCTGAGACTCTCCGGGTTTCACGCTTGGCTCACCTGGCTTTTCGTCCACCTCATGTATATTGTTGCGTTCCAGAACCGCTTGTTGATCCTTCTCCAATGGGCATGGAACTATTTTACCTGGAATCGTGCAGCCCGCTTAATTACCGGCGACGCCCCCCTGCCGTTTCAGCGGAACAAAGCTACAAGTCAGAAAACGGCGACAAACGAGGGATCAGCAGATTCTCAAGCTTCGGAGTCGATAACCGAGATCGCATACTTCTCAAACACATAGCCGCTAATAGGGATAACCATGATCGATGTACGCCGGCAATTATCGCTCCCCTCTGGAGCTTCCACCACATACTACTCACTTCACGAGTTAGAGAAAAGAGGGGTCGCGACCATCTCGCGGTTACCGGTGAGCCTCCGTATCCTCCTTGAATCGGTGCTACGCCGACTGGACGGTCACCGCATTCGTGATGAGGACGTCGAAGCGCTCGTCCAGTGGCAGCCGTGCGCCGCGCGCACAGCGGAGGTACCTTTCGTCGTCGGTCGCGTACTGTTGCAGGATTTCACTGGAGTCCCACTTCTCGTCGATCTCGCCGCGATGCGCTCGGCGGTGGCGCGCCGAGGTCTTGACGTCGAGCGAGTGCGGCCGTTGGTTCCCGTCGATCTTGTGATCGATCACTCCGTGCAGGTCGATTACTTCGGCCGCGACGATGCCCTGCGTCTCAACATGGAGATGGAGTTCCACCGCAACCGCGAGCGCTACCGCTTTCTCAAGTGGGGAAAGGAGGCATTCGACGGCCTGCGGATCGTACCCCCCGGATTCGGCATATGCCATCAGGCGAACCTCGAGTTTCTCGCGCAAGGCGTCCTCCAGAGAGACGGAGTGATGTACCCCGACACCCTCGTCGGCACCGATTCGCACACGCCCATGGTTAACGGGCTCGGGATCCTCGGTTGGGGCGTCGGCGGCATCGAGGCCGAAGCAGCCATGCTCGGCCAACCGATCCACATACTCCTGCCCGACGTCGTCGGCGTGAATCTCCACGGCCGCCTGCGCGAAGGCGTGACCGCCACTGACCTTGTCCTGCACATTACGCAACGCTTGCGGCAAGAACACGTCGTCGGCAAGTTCGTCGAGTATCATGGCGAGGGCGCCGCGAGCCTGTCCGTGCCCGACCGGGCCACGCTCGGAAACATGTCGCCCGAATACGGCGCGACCGTCGGTTACTTCCCTGTTGACGAGCAGACTTGCCGCTATCTCCAAGCGACAGGGCGCACCGACGATCATGTCGAAACGGTTCGGCGCTATTTCCAGGCCCAGGGAATGTTCGGAATCCCCGAACAAGGCCAGTGTGAGTATTCCACGATGGTGGACGTGAATCTCGCCGAGATCGAGCCGTCCGTTGCCGGACCGAAGCGTCCGCAGGACCGGATCGCGCTCAGCCAGTTGAAGGAACGATTTCTCACCTTGCTGGCAAGCCCCGAAGCGTACGGAAAGCCGGATGCCGCGCGCCGCGTGAGAGTACACCTCGGCAATGGTGGTGCGCCGCGGCCCGGCGGCGGCGAGCAAGCGGAAGACACGCGCCCGAACGGGCGCGAACAAGAAACCAACCCGCTGACCGAGCGCGAGATGATGAATAACCGCCACACGCCGAACCATCTCGAACAGTCGGACCGAGCCGTAGCCCCAGCCTCGGCCGTCGAACTCGCCCATGGCGACGTCGTCATCGCGGCCATTACCTCGTGCACCAACACTTCGAACCCCGCGGTGATGCTTGCCGCGGGGCTCCTTGCGAAGAAGGCCGTCGAGCTCGGGCTCACCGTGAAACCATGGGTGAAAACCTCGCTCGCCCCCGGTTCGCCCGCCGTGAGCCAATACCTCACGAAGACCGGTCTTATGCCGTACCTTGATCAACTGGGCTTCAACGTCGTCGGCTTCGGCTGCACGACCTGCATCGGCAATTCCGGACCCCTCGACCGCGAACTCGAGGACACCATCACGGCAAACGATCTCATTACTGCAAGCGTGCTGTCGGGCAATCGGAACTTCGAAGCGCGCATTCATCAAAGCGTTAAGGCCAACTTCCTCATGAGTCCGCCGCTCGTCGTTGCCTTCGCCATTGCCGGCCGCGTGGACATCGATCTCACGCGCGAGCCCATCACAGCCGTCGACGGACGCGATATCTACCTGCGCGACATCTGGCCACCCATGCAGGAAATCGATGCGCTCCTTGCAAGCGCCTACGATCCCGTCGAATACCGGCGCATCTATGCGGATTACGCGAATCAGAACCTCGCGTGGAATCAGATACCTATCACGACGGGGCTGCTCTACGATTGGGATCCCGCGTCGCTCTATATTCGCGAGCCGCCGTACTTCGATCCCTCGATGGCGGCGCCCTCCAGCGCGGCCTTCTCCGGCGCGCGCGCGCTGGCTATTTTCGACGATTCCATCACCACCGACCATATCAGCCCGGCCGGCGCGATCAGCGCCAAAACGCCCGCCGGCGAGTACCTGCGCGACCACGACGTCCCCGTGCAGGACTTCAACAGCTACGGCGCGCGCCGAGGCAACCACGAAGTCATGGTTCGCGGCACCTTCGCCAACGTACGTATTCGAAACCGCATGGTTCCCGGCGTCGAAGGCGGCGTCACCCTCCACCAACCCGGCGGCAAACGCATGACCTTCTATGAGGCTGCGGCACGATACCGAGCCGACGGCGTGCCCCTGGTGGTCTTCGCGGGACAGGAGTACGGCGCGGGCAGCTCACGAGACTGGGCTGCCAAGGGCACCCGACTTCTCGGTGTGCGCGCGGTGATAGCTCGGGGGTTTGAGCGGATTCACCGATCGAATTTGATCGGGATGGGCGTCCTCCCCTGCGAGTTTCCGGAAGGCGTGCACGCACAGACCCTCGGTCTCGACGGTACCGAGCGACTCGACCTCGCGCTGAGTGAGCCTGTGCGCCCGCGCCAGCTGGCGGACTTGCACATCGAGCGCCGGGGCGGCCGACGCGAGTCGGTGCGACTCCTGTTGCGGATTGATACGCCGATCGAAGCCGCCTACTTCTCGGCAGGTGGCATCTTGCCGTATGTGCTCGAACAACTACTCGCCCAGGCGTAAGACACAGGCGAACCTTACGAGAGGGCTGGTATGAAAATGACGGTGACAATACCCGTAAGACGGTGTCTACCAACAGGCCAATGCGCACCTGTCCTGCAATCGAGTTCGAAAGAGGAACTGGACAGAGCTATGTACCTGCATCCGAGCCAAGCGCGTCTACGAAGCACCTTCGGAGACGGATGGCCTGTGAATCATAGTGGGCGGGCTCTGGCCGCGCGGCCTGCCGCACGCCCTGATGCCCGGCGATGGCTCTACCTACTGGACGACAAACCTCATTCATGCCCAGAGATCGAGGTTTCCTCATTGCTCGTGACCATCCTGTTCCCCAGGCCGCTGGAGGAACGTCAATCTTGTGCTGGGCCAGGGCCAGGAAGCCCAGCTTACCCTCATGTTTTTTGAGTTGTGGTAGAAAAAGGATTGGCAACGCGGAACAGGTCTCATCAACAAGCTCTGCTCCCGATGTAAGGACTTAAAGTTGGCGAAGGGCTCAACGGAAACCAAGAACCGGAGTAAATAATGCCACATTTCACGTATTTGATTGTTGGTGGCGGAATGACTGCCGATGCCGCCATCGACGGGATCCGCGAGGTAGACCCCAGTGGCTCGATCTGTGTGATTTGCGCCGAGTCACATCCCCCTATAATCGCCCACCCTTGTCCAAGGGGCTCTGGAAGGGCAAGCCTTTGGAAAGTATCTGGCGTAAGACCCACGACGAAGGGGTGACCCTCCACATCGGCCGGCAGGCAAGAGCTCCGGACGCACAGAACACGTGCGTCACTAACGATCAGGGGATGATCTATACCTTTGGCAAGCTGCTCCTCGCCAACGGCGGCACTCGATGAGCCCCAGCAGAGCATCGATGATTACGTCCTTACGCTCGAAATGCCGGTAGAGCGCGGAAGGGAGAAGGCCGACACGTCGGGCGACGGCGCCCAAATTCAGCCCCTTCATACCTTTTCTGGAAACCACAACTAACGCCGCCTCCAGGATCTGCTCCGGGCGGACCTCGGTATCGAGCTTTTCTTTGGTCATATCGCCATCATTTAGTGAAACTATATTCACATTATATTGTTTATGGTGCGCGATGGAGAGCTTGTCAAGCTGGCCGACCTAGACACGGGAGAGTTGATTTATTGCTAATATGAAGGATTTACGGTACTTTTTTTCAAAAGCAATGCCTTGATTCAGCCTTATATACTTATTAAATGGCAATTTAGTGAACATACTTTCGCTTAATTCGAAACGCCAGAGAGCGCTTGACAACGGGTAGATACTGAGGTATAGTGAATGCATATTCAATAATGAATTGTAATTCATTTCTACGGAGATATGAAAAATGATGTCCGGTCAAGAGATCAATGCGGGAGGCAAGAAGCGGCGACAGCCCGTGGACAGTGCGATTCTTGATGCTGCCGAACAGGTGTTCGGATGGAAGGGATATCAGCAGACGACCATGGAAGCTTTGGCTCGCGAGGCGAGAATCTCGGTAGGAACGCTGTACAACCTCTTCAAGAGCAAGGAAGACATTTACGGGCGAGTCGTTCAACGAGTTGGCGAGTTTGTTGTCCGCCGTATCGAGCCTTTAGCTCGTGCCAGTGATCCTGAGGCGGCGGCTCTCGACGTTATTCGGCTTCGTTTGTGCAACTACGTGAATGACCGTCTGTTCTTTCAGCCCTTCTGCTTTCCAGCCTACTTGGGTCTGCAGCCGGAGCCCGCGCGTCTTGGACCCGAGGTCAACCGGCTCTATCAGCAGTATGTGGATCTTGTCGAACAGATCTTCGGACGATGTCTCGAGAAAGCTGGGCAGACGGGGACTCCTGGAATGAAGATGGCGGTTTGCCTCGAAGGCATGATAACTGCCTTTATGGGCTATTGGTCAGAACCGTTACAGTCGGACAATCTCGCCAAGGTCGCGCGGCACATGAAGACCGTGCTGCTTCGCGGTATAGCGCCTGCGGTCGACCAACCGGAGAGCGATACGGTAGCGGAGTCTCGTGCGATTTACATCAGCCGCTACGACCTGGAACGCCTGAGTGAACTTATCAAGGTAGTGCGTGCCTTCGGCAAAGAGGAGAATCAGAAATACGCCGACATCTTGGACGATGAGCTGAAACATGCCCGCGTCACGAGTCCGCGAGAGGTGCCGCCAGATGTAGTAACCATGAACTCCAAGGTGCGGGTCGCAAATCCCACTACGGGTACCGACCGAGTCTATACCCTGGTATTTCCGCGGAACGCCGATTCAGCGCCCGAGAACATCTCCATCCTAAGCCCACTTGGAACCGCAGTTTTTGGCCGGCGATTGGGTGATGTCTTTACCGTGGACGCGGGGGAGGATGCCCAGATGTATGAGATTACCCAGATGCTTTATCAGCCGGAGGCATCCGGTGATTACCATCTGTAATTTCCGGCAAACCATTCAGCGAAGAGGTCAAAGGAGCAGTCACATGGAAAAGCACATCTTCATTACGGCACTGGACAGACACCGTATCATGGACTGTCTATCGGTTCTTTCGGAGTCTCCCGACAAGCGAGACCTGGCCTATATTCAATACCTTGAAAAAGAGATCAAGCGCGCCCAAGTCGTTCTTGACCCAGTTGAAATGCCCGCCGACGTTATCACGATGCGTTCCAGCGCCAAGCTGAGAGACATGACGAGCGGAGCGCTATTGGATTGCACCTTGGTGTACCCCTCGGAACGTGACCCGGAAAAAGGTCTCATTTCCGTACTCGCTCCCTTGGGCGCGGCGATGATCGGGTACAAAGCCGGGGATTCCTTCGAAGTGGATTTGCCCAAAGGGCGGACGCAATTTCTGATCGAGGCAATAACGTACCAGCCAGAATCGGCAGGCGATCAGTACGTCTAAACGCACGCTCGTGCGGGCGCCTATTCCCGCTGGGAAACGAACGTTTACTACGTTCGAAGAAGCCTTCCGCCGTTGGAAGAAGATAAGCCCGGAAGTCTGGTTGCTTACGACGTTGATGCAACTGTTTACGGCAGTCTACGGCGCTACTGGCAAGGTTCGATGACTACCCGCAAACGTCTACGAGAAAACGCGGAGGCTTTCTTGGGTAGATGCACAGGTTGGAGTGCGCATCAATTAGGAAGCCAAAAACAAGGTTCACGATGTCGGTACTGGTAGTGTAAAGAGGAGCCACGCCATGACTACGATCCGAAATGCAAACATGACCCGCAGGCAATCCTGGGGAATCGACGCTCCCAGCGAAACAGCGTCCCGATGGGCGATCGTCTTGGCCGGGGGAAATGGGAGCCGGATGCGCCCGTTTATCGAAAATTGGCTTGGCGAACCTCGCCCAAAACAATACTGTACGTTCGTGGGGACCCGCTCGATGCTGAAACACACGGTGGACCGTGCGGCCGAACTCGTACCAGCTGAGCAAATCATCACGATCATAGGCAAAGGACACCGCTCCTTTCTCGAGACCGAGTTCCCCCCTCTGCCGGGGAAGGTCATTGAACAGCCCAAGGATTGCGGAACAGCGGTAGGGATCTTTGTCCCACTCAGTTACATCATGGCAGAAGACCCGGAAGCTGTCGTCTTAGTGCTACCCTCGGATCACTACGTCTTTCCGGAAAAAGCATTTCTCAGCCACGCCTTGGGCGGGTACATGCTGGCTCGGGCTCATGAGGATCGCCTAATTCTGTTCGGAGCACCTGCAACCCGGCCCGAGACAGATTACGGATGGATTCTACCTTCGAGTTCAAAGAGAACGATAGTCGCCGGCGGTGCACTGCGGACGACGCGCGCCGTTAAGCATTTCCACGAGAAACCCGGACATGACGAGGCTACGGAATTACTTGCCATGGGCTGTTTGTGGAACACCATGATTGTCGCCGGCACGGCGAGAGCATTCTGGAAGCTCGGCTGGCAACTGCTTCCCCAGATGATGGAGCGCATTCACAACCTGCGGCTGGTGCTTCGAGGCGTCCGCTCCGGGGCAGGGACTTCCCGGGAGGAAGCCGATGCGCTTCATGACGTGTTTATTGGAATGCGATCGTACGACTTTTCGCGAGACCTACTGCAGCGGGCGACCGCGTGGACCAAGTCCGTCACCATGGATGGAGTCGAGTGGTGCGACTGGGGCCGTCCGGAACGCGTTGCGGCCACATTGAGGCAGCTCCAATTACGTCCGGCATTCCCGCCTCAACTGGCGAACGCGGTCGGACGAGCCCGGGAAGAATTCAGGATTCCACCGTGAACTTCCCACAACAATCTTGCGGGGAGGACATAGCCGTATGGCAATGGCGACCATTACCGCGATGCAGGCTAGACAGCGTGCCTCGATCCGTCCTTCCGCGCTCATTCCGATTTCCCAGGACCCAGAGTGGAAGAAGTGCGGGATGCGTCGAAAGTCTGGAATCCTTTGCCAATTATCTGATTTCGGCAATCTATTGCGCCGGACGATCCGGTAGTAATGGTCGTCTCTCGTAGACAATCGGGTCGTCCAACCGAAAGGAGTTATCGTATGAGCGAAAGAGAGGCTGTTATAAGTGAATTCGATCGGGCGCGGCTGCGAGAGGTGATCGATACGATTAGGACGCAAAGCGACATACGTCAGTGGTCGAGGGGGGACAGACTTCAGGAGAAATTGACCACTTCGACGACACTGTCCCCATCGGAAATCCCTGCAGACGTGATCACGATGAACTCGATCGCGCGCGTTCGCGACCTCGAATCGCAGAAAGAGGGGGTTTACAACCTTGTTTTTCCCTCGGATAGCAAGCCTATGGAGGGACGGGTGTCCGTGCTTTCCTTTCTTGGTATTGCGCTGTTCGGTTCCCGCATTGGCGACGTGGTCGAATGGGACACCCGGAAGACGCGCAGGTCGTTGGAAGTTGTGGAAATCATCTATCAGCCGGAAGCGGCAAGGCATTGGACTCTATGAACGGAAATCCAAGATGACACGGCCAACGCCTATAGGACGTTTGACAGCGAAACAACCAGTCTCCTTGAAACACTACAGGACGTCCCTGCTCGCGACCCACACAGCGCGTCTCGGCGGGAGAGGTAGATGGTTTCAAGCGGTTGCATATTGGATACGGGATGGCATACCACTATTTGCATAGGGATATGATATACCCCTTTGGGGCAATGTAGATTCTATGGCCCCCCTTTATTCAGGGCATGGAAGGTCGTGATGGAAACCAGCATTTTGTTAACGGGCGTTTTAGTGTTCTTTGCGCGAATTCTCGACGTCGCCATGGGGACGCTTCGAACCATGATGACCGTTCAAGGCCGTACACTAATTGCCTTCTCTTTGGGATTCGTGGAGGTCATCATCTGGATTCTCGTGGTCAGTGCTGTCGTGAGTCAAATCAAAGAGTCACCGGCATTGATTCTGTTCTACGCGTTTGGCTTCGCCAGCGGGAATGTAGTCGGCATCCTGGTTGAGGCGAGGCTCGCACTCGGAAACGTCTCACTGAAAGTGATCTCCAGGAAGGAAGGAAACACCTTGGCCGACAAGCTTCGAGCGGCCGGTCAGCCGGTGACCGTCTTCGCGGGTATGGGAATGCATGGGCCCGTCCATCAGCTCTTTGTGGTCTGCCGGCGGCGGGACGTAAACCACCTACTTGCGGTCGTCAAGAGCGTCGATGCGAACGCTTTCATCATCACGGAAATGGTCAAGGACGTCAATAAGTTTCTGAACCCGATTCGTATTCCGTTCGATTCCCTGCGATCGGATTCGAAAACAGACAGCGCAGCCACGCTAGCGACCAATCGGGCCCTGCCCGCTGGAATCTGCGGGAGCGAGGGTGACTGCGCAGACGAGTGACACCAGGATGACCGCGCTGAGAATAAAGAGAGACCCTAATAGCGTCGGAAAAATCAGACAGAGGGGAAGACCTTTGCTGCTGGTAATGACGACTGGTCATTCCACGCTCACGATCGAGGAATTCATCCGTCTTCTTGAGGCACACAGGGCAACTTGCGTCGTGGATGTTCGCACGGTGCCGCGGTCCCGGCACAACCCGCAATTCAACAAGGATTCGCTACCAGGCTCGTTGAAGAAGGTCGGTTTGGGATACGTACACATGCCAGGGCTCGGCGGCCTACGTTATGCGAAGCGCGATTCGATCAACGCTGGCTGGCGCAATGCCTCCTTTCGCGGTTATGCCGATTACATGCAAACGCCAGAATTCGCCCAGAGCCTCGAAGAATTGATCCAGTTGGCGAAGAAGGAGCAAATCGTCCTGATGTGCGCTGAAGCGGTGCCGTGGCGCTGTCATCGCTCACTCATCGCAGACGCCTTGCTCGTTCGCGGGATTCGCACCGAGGAGATCACAAGTGTCACTCGCCGTCAGGTTCATACCCTCACGCCCTTCGCCAAAGTTCGTGGCATCGCGATTACATATCCGACTGAGGCGTTAGGGAACACGGAAAAGAAACCGCCTGCTGAACGCTCACGGCCAAAGCCCAAAGCGAAGACCACACCTGGAGAAGGTTAAACCGTGTAGACAAACATACTCACGCAGGAACTGCTCGACAAGATGGACGCCTACTGGCGTGCAGCGAACTATCTGTCGGTCGGCCGGAATCATTTACAGGAGAATCGGCTGCTAAAGACGCTAAACTACGCGCCCAAGAGGATCGCTATCGCTCCAGTGTACATCGAGGAAAAACAATGAGGTGAACATGACCAAGAACAGCCAAATTGCATCGATGATATTGGGCGAAGTGGCATCTTCAGGCGTGGCTCGAGGGCCTGCGCTGGTGTGCGCCTGCGCAGAACACGCGACAGGTCCGCGACGAGTGGTAAGCGAGACCGAGGCTCAAAAGGAAATGGAGAAGCTCGATGCCGCAATTTCCGAGGTAGAGATGGAGTTGTTGGATTTGCAGAAAAAAGTCCAGCAAAGAGTTGGAAAGGAAGAGGCAGCGATTTTTGAGGCGCAAATTCTTCTTTTACACGACCCCTCACTCCGTGAGGAGATCAGTACCCGATGTCTGATTGGGAAGATTAATATTGAGACCGCCGTGGACGAGGCTATTGAAAAAATGGCCTCCTTATTTATTCAGATTGAAGATCGTTACTTCCGCGAACGGGCGGCAGACGTGCGAGATGTCGGAAAACGATTACTCGACAATCTGACTAAAAGCCAGTCGCCGGGAATTCCTACCCTTTCTGGCGGCAGTGTGATTGTCACCAGCGAGTTGTTACCTTCCGTTACGGCTCAGTTAGACAGTCAGAAGATTCGCGGATTGGTCGTGGAAAAGGGCGGACAAACCGCCCACGCCACCATTCTCGCACGTGCGTTAGGCATCCCGTTACTGATTCACGTTTCGGACGCCACCAAACTGATCCGCACAGGCGACCGACTTATCATAGATGGTTTGGCGGGACGCGTATTTATCAATCCGAC
Source organism: Candidatus Hydrogenedentota bacterium (assembly GCA_013359265.1). Taxonomy (NCBI): domain Bacteria; kingdom Pseudomonadati; phylum Candidatus Hydrogenedentota; species Candidatus Hydrogenedentota bacterium. Next base: position 68,725 of record JABWCD010000006.1, read on the forward strand.
TTCGGCAATTCTCCGCGAGTATGATCAGTTGGAAGCGGATCTTCAGGCCCATAAGACGGATTTGCAGGGCCTGATTAAATTACCCACGGTGACGCGGGACGGCGTGGCGATCAAGCTGTGTGCCAACATCGGCAAATCAGCCGATGCGGCGGCGGCTGCGACGTTGAATGCCGATGGTATTGGGCTTTATCGGACCGAATTCGCCTTTTTCGTACAGGATCATCTTCCGTCGGAGGAAGAGCAATACGAGATATACCGCAGCACTGCGGACCGATTGAAGCCGCGCGAAGTAGTTATTCGAGTATTGGATATTGGCAGCGACAAGCTGCTCCAATACTTTCCACTTCCACTCGAAGCCAATCCGTCGTTGGGGTGCCGGGGTATACGGCTGTTGCTGGCTTATCCTGAGATTTTGCGGACTCAATTGCGCGCCATTTTTCGCCTGAGCGCGACTCACCCCGTCTCCATCCTTTTTCCCATGGTAGGTGGCATGGAAGAACTGCTCGCGGTCAAAGCGGCCATCGAAAGCGTGAAGGCAAGTCTAGCAGTCGAACACCAGCCGTTTAATCCTCGCGTTTCGATCGGCGCGATGATCGAGACCCCGTCTGCCGCGATCTTAATCTTGCGATTGGCCCAGGAAGTTGACTTCCTCAGTATCGGCACTAACGATCTCGTTCAGTATCTCTTGACTGCTGACCGAACGAGCAGCGAGGTGGCGTCCTATTACGAGCCTCTACACCCGGCCGTGCTGCAAGTGCTAGCGTCATTGGCGACCGCGGCCAAAGCGAAGTGCAAGAGCATTTCCGTTTGCGGCGAGATGGCGGGTAACCCGGCCTACACAAAACTGTTGCTCGGGCTGGGATTTCGAAGTCTTAGTGTCAGTCCCAGTGAGATTCTCGAGATCAAGAACACGATTCGTTCAACCCACCTGCAACAGGCCGAGGACTTCGTCAGGCGAATTCTTCAGTTAGATACGATTCAGGAAATTAAGCAGTATCTCCGCGACGAGAAAGATCCGATGTATTGACCAATCGAACTAGAGGCAAGGTGTTTTGCGGCTGCGGAATTCGACGATGTATCTGACGGCGGGCTCACTCGAGAAATTACCGATGAACACGACCGAAAAGCCTGCCAACTGGAACTGGAGCTCACAAAGACGACACAACAATGTAAAATTGGAATGGCAGACCTGGGGGCAATGGGCCATGACATAACTTGTTGTTAAACAAGGCTGATCACATCCATTTGGTGGCCATGTATTACAAGGATGTTAGCAGAATAGAGACGTTGCACAAGATCGAGATGGGCCTTTGCCCTTGAGAGGTTCTCCTCTGCGACGTTGTGTACCTGCGTTGCTGCGGCCGGGCGGTAGAAGCTGCTTTGGACTTCGAAGACAATATCTTGCCGTATGCGTTTGACGTCTCCTTCCGTGGCCCCGTTTAAGGCAAGCGCTCGTCTGAGCTCGGCAGCCCTGCGGCCTCCATCCGCAATCGTATAGCGTGCGGCAAACCCCGCAAGCCAATCGTTAGTAGGGCCATTTGAATCTGGTGTAACTAGTTGGGTAACGCCGCCGGGTAGAGTCGAACTGCGCAGGGACCGGTTCCAGCTTGACATGAAATTGACCTCGGGATAATAAAGCGCTTTGGCGATGCCAACCGTTTCGGTAGCGACTGTCACGCCGTGTCGGGCTGCGAACTGCGCCGGATTCTGGTTCAAGGCGATTTCTAGGCACTCAGACAATGACAGGGCATCTTTCGACAACCCCCCTGATGAAGCGGCTAAGTCCGGGTCAAGGGTGCCATCCATGGAAGCCGGAGATGTCCGGACGTGCTGGCCCATCGCCAGCGGTACGTACTCGTCAACGCTCGGTGTGGAGATTTGGCCCGGTGTCGCACACCCCGTAAAGAGCGTGACCAGGGCGAGAAGTACCGGCAGCGGCCGGATGTCGGATTTATCGTATTCACGAAGCATGCTTTTCGCCTCGATACTACGCGGTAGTCTTTTTGAAGCGACTCATGGCGAACCAAAGCGTTGCTACCCCCATCAAGAGCAGCACAGCCATTTGCGGCCAGAGAACCGACGGCCCCACGCCTTTCAGAAAGATTCCTCTGATGATGACGAGGAAGTAACGGAGAGGGTTGCCGTAGGTCATCCACTGGACGATGACGGGCATATTGGCAATCGGAAACATGAAACCGGACAACAGGACAGCGGGGAAGTAGAAAAAGAAGGTACTCATCATGGCCTGTTGCTGAGTGCTGCTCAAAGTCGAAATGAGCAATCCGATCCCCAATGTGGTCATGATATAAAGCCCTGTCGCCACGAACAGCAGCAAGAGGTTTCCTCGAATCGGGACCTGAAACCAGAACACGGCGACGAGGGTGATCAGCAATACATCGGCGAAGCCAATGAGGGCGAAGGGGACTGTCTTGCCGAGTATGAACTCGCCGGGCGTAATCGGCGTTACCATGATTTGTTCCATGGTGCCGACTTCTTTTTCCCGGACCACGGCCATGCTAGTCAGCATGAGGGTAATGAGCATAACCAGGATGGCGATGACGCCGGGGACATAGAAATTCCGGCTTTCGAGATTCTCGTTGAACCAGGCCCGGGACTCGACGGCGAGCGGTTCCGTTCCAGACGCGCCGCCACCCAAACGATCGAGACGGGTCAAGAGCACGTCGTTGCTGTAGCGCCCGACAATCTTTGCCGCATAATCGAGGACAATCCCCGCGGTGTTTGAATCGGTACCGTCGACAAGTAATTGAAGCGGGGTTGACCGCCCACTGCGCAGATCGGCTCCAAACCCGTGATCGAAGCGGAGAACGGCCTGCACTTCCCCACGATCGATGAGATGCTGCGCTTCGATATCGGTCGATATGTGGCGGGCAAGGTCGAAATACTCCGTTTCGGTAAATTGGGCGGTCAATTCGCGGCTGGCGATGCTGTTGTCCAAGTCGTAAACGGCGATCGGCACGTGCTTTACGTCCGTGGTGACGGCATACCCGAACACGAGCACCTGGACAATGGGCATCACAAATATGACGGCCCGCATCCGCGGATCTCGAAAGATCTGAATGAACTCCTTCATGAGCATGTATTTGATTCGCTCGAACATCGCGTTACCTTCCAGCGCAGCTTGCTTACCCAAGCTGCTTTCGAAACTTTGAGATGGCAAGGAACACCATGGCTCCCGCGAAAGCCACGAGCAACGCTGCCTCGACACCGAGAACTTCCAGGTCCACACCCTTGAGGTATATCCCCTTCAGAAGCGCCACAAAGTAGCGCGCCGGGATGAGATAGGTAATGACCTGCACAGGGGGCGGCATGTTCCCGATGGCATACATAAACCCGGACAGCAGAAACGACGGCAGGAATGTCAGGATCATGGCGAGTTGGCTGGCCAGCAGTTGGCTCTTGGCTACGATACTGATCACCATTCCAAGCGCCAGCGCTCCTGCCAGAAACGCGGCCGACACGCCAAACAGAAGGAGCACGTTGCCACGCAGCGGCACATCGAAAAGAAACTCGCCCATGAGCACGGCGAGAAGGACGTCCAGCATCCCGACCGCAAAGTAAGGCAACAACTTGCCGGTAATAAGTTCGGGCCCCGTGACCGGTGTCGAGATGAGTTGCTCCATCGTGCCTTGCTCCCATTCCTTCGAAACCGTCAGGGAAGTCAAGAGAGCGGCGATGACCATCATGATGACTGCGATGAGGCCGGGGATGATGTAATTCTTGGATTCTAGGTCCGCGTTGAACCAGACGCGCGGACGGAAATCGATGGGCTCGCCGGGCGCCTTGCCCACGACGCGGCGGGTCTGTTCGATCAGGATGTCTTGCGAGTACGCCATGGAAATCGCGTCGAGATACCCCATCGCGATCGTGGCCGTGTTGGAGTCGCTACCATCCACGATCGCCTGGACCCGCACCGGAGTCAGAGACTTCGCGCCTTCTGCAAAATCGCGCGGGACGACCAGACCAACGAGCGCATCGCCTCTATCGATAGCGTCCTCGATCTCGCGATAATCGGTAGCGAATTGGCGCACTTCGAAATACCGGGATCCGGTGAAGTACGCTAGAAACTCCCGGCTTGCGGGTGTGCCGCTCTGGTCCCAGGCGATGAGCGGCACGTTGTCCACGTCGAGCGTGAGGGCGTATCCGAACAGAAGGAGGAGCAGCATTGGTATGGCAATGGCCATGCCGAGACTTCGTGGATCGCGCACGATATGGATGGACTCTTTGCGAGCGATGGCCCAGACACGAATGGGTTTCATGCCGCCACTTCCTTCTGCGTATCTTCAAGTTTGTCCCGGGCCTCGATGAGCGACACGAACACGTCCTCCATCGAGGGCGTGATTTTCTCAATGTGCGTGATCTCAAACCCCGCCTCGTTCAGCGCCCCGCGAATATCCCGATCGGCGTCGTCAGCGTCCGAGACGACGACATGGAGGCCCTTTCCAAAAAGCGCGGCCTCGTTCACACTATCGAGTTGTTCTATCAACTCCATGGCCTCACTTGGGCGGTGGCAATGAACCTCGAGCAAGTCTTCCTGCATTGTTTCCCGCTTCAGCAATTCGGGGGTACCCATCGCGATCAGTTCGCCTCGGTAAATCAACGCGATTCGGTCGCAGTACTCGGCCTCATCCATATAGTGGGTGGTTACAAAGACCGTGACCCCCTTGCCAGCGAGTTCATAAATGAGGTCCCAAAACTGGCGCCGGCTGATGGGGTCTACCCCGGATGTCGGTTCATCGAGAAAGATCACGGGAGGCTCGTGCAGGATGGCGCAGCCCAGGGATAGGCGCTGTTTCCACCCACCGGACAGAAGGCCCGCTCGCATGTGGCGGTGCTCGCCCAACCCGGCCATCTTGAGCGCCCATTCCTTCCGTTCTCGTTTTTTCTCATTGGGTATCCGGTAGATACCGCTGTAGAAATCGATGTTCTCCTCAACCGTGAGATCCTCGTAGAGAGAGAACTTCTGGCTCATGTATCCGATGTGAGCCTTGATCTGTTCGGCTTGGGTCCGAACATCGAACCCCGCCACAACCCCTTCCCCATCGGTTGGGGCCAGAATTCCGCAGAGCATGCGGATCGTGGTGGACTTTCCGGCTCCGTTGGGGCCCAAGAAACCAAAGATCTCACCCTTGGCCACTTCAAAGCTCACATCCTTGACCGCGCGGAACTCGCCGAATCTGCGCCCGAGGTCCCGTACGACGACGGCTTTCTCAATTGAACTGGACATCGCCAGCCTCCTTTTCGTCTGAATGACCCAGGACCGAGACGAAGACATCTTCGAGGCTAGGTTCGATCACTCGCACCGACGCTACATCGATGCCCTCCCGCGCCAGGGTCGTTTTCACGGCCGATGAACTCTCCTGTGGGGTCGATGTGACCACGTGCACCCGGTCTCCGAACAGGCCCACGCTGTCGGATGGGAAATGCAATTGGAGCGTGCGGGTCGCCTTACGCGGATCCCCGCAACGTACTTCGAGAATGGAGCCGCGCATGAGCGTCTTGACCTCGTCCGGAGTCCCCACGGCCAATAAGCGGCCCTTGTGAATCAAGCCAATGCGGTTGCATCGTTCCGCTTCGTCCAAGTAAGCCGTGGAGACAAAGATGGTCACCTTCTGACGTAGCAGTTTGTAGAGGATGCGCCAGAAGTCCCGGCGGGAGACCGGATCGACGCCATTCGTGGGCTCGTCGAGAAACAGGACCTTCGGTGTATGAATCAGGGCGCAGGCGAGTCCGAGTTTCTGTTTCATGCCTCCGGAGAGCCTGCCGGCTTGACGCTTCTTAAAAGGCGTAAGATTGCTGAATCCCAGCAGTTCCTCAATCTTCGCTTCCCGGCCGCGCCGCGGCACGCTGTAGATGTCGGCATAGAAATGAATGTTCTCAAGGACGGTCAAGTCCGGGTAAAGCCCGAAGCGTTGGCTCATGTAGCCAATATCCTCCTTGATGGCCTCGGCCTCTCGGACCGTGTGATGGCCTGCCACCCACGCATCACCCGACGTGGGCGCCATAATGGCCGTCAGCAGCCGCATCGCCGTGGTTTTGCCGGCGCCGTCCGGGCCCACTAAGCCGAAAATCTCTCCTTCCGTGACTTCGAGATTCAGCGCATCCACCGCCCTCAGCGTTCCGAAAGAGCGCACGAGGTTTTCCGCATGAATGGCAGCCATCAGCGTTCCCCTCCCGTGATCGCTATGTCAGCGTCCGCCGGCATGCCGGGTTTGAGTTCAAACTCGGGGTTTGGGATGTCAATCTTGACTCGATAGACGAGCTTGACGCGCTCCTTGTCCGTCTGGACGTTCTTGGGCGTGAACTCCGCCTCGGAAGAAATGAAGGAAACGACCCCTGCGTAGGCCTTATCCGGATAGGTATCCGTAGTCACCGCGACAGATTGCCCTAGCTTGACGCGGCCAAGGTCGGTCTCATCGATGTACCCGCGCAACCAGACGTTCTCCAAGTCGCCGATGGTGACGATGGGCGCCCCTGGGGTTACGTACTCGCCGGGTTCCACATGATCCGACAGAACAATCCCGGTGAGTGGCGCGGCGATCGCGGCATAGGACAATCGCGTTTGCGCCAGGCGCAGTGATTCCTCGGCGCGCATCCGTTCCGCGCGTGCCTGCTCGATGGTTTCCTTGCGGGGTCCGGATACCACCTGTTCGTACCACGCCTGGGCTTCGCCCAATGCCGCCCGTGCCTGAGCAATCTGTTCGTGACGGGGGCCTTCTTGCACAAGCCGGAGACGCTCCTGCGCTTCAGCCAGAATTGCTTTGGTTGACCCGTACGAAGCCAGGGCATTGTCCCGTTCCCGGGCGGATATGACGTCTTGTTCGTAGAGTTGCCGTTGGCGCGCGTAATCCACATCAGCGCGAGTATTCTCGGCCTCGGCTCTTTGTACAGACGCGCGGGCAGCCTCGATTTCCTGAGTGCGGGAACCAGCCAGAAGCTCGTCCAACCGGGCCTGGGCATGGGCTGCGGCAGCTTCGGCCCGAGCGATTTCCTCGGGCCGCGAACCCGCTTCAAGTTCGGCCAGCTTGGCACCCGCACCGGCTACCTCTGCCCGCCGCATGGCTACCTCCTGCTCAAGGTCCTCGCTGTCCAGACGCGCAATCGGTTGGTTCACCCTGACAATCTCGCCTTCGGAAACCAAACGAGATTCCACCCAACCCGCCACTTTGAAACTGGCTTCGACGTCGGTCACCTCGATGTTGCCCGATATGTGAACCGCGCCTTCGGCATTCCTCGAACCATTTCGGCTGAACGCATACCCTCCCGCGACAGCCACCACCAATAGTGGGATCACGAGAAGTCTTTTCTTTCTTAAAGTCTTCATTGGCCTTTCCTCTTGTGAATGTCCATTCACATGAAGTGCGAAGAAATCGGGGCGCACAAGGCGCCCCGCTTCGTTACTCCTTAACGAGCTCGTGAATCCATTGATGGTAGCGCTCGTGCGTGCCCTCTCCCATCTCTTCTCTCTCGACGGCGTCGAAGGCATCCACTAGCGACCGTTGGTCCTCAGGTGTCAGGACCTGGTCACCCATCGGAAACAGGATGCCGTTTTCCTTTTGTATGTGGGCTTCGAGCAAGTCCGCGTAAGCAAGCAAATGCTGCTTGATGGCCTCTGCGGCACCACCGTCTCCCTGCTCAAGCCGAGTCAACGCTTCGGCTATCGCGCGAACTTCGGCTCGTCCCAGTTCATGCTCCTGGAGCATGACGCCAATAGGTCCGCCTTCTCGGGGCATACCGCGTTCCTCAAGCTTGGGGAACAGGTACTTTTCTTCCTTGCCGTGATGACAGCGATCAACGAAGTTCCGGAAGAAGTCGGCGAATTCGCCGATTCGTTGGGTATTCACCTGACCAACTTCCTTGATCGCTTCCGCTTCGCCTCTCGCCGCCTTCATCACAACCAGCACGGCTTCGTGCTCGTGTTCGAGCATGTCTGCTGCTCTCATGACGTTGTCTCCTGTATGCAGGGGTCTCGTGAACCCCAAGTCACTGTCTAATGCTGGTGGGCTTTGGCGGTTTCTGGCGCTGCGGCCTCTACGTGTTCGTTTGCCTCCGCCTCATGCCCGTGCGCCGACGTCCCGGACATCACCACATAAAGACGCTCAACATAGTGGATGTAGTCCACGTAAGCCTCGACATATTTCCGGCCTGCGGCCACGCTCTCATCTTTGTGCTTCTTGGCCTCAACTGTGCGTTCAAGACGTTCGTGAATATTCGATTCAAGTTTGGCTTGTAGAGCCTCAACGAGGGCGCCACTCGATTCGGACTCGAGCGCCTTCTCGGCGGCCTCAATCCCCGGCTCAACCGGTGTGTCGGCAGGCTTCAGGCCCGTGTACGGAGCGCCCTCGCCGGCACGGTGCACCCGGACAAGGGTCTCGAAGAAGTGCATGTCCACAAGCTCCTGAGCGTCTTTGCCTTTCTGACGTGCCTGAAGGGTCTTGCCGAAGAGGGAGCGAATCTCTGCTTCGTCGTCAGGCCTGATCCATTTCAGGACAGGGTCCAGGTCCTGGGTTTCAATGGCCTTCTGAGCGTCCGTGACTACAGGGCCGGACAGTGTGTCACAGTGCGCCCACGCCCCGGACGGAAGAACGATCCCCAGACCTGTGAGTATCAGGCCAATCGTGAATCCACTCTTCATGTTCATGTCAGTTCTCCTTTGCTGCAGGCGTCGGCCTTTCCGCCTTGAGCGCCTTTTCGTTGCCGTTTCCAATCGCTTCGCTGAAAAGCCCCCAGGCTTTTTCGGCCTGACGGGTCACATCGAATCCGCCATCGCTCACGTGCCATAGGATCGCCGCAGGCTGGACTAGTCCAAGGAACATCACGGAGAGTTCATCTGCGCTCAAGTCCGTGCGGACCCGGCCAGCCTGCTGTGCCTCTCTAAAGAATTCCGCCACCCGCTCCAAATAGTTCTGTAAGAGTTCGTGTACCCGGGATTTCCGCTTAGAGTTCGCACCATAAACCTCTTCGGAGAATACGATTCGGGGTATGCCCGCATTCTCACGGACCAGGCGAACGTGCCGCCTGAGCAGCAACTCGAGGGCCCTTAATGGGTCCTCCGTTTCCTGTCTAACTGTGGCAACATTGTCGGCCAGGCGAGACTCGATGAGCCCAAGCAGAGCATCAATGATTCCGTCCTTGTTCTCGAAGTGGCGGTAGATCGCGGAAGGGACTATGCCAACGCGTCTGGCAACGGCCCCGAGATTGAGCCCCTTCATTCCCTTTCGGGAGACCACATCTAACGCTGCCTCCAAGATCTGCTCCTGGCGAACCTCGGTATCTAGCTTTTCTTTGGCCATGACAACTCCCGTTTAGTGAAAGTATATTCACATTATAGCGTACGATGAGCAGAATGTCAAATCGATTCTTCAAAAAAGATTCTATAGTAGTAACTCAATATAGGAATTGGTGTTAAATGAAAACAAGATTTTCGGTTGTAAGATCGAAATTCTGTTTCAGCTCGAGATTAATGCAGTGAATTTACCATCACTATTCTGCGTGATTGGGCTGTGAGATCGTTCCCAGCTAACTCCTTGTCAATGTGGATGATGCCGGTGCCCGATGGCCGTAAGGCGATCCAGGAATCGCCTGGTTGCATACTGCCTAATTATGAATGGCGTAGATCGTACGACGGCTCTTGCTTTTTTCCTGGATAGATTTGCCTAGCGCGCCACAAATCAAGAACAGGCACCTTTCTGGGAGATCTTGACATCATGTTAACCAATCTCCGTTTAATCAGTTTTATCATTTTGATCCGCGTGATGCGAACTCAGCGAACTTTTGCCAAAGGCTGGCATCCCGTGCACGTATACAGGCAGTTCGTGAATCGCACGCTGGTCTTCACAACCACTATCGCTTCAAGATATGATCGCAAATGGGGAGGTTCGGAATCGGTCGCACCTGGCGCACAAGATGGGCGTGTCACGCGCGCGAATCACTCAATTGCTCAATCTGCTCAAACTAGCTCCGGAGATCCAACAATTGCTTCTGGACTTGCCCCCGGATCAAGCGGCGCATATTCCAGAGCGGAAGTTGCGGAACTTGGTGAGTATCGCGCCGAAGTCTCGTCAAATTGCTGCGTTCAGGAATATCGCGTTGACGACTGCGCGTCGCTAGGTTTGCGTGTGCAACCAACGGATGTGACGGGCGTCTCGAACGCATTCGATGACGTCTCCTCATCATCGACGCCTTCAGGGAGACCCGCATCAGAATCGGTAACGCCGAGCATCGGTTTATCGCCCATCCTTCTCAATGCTACACGAGCCAGCACGCGTCGTATCCGGGCGACACGTTCTCCTTGGGACAAGTGATCAAACGGATTTCGAGCGTTGGGAGAACCGTCATAGGGCACGAAAGATACCTTAATTTTTTCGAAACGAAACGCCACGTACCGGAGTCCTTACAGAGTCATTCGCCTTGAGTATTTATCCGTTGAAAAGGTCCGCCGGGAGTTTCACCGGCGGACCTGTTGTCGTCACGCTCAACACTTCCGCTGCACGAAAACTTGAGTAACCAATGCACTCAAGGCAGGTTTAGAAGGTCAAGTCCTCGTCGTCAGGGATTGAGGTCGGAAGAACGTCCGCGACATTCGCGAAGACTTGGCCCTTGTCGTCAGTTTTGTGGACGACGACGACGCGGCAACGTTTGTTCAGCACGTCCTTCATTTTGATGTTTTCGCCGATCTCTGGGACGCGTCCGAGCAGCGCAGCCCCCCAGCGCGCTTTCTTCGAGTTTTCCATCATGGTCGTGGGGGTAAGCCCGGTCACCTTCCGGCCGTCGATGCCATCTTCACCAATGAGCCGAAACTCATACTTGTTCACCGGGCCGTGGATTGATGCTTGTTCACTGCACGCCGTGAGTTCAGCGATGTATTCCCCCTCGGGCACAACGACCCGATCCACCATAGTGCCGAAGATTTCCATTTTGACCTCCTAATTGTGTGTTGAAAGCCGATGTTGATTCACTGCATAGGCGGCATTGACAGCGCCTTCGTTTCAGTGGTATCGACGGGAGGCCAGTCACCGATGTCTAGCCAGCAGTCCAGTCGGCGGTTCACACCCTTCTGCGGCGCTGAACTTCAACAACCCGAAATACGTGGCAGTCCGAGCCTACGCAGAATGGAGTCACCTCCGGTTCTTCGCATCCGTACCCTTTGTACGGTGCCTTGAAAGCGGCATCTACTTGCCTCCACACTTCATCCGGTGTGATGATGGTCTTGCCATCTTGAGGGTGATTCTTTTGGCTCCACACGTCCAACGCGGCCAGTACAACGTCGAATGGGAGTCCCACGCGTTTAAGGTGCACCGCCAGACGGAAGCAGGACAACCGCTGATACCGCGTCACACCCTCTGCGAGCATCCGCTGCGCACAGGGCGGTAGCGAGTATCCGGCCTGGAACACCCCCAGCGAGATCTCAGTTGTATCCGGCTTGCTTGACGGGAGCTTGATGTCGTTTAGTTCGATAATCTCATCAAATTCGTTCTCGGTCGCCACACGAACTTCGTCGAGCAACTTCCACTGATTCGGAAACGGCCGTAGTCCTTTATCTGGATCGAGGAACACCGTGCTCCCCTCATGAACCCGTCCCCCAAACGGCGTGTTCACGAAGTTCCCGTATTGATTGAGTCGAAGGTCAATTCGGTCCTGCTTGGGAAATACCTCCACGTTCTTTATCTGAATCTCGTCAAGAATGTGCCTGATAACGGACCTGACCTTGACCGCCAATACACCAATCGAGGCGCCAAACAGCCAAACATGGAATCCTTTCGCTCGGCTCGATTCAATGTAGGCCTGCATACCGTACGCGTGGCATGCCGCACAAAACTCAATCGGGGGATTCGCGTCATGGGAGTCGAAATCGACGACGGCGGCACGCGTTCGGTCGCCCACCAGCAAATAAACGCCATAAGGCTGCCGACCCCGCAAGTGATTCAGGATAACGTCGTTGGTGACGGGCGCCTTAACCGACCAAGACCTACCTGATTGGCGATCGTACGTCCCGTACACGTGCTGAAGTCCAGAAAACCGCTTGCGGAACAGAGCCACCTTTTCTTCAATACTCCGTGGATCGCGCACAAGCATCGCGGAGTTACTCCAGAGGTGGGCGCTCGTAGGGATCGTAATGCTGCAAGAATGCGCGGTCGGGACCACGCAGGTCAGCGTCAAGATTGAAATATTTCATGAACGCGGGGTTGGGACCAGGAGGGTCTGCGTCGAATTCGTCGTTAGTCAGGACGCGACCCTCGATCATGGAATTGAATGGACGACTCCGGCCCATCAAATCACTTATGGTTGCATCAATCAGAAAGTCTTGTTGGCAGCTGGGGCAGAGGTGCTGCTCAAAGTCTAGCCAGTGTCCGCCTTTCTCGTCGACGATTCCGAGAATCGCGGCGTCGATTTCGCAAATCTGGAACTCGTCCACCTTGCCGTCTTCGCCTCGGTCTACGAATACTCCTCGTTCGTCTTCTGGATTCCGCATAATGCGCATCGGCTATTTCTCCTTTATCAGGATGAGGGTACAATTCCTCTCCAGAGACATGAGCGGTTGTCCCCTACGGGGTGTTTCACTCCGTCGATTGCTAGGCCCCGCGGAGACTGCGAATGAGCTCGTTGCGAATCTCGATGTAGTCCTTTAGCAAGTGGGACAGGGAGTCGACGAAGTCCTCTGGCTTTCCCGCTGTAATAGAGGGCGGCAGGTGTTTGCCGATGGTTTCAAACAAGAGGCAGATGATGTCTTTTCGGGCTTGCCGATCCATCGGATCGATGACGCCGTTCAAAGCCCAGCGGAGATGCTTCTGGCGCTCCGACTGCTTGACGGCGCCAACCAAGAAGAGGACGAGGAAGGAGATGGCCTGCGAACCTTGCGCTTCATAGGCCACCAGCATCGCATCGAATTCTTCCCCTGCCGGCCCGGGATAGCGTCGCTGAATGATCTCGACCGCATCTCGCTCCGCTTGCTCCTGCGAAATCTCGCGGGGAACCTGCATGCCGTGCGAACAAAGGCAGCGTAGAATCTGCCCCGCAACGCGGGACAATGGCAGTCCGTCCAGCTGTGAACCTTCTTCAGTCTTCACCGCCCGTAGGAATGCGTTGGCTGCGCGGTCCAGCGGCCCGTCGATGACGTCCTGCATGTGGAGAGGGTCCGACAGCTCCAGTACGCGGCTCAGCGTCGTCTCCGCTGTCTCCCTTCTTCTGAAGTCGATCAAAGGCATAGTCCTCCTCCGTCTCGTTGCTTGTCTCCGATTCGAATGCCGGCCTCACTCGAAGACTTGTGAGGGTCTTTTTTCCGTGCGGCAAGTCGGCCAACTTCCCGTAATACTTCTCATGACATCGATCGATGATTCTGCGGGCTAGCTCTCGGTTTGGTTTGCGCTCGTCGAGTACGCTCTTGATTCGGACCCAGTCATTGCCTACACGGAGGAGCAACTCCATCCGATTGAGGCTTGACATCGATTTAGGGTCAATATCCCCGCCGATGGTCCCCACAAGCCGCGTAGCGTCTTTGTGCAGCACCTTGAAAACCGACGTAAACCCGGTCGAGCAGAGGGAATCGATATCGGCATCCTTGAACTGCGAGAGCACCTGGTGGGCTAGGCACGCAAACGTCTTGAACTTCCGACATTGCGTAATGACGTCGGTCATGGCTCCGCTGACAAATCGCTGCGCTTCATCCACGTAGACGTGAAATGGTTTGCGCGCGGACTCGTCCGGTATGTCGCGGCGGCTCAGGGCCGCGAGGAAGATAAGAGACATGAAGAACGTGCCGAGGACGTCGCAGGCCTCGGGACCCGCCGTGGATAAATCCGCGATAAAGATTCGGCCCTCATCCATGATATGGTGGCGAAAGTCAAAGGAATTGACGTTTTGTGCCAGCATTCTTGCGATTTGATCGTTACCCAAGAGTTTCCCAAGCTTGTGATGACTCGACTGCTTTTCAGGGGATCGATACTCCTTATACTCGGTATCCCAAAACTTGGTATGCAACGCATTGTCCGTGGCCATAAGAATTCTCTCGCGAAGCCGGTCCTTTTCGGCGCATTCCTTACCCAGCAAGATCGTTGCGTCGAACAGCGTGGCGTCACCAAGTCGCAACAAGCCTCCGAAAGTCTGCGCGAGGAGGTACGCCACCCGATCTCCCCAACCCTCCGAGATGCGAGCCATAGCCGATACCAGTTCGTCACCGACCCGGCTAGGGTTTTGTCCGGGGTGCAGGCGAAGCGGATTCCAAAGGGGTATCCATTCGGGCTCGTCAAGCGCGAAATACACGACTCGGTCAATCTCGGATTCCGGAATAAGTCCAAGTACCCGTTGGGCCAAGTCGCCATGCGCGTCGACTATCGCGATACCGCGACCACTAGCGATGATCTGAAGAGCTTGATTCAAGATGCTCCAGGACTTTCCTTGGTCTGAGACTCCAAGAATGTGCCCGTGGCACACCTCCCAGGGTATATGCACTGGGACTTGTGTGCCGGCATCTAATCGATGGCCAACCAACACTCCCAAAGACAGGTCTTGAACGGGAGGTTGAAACCCGTCGAGTAATTCGATGGGAAGGCGATTGCGTCCCACAGGCGGCAGTGGCGGCAGATTTATGAAGGAGCAAAGCTCGCGCGAGTTCGCGAGAAAGCCAGGGCGGTACGTTGCGTTCAGACCAAGCATGTTCCGGAACGCATCGGTTCCATGAGTCTTTCGGAATCCTGACTGATCGACAAAGGAGAGCGGCATCCCGCCGTGGAGAATCAGGCCCATGAATCCCGAGAAGGAGGACAAGGCTTGCTCGGCGTCAAGCAATTCATCGGCAAACAAGGCTGTGCGTGCCTGCGCAAAGAGGAGCGGACGATCATTATGGGCTTTGGTGTCGATTTCGCGTGATGTCCCGGTCAGATCCGAACTGGGCAGTTGCCCTTGCCGGTGATACGGCTGCATGCCTTCATACGTCTTTTGCGCGTAAGATAAGTCGCTGAGCACCTCGACATTCCGCTTCCATCCTGATTGCCTTGTGGGTGCAAACACCACCTGATAGACACCGAGCGCCGTGCCGGGTAAGCACGCCATCACATTGAGTAACGATTTGATGGGCGACACCCCGAGCTCCGCAGGTTGAGTGAAGATCTCGTAATAACTGGGTGCGGGATAGTAGTCACGGAAGGCGATTCGGTCCCACCAGCCCAGCGGAATGTCGTTATATGGGGATTTCGCCTGAGGCGTCAGGCGGCAGTCCGAGAACTCCCCGATGAATGCCGCCCCCAACAATCCGGCGTCGTCGCGATGGCACGAGAACGAAAGGACAATGCGATCTCTATTTCCGGCTACTTCATAGCTGCACGCGTGGGAACAAGCCTGCAATTGCTTGAGGAAGCGTTCGGCACGCAGGAAATCGCATTGAAACCCTGGAGGCAGCCACACCGAATATCGCAATATGTCGCTCCAGGCGGGAAGCTCCGCCCGGACGTATGACGGTCCCCGCGGAGTCAAGTCCGTACTCGTGGAAAGGTCCAAGTACACCGGCTCGAGCTGGACCGGGAAAGGAGCGACGTCCGGCTGGCATCCTTTGACCGACTCGCCGGCCAAGAAGGCCCTCGCCAGGCTGGCGCTGAAGTATGGCCGCGCCTGCTCTACTAATGCTTGGTTTCGGGACAAAAGCCGACCTCCCTATTGTTTTCCGACCAGGAGGCGGCAGAAAGGTCAATGGGGTTTCAGGTTTCTGGAGAGAGGCTCATTGACGAACGGCCCGGCGAAGCCTCCGGATAATCTCCGGGTGCTTTTCGAGGTATCGAGGAAGGTTCGCGTAGATTTCAGGCGCCCTGCCTTCCTTCAAATCCTCGGGCAGCAAGTTGCTATAGTCGGATGCCAGGTACTCCCGAACCGTCTCGAACTTCTCGTCAACGGACAGCGAGCCCCAAAGAAACTCGATGCGGTTTCTAATTTCATTGTCGCTGAATCTCTTGGCGAGTCGGACTGCAATGGCACGGAGAACGGCACGGATTCCGCCTTCAATTCCATACAGTGCCATCCGCGTGGCTACACGAAGTCCATTTTCCCCGTATTCCTCTGTGAGGGCCGAGCAGACACGGCTGAAATCCATTTTTGCGTCACCCGCAAACGAACCGCGGGCACGAAGCATCGTGTTCTCTGCGTGGCGGAAGAATCGCGTAAAACAAGACCAACATTCATCAGCGCTCGCCAGCGGACAATTCGGAAACTGAAATGTGTCCAATGCTGCCGTTGCACGGCGATGCACTTCGTCGATCGATTTCGCCGGATCGATCGTCTCCAACAATTGCGCGAGGCGAGAGGACATAACTCAATACCCTTCGGCTAAATGCGGCGGAACAACGCGGAGGCACCACGGAGACCGTTCGAATACAGTCGGATGATCTCTTTATAGCGGTGCGCATACTGCTCGACCCTGTTCGGGTCGATGGCGTCCTTAAAAATCGTTCCGTAGTGCTGAATAAACTGGCGGATAATTTCCACCCTTTCCGCCGGTTCTACAGGCACCACACGTCGGTCAAACTGTTCTGTAACATAGTGTTCAATTGCTCTCGCTTTGAGGCCATCGCAGATCTGATCGAGCACTCCCCTGATGCCGGCGTTGGTACCATCGATCGCGTCACGATAGGCACCGGCTAGATCGCTGTGGTGACGGCGCATCTCCTGTTCCAGAAGATCTTTCACCTCACCGCGAGCGATTGCAGCAGGCATTGTTGCGCCAGGGACAATGCACTTCTCATAGTGGTAGCTATAATAGCGGGCAATTTCGTCTTCGAATTCCTGCCAAGAGACGATATTGTCATGGCGCCGACGGTACAACTCCCGTGCGTTGTCGTGATTTTTCCCAACGTTTCGCGCGATTGCGATCTCGCTGGTTGCGGTTATTAGATCGTGAATTACTGCCATGGCGTCCTTTCCTCCTGATTGTTGTTTCTACATTGCCCGAACCAGTTGCTTGACTTGTGAACTTGCGCGCGCAAAGACCTGTATCAGTTCACGGGCGTTCTCCACGTAGTCCGAGGGGCGCCCGGTAATTGTTCCTTCTGGAAGGAGGGGCTGCAATCGCTGAATGAACTCGGCGATCACTTCGACCTGCTCTTCGACCTTCAATTGACTGAGTCCGGCCGCGAACACGTAGTTGATGTGTTTTTCCATCTCCCTGAGTTTCATGTGATCGACAACGGTATTCAGCACAAAGCGCAGTCCCCCGCGGGTGGCAGTTCGGGCTTCGGCGTAGGCAGAATTAATGCCTCCCAGCCGTGCAAACGATTCCCCCAATACGCTGACCGCTTCAGCTAGTACCGCGTCACGGCCGATTTCCCTGACGCCCGTATCGGTGTACAGCCTCGTATGATTCAGGAATGCGCCCACAACCTCGATGCAGTTGGACGTAGATTCCGCAATGATTTGGTCGGAGTGAAACGTCTGCCGCGCCTCATCGTACGACCGTCCGATTTTACGCCACAGGTAGTCGACGTCGATCTCACCCAGGATGGCGTCCAACCGTTCGGAAGCGGTACTGCGGGTAGACGGCGTCACCTCGTTATGGGGAAAGATCTCGGCTGTAGAGAATCGGTCACCGGCTACGGCGTCCAACAGGTATCGCACGTCGGTTACACCGTTTGGCCCGACGAGTTTGATGAGCGATGCCAACAAGGAATTCGGCAGGAGTGGAAACGGGACGCGCGTATTTCTGGTCACTGGCGGCAAAGCAGCCAAAAGCTCAAACAATCGACGACCAAAATCCGGACAGTAACGACGTTGGTGCAGGTGAAACCGAGTTCGGGCTTCCAATAGTTCCTTGATGACATTGGTTTCTCCGTCACGGAAAGCATTGCGCAGCGTTATCCAGAATCGGCCTTCAATGGACTTTGTCAAAGTGCAAAGCCCGGGCACATCAGCACTGACGGTATGCTCAAAATCAAAATAACCATGTTTCAGGCTGGACAGGATCAAGCTGTAGTCGGAAAAGGCCGCTCGCAACAGGTCATCTAGATCCCGGGCGGCATGGAGGAACAAATGGTCTTCGGCTGAACGTATCGCATCCGTTGCCGCGGTCACTTCTTCAGGAGTTATTTCCGTGAGGGACGCGTCCTCAGTGACGATTCCAGGGTACACAAACGCCTCAACTTCAGGTGACCCACACGCCGCTCGCAGCTTGGCCGGAAGATTGCTCACCATTTGGATGTTGCCACCCCGGGAGCCGATGTGTCCCGTTGCGAGAAGAGGTTCCTCGATCAGAATTCCCAGCATTGCCGAAATACAAGCCAGGAAAACCGGGAGATCCGCAGAGTATCCCACCACGGTAATGGTCCTGTCCTGCATGGCGGCTATCTCTGCGTTCGACACAGACAACTCAAAGCTGGGTACAGGTATGCGGAGTTGCTTCGCGATGGTCCGAAAGATCGGCGCCAAGACCGACTCGTAATGCGCTGCCGTGGCATCGTCGAACCTGCTGGTTCCACGGAATCGAAACATGTTCGGTTCGGCAGGTGGAACGGCGACGGCAATGATCTCCGTAATTGCGGCAACCGCATCGTCACCGCTGCCGACAGTCAGCACTGCCTTCGCGCGGCCTACCGCCACCTGTCGCGTATGCCTTCTAGAATTTACGCGCCTGGCTCGCACAGCCGGAACTCCATCCGCCCTGCCTGACGGCCAGGATACAAAGACACCGAGACTTCGCCACCAAGAATGGAGAAACGGCGGGTCGTCCTTTCGGCGTCCTCGCCAGTGTCAGCAGCGAGCCGCATCGGAACGGCGGGAAACGCGTACGCGAGGAGCACGTCGCTCTTGCTGAGATCGCCTTCCCAGAGAACGCGACCGGTGGAGAGAACGAGACGATAATGGCCCGGATTAATCCGAGACACCGTGGAGCGATCCGTTCCCGCGCCGAACACCACCGGTTCCAGCGGTCCATCATTTCGCTGAATGCAGATGTCCACCTTGTCCAGTCCTGGTTCAATTACGAACTCTTGTTCCCGGAGCAGCGCATCGATTTCGGCGACGTCGAACTGAGCAGCGAGCGAAAGCGCCAACTCGTGAGCCTCGTCCATCTGTACGTGTACGCTTAGCAGCCCGATCTTTTCTCTATGGTCCTGGGCGCCCGATGGTCTTTCCTTCCGCTCTTTCGCCATTGCTTGCACAAGCGCCATGAATTCCTGAAATCGGACAAAACCCTCGCGGTATTTGGGATTGCGGCCCAGTGAGACGACGGTTCGAAACGCCTCCCGCAAGGCCACGGCGGCATCTTGCTGCGCGAGTGCATTCATAAGAAGCGGAACAAAGAAGAACTTCTCACTCATCGTTGTGCTCCTTCAGTCGCAGGGGCTCGCCGCCGTTCACAATCTCACGGGCGGCGCCAAGTACGCCAGCTTCGGCTGCCACCTCCATAAAGACTTCATCACTGCTAACTATGGCGGCGACGATGCGAACGAGATCGGGCACTTTCGTGTCGACGCCCTTGTCACCTTTGCTCCAGTCCCGTCCGAAGAATCGGCTGAGGGTGGCTTTGGATACGCCGAATTCCGCCGCGATCGATTCAAGCGTTCGCTCGCCGGATAGTGCGTTTTCGAGCAACGCCTTGACGAGCGCTTCCAAATCTTGATTTCCGAGCTTGCGAATTGCGTTCCGCTGGCGATCCAGCGATTCAGCGGTCTTTTTCGCTACACAATCAACCATGTTGGGTCGCATAGCTTTCTCTAGTTTGTCGTCGGCTCCCGGCAACTGAGATCGAACCGTGGTGTAGGCATTCTTCTCCATTGAACAAAAGCGTGGTATAGGGAGTTTCTCTCTTATGATCGCCTGAATGCGATCTCGTTCCCCAGGCCTTTGGGGATCGGGGTCATCGACATTTCGTTCCAGCCACGGTTTACGATCTTTTCCATGCAGGTACTTGGGAAGCCGTACGGTTAATGAACCGCGTCCATCGATATGCCAGGTGTACCGTGAAACGAAGGGGTCGGCTTTGCGGCAGGCCTCGAGGTAGGCGAAATTGAGCTGGCGGAGAACGAATTTCTGAAAAGCTCTGGCGGCTGCGAGTTCCGTCTCTAACGCGCTCCGTGCGTTCGTCACAGCATTCTCGCAGAGAATCTCGTTCAGGAGCGCCCTATAGTACAGTCTACAATCCACGCGCCACTTTGGCCTACTCTCGACGTCGGCGTCTTCTTCGTCTGCCTCCTCCTTCTTGCCCTTTTTCGATTCCTCGGTTTCACAAAAGGCGACCGTCGATGTGAACTTCATGACAGTGCTATCGTGTGCCCGCTCCCACAGTTCCGTTGTCCTGTTTCTTGCGTGGTCCATTCGGTCGCCGACCAGCCGTGAAATGAAATCGAGCAACAGGAGACTTCGCTGGGTACCAAACTGGAAGATCGTCCGATAGTGGATGAGTTCCGAGAGGGCGTCGCGGTCTCCCAACCAGGTGATGGCCATCAAGAGTGCCAAGAGGGACATGCCGGCGTAGTCGGGGTCACGCCGTTCGTATCTGCTGGCACCGGTTGGAGCGTCCGTTCTGTACTGTTCTTTCGGCATCGAATGGACTTACCTCGGATCCGGATCGAGCGAGTCGCGCAGAACCTGAATTCGCGAATTGCTCTCGATCAGTTGCTTGCACAGGTCGATGGAGCATTGGACAACCGGGTTGGGGTCAACTTTGTACGCCAGCCGGTATAGATTGAGCGCCTCGTTGAAATTGCCGCTCTCGCTTGCCGCACTCGCTTCGTCAGTCAACCTCTTCGCGCGCGTGAAGGTTTGATTCAATTCCGTCAGGACAAGCAGGCGCAGGGGGTGTTCGGAAAAGCCTTCAAACTTTTTGAATAATTCGAAAAGGCCAAGCGCGTTCTTGCGTCCGATATCCCGGCGAATCGCCTCATAAGCGGTGCTTGTCTGGTCGTAGCGCGCCGCAATTCTACGTCGCAATTCAATGGCACCCTTGTGGGTAGGCGCTCGTTCCAGCACCGCCTTGCACAAGGTCATTGCTTTGCCAAAACCACCACCATCGAACGCGCCTACACACAACTGCCAAAGTCTGTCGACCTCGACGTCAGATGCCGACTTTGATACGGATGACGGACCAGCGTTGGGGTCGGAATATTTCGAACTCGCCTTCTTCGGATCTTCCTTCGGAAACCCCGTGGGTTCTTCCGCTTTCGATTCGGTTTTGGAGGCGCCTTTCGTCGTGTCTGGGCTCGTGCCTCTCGTACCTGCGCCGTATCGCCAAGTTTCGGTGCAAGACATTGGTTTCTTGTCATCTTTCGTCACGTCCTGACTCATGGTTGATCCCCTCTACGGCGTCGAGCCAGTCCGTCCAGGCATGCCGCCATACGCAAGGCAGTTCGCGCGTCGCCGCGAATGAATGCGTCGTGCATCTGGTCGTGGCGATTCCGCTTCCGCGCCAAGTCCTCCCGTATGCGAAGTTGCAGATCAGCGATGATCGTACTGCCGGGACTTAGCGACGCCGCATGTTCCAGGAGGTTGAGTGCAAGATTGCGTTGTCCGTGCTGCATAGCTTCTTCGGTGTCCCGCGCAGCGTCGCGAAAGCGCTCACACCTCCTGACGAAGGCTTCGTGGCCGGCAGACCGGCTGTAATGGTTCGGATAGACGGCCTCGGCATGCGCGAGCAGGTTCGCCTGCTCCTCAAGACTTCCGCGCGCTTCCCCGGAGCAAATGACGGAGTAAATGCGCGCAGCCTCTGCAGCTCTGTTTTCGATCTTATCGAGAAGGCCGCGAGCGCCGGCGTGATCGGGGAATTCCGTCAATGTTTCCCGACACAGGGATGCAGCTTTTCTCAGGTCGTTTTGCTCGTAGTGGTCGAGAGCCTGCTTCCATGCTTCAACGCCGGGTACGACACTGTTTGGTCGAGACGCGTTGTCCCCAATTTCTGGGACGTTGTCATGGGAGGCAGAGCACGTCTCCAACGCGCACAGGACCGACCAGTGGTCGCCAAAGCGGCGCTTAGGATCTTTCTCAAGACATCGAAGAAGAATAGTCTGAATCTCGTCAGGTACTCCCGGTAACGGCGGGGGTGGCGCCTCGTTGTGCAGCACTGCTAGCCGTTTGGGCGATCCCTGGAACGGCGGTTGGAATTCCGGGTGCGCCACTTGAAAGAGGATGACTCCCAGCGAATAGACACTGCCACGGACGTCACATTGTTGAGGACTTGCGAACCGTTCGGGCGCCAAGTATGTTGCGAAGTTTTCAGGCATCCGGCGCAGTCTGTTCGCGTCTGCATTTTGCAGGTCGACGCAGTACTCCAGTCCGCCTACTTTGAGATTTTCCGATGCGATGAGCAGATGCTCCGGGATGATAGCGCGGTGGGTGATTCCGGCGTCTTCGAGCGTTCCAAGCCCGTAACACGCCTGCCGCACGAACCGCAGCGCTTCCCAAAGGCGATTCGGGGATTCCCGATGCGGCTCTCGACTCCAGTCGGACAACGTGCCGCCGTCGAGGAACTCCATGCTCAGGATGCTGAGGTTTCCCCCACCCCAACGGCCACGATGGAACTCCAGGGGACATATCACATGCCGATAATCACGAATCCGGTGCTTCAACCGGTTCACCCCCACAAACCAGTCGGGTACATGCTCCTCGATGCCCGCATAGATTCTGGCTGTCACTTTCTCGCCGAGGGCCGCGTCTTCCAGAAGGTACAGACGACCGACCGCATCATCGCCAATGCAGCCACACACGGTAAATCGATCGAGAAGCACTTCACCCGCCGGTATCTCAACGTATGTCGCTTGGCGCATCTCGGGCTTCCCTGGAAAGTACCTGCTCACATCCGTCACGGAGCTTTCATGCTCCGATTGCTCGACGAACTCATACCCGCCCCGTATGTAGTCTTTGAAAGTCCGGTTCTTCATGATTGTTGACGATCCCAGTACGCACGTTTTTGGTTGACCAAGCTCCCTAGCGCCTGGTCAACGTGTTGTTGAACTGTTCGCAGCCAGATCGTGTAGTCTTCCCCGCGCGCGATCATCCGGATAAAGCGTTCGCATGCATCGTTGTGAGCCGCCACATCTCGGACTTCTCGGGCCGGGGTGAACGCAACACCGGGTATGAGATCCGTCCGGCCATCCTCCTGCCTAAGCCGATAAACCAACTCCAAGCGGTGACCGTCTCCGAGCGGTCTGCCAATGACAACGCCTTCCTCTGCGCTCCCTATCGCGTCTGGCGTAATGACGCGCAACTGCTCACGCTTGTAGGAAAGTGAGACGCTTCGGCAGTCCAGGTACGAAGCGATTGCGTCAACGCATTCTGTCACGTCGAAGCACGTACCCCAGCAATCCGTGGTCGTCCACTCGCTGAGAAGCAGGCGCGTGCGTACCGGCCGCTCCAACGCTGCCGCTACGTGTACGTGCGCAACCGCCTCTTCCTCAACCATCGCGACGAGCGCTGTACCGGATGCGATTTGCTGCGCCTGCTGCGAGACTGCCTCCGAGATCGTAGCTGCCTCCTCGGAGTCGCTGGTCGCGGGGAGAGCATTCAAGACCTCGCTTGCTGCCTCGAAGTGCATGTGCCTCATAAGGAAATGCACTTGTCGCCAGTGACTGGCGACGGCCGCGCGTGACTGAGGCATCGTATGGAGCAACTTCGCGCGAAGTGTCGCTTGCTTACGAATATCACCGTCCAAGCCGGCAATGTCCGCGAGCAGTGCATAGCGGACAGGCTCAGATAGGACGCCAGGATGTTGATTTACCAGCGACTCGGCACGGCGGGGGTTCTGCTCGGCGACGGCCTTTGCCACATCGGCAGCGCATTGTTTAGCCTGTGCGTCCCGCGCCCGGGTGGCGGCGCTTGTGTGGGTTTGGTAGGAAACGCCGCAAAAAGCGCGAAACTCGCCTGTCAGCGGCGCGCCTACTGGTGTTAGCGCACTTTCGGTGAAGCTGAAGCTGCGAGCGGTGCCGTCTAGCTGGACCAGCAGCAGAGGCGCATGGAGATCCGTTGTCAGCCCGGCTGCAATGACTTCGGGTGGCGCTTCCAGTTCGGATACCTGGCGGAAAGGGTTTGCTCGCCAACGCTTCAGGACGCTTTCGTGAAAGGCTACGGTTGCGAGTGTTCCCTCCCATTCGAATAAAGCATAGAAATCTCGGTCATGCACCGAATGAAGTTCCGTTTCAAGGTTCATCGGATTGACACAGAGCAGTCTTCCGGCCGCAACAGGGAACACCGCCAATCCCACGGCCGTCCAGTAAAGACCCTTAGCCACACTGTAGGGTATCGGCGGCATCACGTCCGAAGTGCATTTGATGGCAGTCAAACCGCCGGCGTTCCACATCGCGATGCCCCCATTCGCGCGGAAACAGATGAGATCATTGCCCGCCATGACCTGGGCCGAGACATGCCTATCGCCGTCAAATGGAAGTTCAGACGGATGGGCGTAGGGCGGACGCCATAGGAGTACCCTCCCCGACGTGTCTGCGGCAACGAAGTCAGTTTCATTCGTGAAGCGGACATCCAGCACCGCAGCCCCTTGGTTCAGACTGCGCACCATCATCTTATGATTGAGCAAATGCACCATCCCGTATGTATCACCCGCAACCACCATGTTGCCCCCCCGGTTGCGGTCGATGCTGGTAACATGGTGACCGGGCAGAAGACTTAGCAGAGGGATCTCGCCGCCAGGCCGGAGTAGTACCTCCCGCTTATCGATGGAGCCTGCAATCAGCGGCCCCGCGAAATCTGGGCGAACACATTTCGTCATCGTGATAGCCTTTCGTGCCCCATGTCGGCGATGTTTTCGCCGTTCCCGCTGAGGGCTTCTATCTCAGCTTCAAGGCTTGGTTCGGGAGGCAAGAATATGGGTACCTGCGCAGGGCCAGACTGAGGAGCAACGCGGAAACGTTTTTGGGGTTTACCAAGGGGCCACCGTTTTGTAGCGCTCAACGCCAGGGCCGCCTCAAGTCCTTCGAGAACTGTTGCCCCAGTCTTGCGCACATCCTCTAGCCAGCGAATGTCTTGCAGAATGGCGTCTTCACCTTGGTGTAGGTGGCCTTTCGGTGCGTCGTGGTGAAGCGCTCCGGCCGCTCGCCCAACGTCGCCCGCTTGCCGGGAGAGGCGAGTGAGTTCGCGATAGATGAAGGTACGATACCCCTGGAATCGCGACAGTTGCGTTCTCACGTGTTGGTCAATTTCTTCTTTCTGCGCGTAGAGGTCCTCTGCAAAATTGCACTCCGAATGTCCCCGCTGATCCACTTTTGGCAGCGCCGCAACCGCATCGCGCAATTGTGTCGCGCGGCACCGCGCTTCTCTTGTGTGCGAGTCAAAATTCTCCCGCAGGTAGGTCAGCGAAAGGGATTCGTCCCGGCCTTGTACGCCCATTATTCACGTCTCCAGTCGGTCACGCTGCGTAGTTCGGCCTCAAGTTCCCGGCTCCGCTTGAGGCTATCCTTCGCCGCATCGAGTTGTTCGCTGAGCAGTTTCAAGTCCTCCTGGATAGCGTCCCTGGTCGCTTCCATGTGCTCGATCGCCGCCTGTGTTTCAATCAGCGTGTCCGAGACACGGTCAAGATTGGCGTCCGCGGCCTCTTTGCCCTCGTCGAGTTCTTCCTGGAATTCCTCGTTCTCCTCGTGCACTTCCTGGAGGTCCCGGTCTTGCTGATCAAAGACTTCTGACGCGGCCCCGTCTGCGCTGTCGACCGCGCGGTCCACGGCGTCCAACCCTTCGGTCGTACCGCCACTACGGTCCAGGTCTTCCCGCAATTGACGTATCGTCTCGATGTCATCCGCAGTGACTTTCAGTTTCTCTCCATGGTCCTCCATGTTTTTGGACAGCCGTTCGTTCTGATCATCGATTTCCTGCCGCGTCGGCAAGTATGTATCTCTCATGACAAGTCCTCCGGATCCGTCGAGCGCTTCAAAACACCTTTCATGAAGTCGAGCAGGTTTCTAGCCTGGGGCGCGGCGTGATTCTCGATTTCGTCTTGCAGCCGGAGGCGGCGAGCCTCCAACCCCGGGGAGACGCCATCACCATCGCCAATCAACCTGAGGTAACTATTGTGATAGAAGTCCTCGAACTCGTCGTCGAACTCTTCATGGACCCGCGCCAACGTATCGAGCGAAACCGCCTTCTCCTTCAGTATTCTCTCGACTTCGCGGTTTCGCCGAACAAGAATGGTTGCGAATGCCGTCGTGGCTTCGCTCAGCAACTGGAGGCGGGCGGCAGCGATGGCATCATTCGCTGCGCGCCGCCAAGGCTGATTGCGGCATGCCTCACGCAAAACTTCGGGTGATGGCTTGCTGAGCAAGGCGGGCACATTGCTGAAATCACGCATCTTAACCAGGCACGCACTCGGACTGTGCGGCGTGGATACATAGGCAAAACCGGGCTTGAGTTGGGCCAATGCCTCAGTCTGCGAGGAAGAGAGCCGCATCGCCCCCGACAGAATTTCACGGCTTTTCAAATCAGTCGTCCGATAAGCGACCATCGTCTGAGTCTGGCTTACTGCATCGTATGCCACATTGCAGGGGTTCTGGTCGGCACCGTAAATGCACACTCGCAACTTGCGGTATTCGCGAAGCATGCGGCAGTAGCGCTGGGAGACTCTCGCTGCGGTATCGACAAATTGGTCGGACTGCGGCGCTGCCGTGATACTTCCTGCAATAAGGTGGAGTTCATCAAATAGGATGGCGAGACGGGGCGATTTTCCGTTGTCGGGCGAAACCAGAAGTTGCTCCTCGATCGCCTGGAGAAATAACAGAAGTAAGATGGACTGCTCCTCTTCATTGAGACTGTCCAACTCGATTATCGTATGGCCGTTGATTAAGTACTCCATGGAAGGAACGTTTATACCCGGCCGGAAGATAGTGCCCAGAGCCCCGGTGCACAATTTGACAAAGCGAGAAATCGACGCAGACAACAAGTCCTGCGAAACGTCTTGTGAGTAGCCTAACTTCTTGACCTGCTTGCGCAGTTCGGGAATCAGCATTTCCACACGTGGTGGATCTTGGGGATCGGAATGTACTCTATAAAGTTTGTATATGGCGTTGGTGAGCGCCGCTTCGAATGCGGGAAAAGAGGGAACCGCTCCCATGAAGCATTCGACAAGACGCCCCACCTTTCTGTCCAGGTCCACTCCTTTGGGACGCCAAAAAGGATTGAAGACTCCTTCGGAAATGCTGTTTGGTCCAAACGTGAAGACCTGCAACTTCTCGGCGAGCCGGCGAATGTTGGAATCGGGATGGCCATGTAGCAGTTTAATCGCCGGTTGTTCTCCCGCGACGGGCTCGAACGAGACAAAAGGAGTGTCGTGACTGTGGAATTCGAATTCACCATTGACAAGAAACAGTGTCTTGCCAACTCCAGATTGTCCAAAGGCAATATTGCTGAGGCAGCGCTCAGGATTCGTCGCTCCCTCTTTTCGCCCCAGTTCGCCTCTGGGACCAATGACGCGGTATCCGAAGGGAATAAACAGCTCTGACGGAGTTACCGTCGAATCCATGCTGTGCTCGATGCAGTACGGAGAATTGATGTCAGCAACCGGCCAGATGAATACATTGTGAAGTTCCTGCGGCGACGCAATTTGGCGGAGACGTTCAAGATCACGATAGTAGACAGGCGTACCTTGCGCGGCCAGGCACTCGAACGGCGGAACCCATGCGACGTGCCCTTTGGAGACTGCGTGGATCAAGTTTTCAAACTCCGGCGTGCCTCTATTGGTCGTCACGATTGCATACGAACCGTCTTTGAACGCAGCCGTGGCGACAGCGGAAGCAACGCGTAATGCCGTCGACCTGTTGCGCGCCAGTATTCGAATGTCAAATCGAACAGATGGACGGCGGATGTTTTCTCGGACGCGCTGAGTGTTCTTGATCACGAGATCGGCGGAAGGTTCTCCACGGTGCGGGAGGGGCAACCGCCGGACGCGTCCGCGATCTGGCTCCCCAAACCATTCATGCGACGTATCAGCCGACCAGTGCGAGCGTCCAATTTCGTGAAGCAAGGCACAGTGTTTTGCTAGCGCGTGTCGCTGCGGTGCAGTATCCTCGGGCATAACACAGATGTGGATGAGCACGGGCTCCTGCAGTGTATTGAGCACTTCGTCCACCAGAAGGAGTCCGTTGCTCGTCTGGGGGATAAGCGGGAATGGTTCGTACAGAAGCGATGGCACGTCCGGGTTTTCGGCTGTCGTGGTTACTGGAGTCAGTGCCTGCTCCATGCGCACGACATCGCATGCCACACTGAAGTCGATGACATCAACTTCCGCAGGATCTATGCGCTGCGTCGCGTAAAGACCGGCTAAGGCTCCTTTCCATAGCCAGTTATCAATCCCTTGGACAACAGCTGCGTCATGGGCCGCGCCTCGTGCTGTGAGGCGCAGACGGCTCTGTTTTGACTCCGGGGCGGTACTGGGGAAGAAGGACCAGAGGAGGCTAATAGCGCATGAATCGTCGGGTTGAGACGCTACGCTGTAGAGTTGCGACGAGAATTCCATGGCTACAGCGTCCGCGATACGGCGACCGTAGAATTCCTGCAGTCCTGCGTCGCCGCACGCAGGTAACCGAGTCGCCGCGTAGGTTTCACCGAGGATTGTCTGTATTTGTTCCTTCTTCATGTTGCTGGCTCGTACGCTCCGCACGAGGGACAGTGCGGGTCGCGCTCAAGAGGTAATCCATACCAACGAAGGATGGCCAGTCCGCCGACGCTATAACCCATTGGGGGGATCCCGGCGATGGAGGTATTCTCTTCACGGCGATTGAACCAAACGTAGAGGGGCGCGGCGAGATCTTCATCCAGGCTGCGGAGCGTCGAATTCTTGTCCCGCAGCAAGTGTTGAATAGCGAGCTTAGTCGCCATCGTCGCGACCGGCGCTATGTCGGTGGCAAGACCAGGTTCAATCGGCACCGGACGATCGCTGTAGGCGGGGGCGTTGCTCGACGATTCACTTCGGGCCATTTCCGGGTGCGAATGGACGTGGCAGCTGTAGCACGGCCCGCTACCCGGGCGCAGGATCAGGACTTGGCCACCGTAGGCCCTCCGGCGAAGGCCTGCGAAGATGCATGCCACCCCGGAATCAAGGCATACGCGGTTCAAGATGGCGCGGCCTTCGTGGTTGTCCAACCCAGCGATGACCAAGGAACTCCTGTGCACGATTTCCGTGGCTTCCCCGGAGCTTGCCCACGTGAGACGCGATTCGTGAGTCTCCACCTGTACGCGCGGGTTCTTGTCTCGTATGAGTTCTTCTACTGAGTGGGTCTTATGCCGGCCGACGTGGCTTAGGGGCGAGGGATGGCGGCATGTGTTTCCGGGTTCCAGAACGTCGTGGTCGAGGAGTGTGAACGCTCCAACACCGGCTTTTGCAAGCCCGAGTGCCACCTCGGCGCCCAGAGAGCCCACACCGAAAATCGCCACGTGCTCCTCGCGCAACGCGTCGGTCTCAAGAAGCCCGTTTATCCGATGGAAAATGTCCCGATCATCGACAACTGTGAGCGCAGCGTCTTTCCATCCTTGGTTCTTATGAAGCCTAATGCGACATTCCATGTGGGAGGCGGGAAGCAGCCCTGCGGGAGCGGAATCGGACCGGCACGAGAGGACGATACTCGGCATCGCACCAACCGAGGACTCATCCGTCAATGTATCTAGAGGCCCGAATAGTACGGAGATTTCGCACGGATTACCGAGGGCGGATTCCTCTGATGCGAAGAGAGAAATGACCTCTTCCCCGGCCCAGTGCCGCGCCGTCCAGCGGACCGGACCAGTTGCCGTGCGCAGGTCGTCCAGCAGAGATTGGGGCAAGACTACGCGGGGAGTCATCGTTCACGCCCATCCCAGGTCATCGACATCCACGTTCAACGTAGACTCGGGATTGTCCGATGGACTGGGTTCGCGGAAGCGATTCCGCTCCTTGTCGTACACATACCGCCGCCCTGCGCGCTGAAACCGATTCTCCGCCTCTCCCGCAATTTCCAGGCCCCGGAGAATCTCGTCCGTAAAAGTATTCGAGCTAGGGTTGTCACTCATGGGGTATACCTCCTCCTCAAATCCCAAAGCATGTCGTCAATCGATTGACCGGTACGAAGGTGCTGCTCGTACAAGTGAATCCAAAGTTGACCACGCTGAATCACGGCAAGACACGACTTTCTGGGGTCCCAGTCCTTGCTGTGGCAGAGCCGCGTCCAGCCGAGTTCCTCACGGCGGCCCAACGTATGAAATTGGTGAGATGGACAGGCCAACTGATCCCCGTAATAATCGAAGAGCAGCGATGGACATGTGATGTACAAATACGGCTCTTCATCCGGATACCCAATGCCCAATTCAAGCCGTAGTTCATAGGAATGACGAAAACCTGCACTCCACTCCCGACCGATTACGTAGGATGCACTCCAGGAGAAGAAAAACACGAAGTGCGGCAAGAGGCGGTCCATGACGTCCCGCTCTGCCCGAATCCGGCTATCCTGCCGCGCTGTCCACATGGCCTATATGTCTCCTCGGTTCATCGGTTGGTTTTCTCCCGGCGCATCCTCGTACTCGTCTTGGTCTATATTGATGCGGACACGATCAGTGCGGGATCGTTCTCGAATCTCATCGGGGCGATCATGAATGAGCGAATCGATCGTAAAACGGCCATGGCGGAGAGGCGGACCGGCCATGATCCAGCCCTCGCTCGATAGATACTGGGCGAAATTCAGAATCCTCTCAGAAACGTTGTTGTTCTCATGCTTAAGGCGGAATTTCAAATTGGGGCCAAAGCGGATCGTTACAAAGAATTCGCCGTCCTGCTCCGTTACTTCACAGCATTCGCGCAAATGGGGTGGTAGTGCGAGCAAGTCTCCTTCGAGCTGGCTCGGAAGTGAGCCCTCCGCGCGCGGAGAGTCTGGTGTCGCGAAGCAGATGCAGTCGCTTGGATGAGGGGAACTGTCGAAGTGAAGGTCCGCACGGTTTCCGTCGGAAGCCTGAAGAGCCAGCCGGTGGGGACTGGTGAACGGGATGGATTCGACGGATATTGGCGACAGCAACTCCGAATCTGTATGGAACACAAAAGAATTGACGCATACAAGATCGCGCGATCCGTGGGACCGCAGCTGCCGCACCGCCGGTGAACTGACTTTGCTCGTCCCGCCGTGGCGATGCGACTCGTTCGAGCCGATAGTCAGGATAAAGATAAGGAACTCATCCATCCCATTCTTCTTTGCGATTGCGGCGGCGCTTTCGATATCGCGCTGACTCGGAGTGCTCAGGCCCAAATAGTGATGTGAATGCCACGCACCCCATAACCCAAGACGAAAATTGTCGACAATCCACCTATGGCTTGTAAGTAACGAAGTGAGGTCCTTTCGAAAAAAGCATGCCTCATGCACGGCATGCGGGCCGGGTGGCGTTGCAAACGCGATAATGAAGTCGCTTCCGCGCGAGCGATACCCATAGAGTTCGCCGCCTGTTTCAAGTGGTGCGAAATGAACTGCGTCCCCTGCAACTGCCTGTACCTCGGACTCGAACAGTGCGACGCGATAGGCATTGCAACCTGTCGACATGCTCATAGCCCGCTCCTCCGGGAACTCACCATGCATGCGCGAAAACGGTTGCATGCATCTGCGAATACGTTCAGCTTGCGTGCACCGCTAGCAACGCCCATAACAACAAACGACGCAGAAAGCACCAAAACCGAAAGCTGCGGCGTTTGGGGGGAACCTTCGTAGCTGAAGCTTCGACGAACAGGCTTAGGTACAAACGTTCTAATGCAACTAGCATGCCCGTAGATCGGAGCGGAGCGACCACTACGGCGGAGATGGGCAGACTTTTCCGAGAGCACGTGCTTGCGGCCCTCACGAATACCGCGCCACGCGAAAGCGTTATCGGAATAGCAGCTAACAAACATGGCGGCCACCCCCTGCCGCGATAAACGCGGTAGCCGCCTTAATTGATTCGTCTATTTGGTGTTCCAGGATTCGCGCGGCGTCGGTATACCGGCCAAGTCCGCCGGACTTGGTACCGCAAATGGGAATCAGTTCGTCGCTAGTTTCGCGTATATACTCGCGCATCTTCTCAACGGAGAACGCGCCGCGCATCGAACGCAAGTTGCTCAGCCTGTCGGCTAATTTGGGCACGCGTGCTGAACGAAACCTACGGACTTGCTCAAAGTATTCAGTGGGATGTGGCGATCCAACTTTGCTCAGCGCGGCCACGGACGTCACTACGCGATCCGGCAGCCCATACGCGTTTAACCCGTCCGCCGGCATTCGGTCACTTGCATCTTCTTGCGAGTCGTGGAGCACTGCAGATATCAAAAGATCGGCCTCGTGGATACCGGCAAGAAAAGAAAGCCGTACGGTATCCAGGAGGTGGGCCAGATAAGGCTCACCGGTCTTGCGAAAGATGCCGGAGTGAAGTTTGGAAGCAAGGATGAGTGCATCCCCAATACGCATCAGATCTTGTTTGGGAATGGCACACACGAGCATTTCGCACAGCCGTGACAAGCAAAGATTCATGTAAGGGGCATACCGCGCTGGCATGTTCGCAGTCGCCAGCTCTGCCCCAGAATGGGTTATGCGCCGGCATACGTATATCGAGGGAATCATCGTGGTCCGATCCTTCATTTATCCCTCCTGCGCCGGGAATCGCAGAGCTTATTAGGAAGACGCGCACTCTCGCCGTTCCCTGAAGTTTCCAGGTAACTTCTACCGCTTTCTTTAATGCGGCGACTGCCGCAGCTCTGGCGGCTATTCGAGTTCGGTTTTGCTGTACTTGCTTTGCGCATTACATTCACAGCTCGTACTGATCTTTGAGCCACCGCGTCGCTCCATCTATCACGAGTTCGAGTTTTGATCGCACCGAACGCCAACATGCTGGCGCTTCGAAGCAACCCACTGAAACCAGCTGATGACTTCTGCCGCTTCTACAAAGCAGCGTTATCAGAGTATTTGCGGGGCATTGCGGCGTCACCCGAAGCTTTTCGAACAAGTTCGGAATGAATCCGAAGCGAAAGGTCAGTCGAGCACGGACGGGCTTGGGCAATAAAAGACTTGACCTGGCGCAGCGTTTATGAAGTAAGGGGTTGGGACGGAGATTACCTCGGTGAAGGGTGATGCCAGCTTTGATTTAACGTATTGAAGGGATTCGTTGATCTGCTTTGGGGTTGCACAGTACTCGTCGCCTGGAAATACTTCAGTTTCAAAGCGCTGAAAGATTCCCTGTCCAAATTTCAGATAGGCTTCTTCCAGCTCATCGATTGTGCAGTACGCAGCAGCCCTGCCTTGGGAGGAGAGTTGGTCGTAGGTCATCTGGATATGCTTACGCACGAGCGCCCAAACGGGCACATAGCGGATCGTGGAAAGACCTTCGGCGCGCCAGTCACCGGTCGTTCCGTCGAGAATGATGACCTGCCCGACCTGCGTTCGAGGCAACGTGCGCTTCTTGCTTACGAACCGCCTGTCAAGGAGGTGCTCCTGTAGTATTACGACAAAACGACTGTCGAAGAGTCGGGCAAATTCGACGGTCATCAGAGGTTCATTCTCAAGTTCATTCAGACCTGGTTCGGAGAAGGCATCACCCATTGCGGAAGGTCGAGTAATTGGACCGCGAGAGAGCGTTGGCCCGCTTTGGCACACTTGCGTTAACAGGCGCCCCACGAACGCCTTTTGGTGCTCTGGGATTCCCAAGAGCAGCGGTAATTGACCAGTATCTCTCACCTCGACCGGCATCGGATAATTTACCTGCTTAGTAATCCTTGAATTGGCCGCTTGCTGGCAGTTCGTGTGCGTCCTAAGTCAATTGTACGCAGGCGTTTGCGTGCCGTCGTCGTGCGCTGGGACGAAAGAGGGGCTCATATTTCGTGCGCTACAGGATTTTTGGGAACGGACGGAAAGAAGGGGCGTCGAATAGTAGCCTGCTCGTGGTGTTAGATTCTCCGGGCCACAGTTCCTTAAAATTTCGCTTGGCCTACGCAACGAGGGCCGTCCAGGTAAGACGTATTTGTATATCAGCCATAGGACCACGAAGATGCCCGGTACTGACCAGACCGCTCTGCTTCAAACGTGCTTAGAGCGCTTGGGATTTGGAGCGTCCAGCCAACTACATAAAGCACTGATAGGCATCTGCGGTAATAGCGCATGGCCGACTGGCAACTTCCTTGTCATGGAGACGGTCTTTTTGGGTCTAATGGGCGTCCCCCTGTCCGGATCATCAATGATTCGCCGGAGGATCTCCGACTTGAATATCAAGGTTCGGAGTGAGTGGCTGAGAAACCGTGACAACCCTTTCCCGGCGCTATATGTTTACCGATTCCATTCTCCCACAGATCATCTCCACTACGTCCTGACACTGTTTGAGCCTTCACTGGCCGAGCATCTTGTTATCAATTTCCTCGACGACAAAGAAGAGTCTGCTACGGAAAGAGGAGCATCCCAGCACGCAGGAGTACGAAGGATTCTAGAGAAATACTTCGGATGTGCGCTGCAGCACCTGCATCGCAAAGGCCGCCCATTGCGTCAAGGGACGTGGCGGATTCCTTTCGGTCGGGGTACCCTATCTCGAGAGCAGGTCCGTAGCGAACTGGAGCGTCGCATTCTCGCGTATCTTCCGCAACCAAGTCGCGACGAAGATTCCATGGTTTCGAGACGCCCCCGCCAAAAAGCTGGAGAATCGGAAGCGGGCACACCCCCCCGATTCCTCGGGCTTTGGGGGGCGCCAGGAATTGGAAAAACCTATTTACTGAACAAGATGGCGCGGTCAGTCATATTGCGCATGCATTTCGGGAGTACAATATGCTTCCTGACCATGGGCCAAGAAACGACACCGCTCGCAATTGCTGCCAAGAAAGCCGAGCTCATTGCGTTCCTAGGCCAGTCCCCCACTGCAAATGCAGATCTACGGAAGTTAACGAAGGGGAAGAGAGTGCTTGTCATATTGGATGACGTGCATTCCGCCGCGCAGGTGACGCCTTTCCAGTCGCTGAGCCAATACTGTTGCATACTTGCTTCGTCCCGAAACCGCCGGGTCCTCGATGACGTCGAACTGCCGAAACAGCTTGTACACCTGCCTTCAATGAGTGACAATGACGCACGAGCCGTACTTACGGACTCCGTGGCCGATTCCGGCAGATTGCCGACTGAGCTATTAGATGAGCTTACCGTGCACTGTTCGGGCATTCCTTTAGCGCTCAAGATTGTTGGCGGTCTACTCAACAAGAAGCCTGAGTCGGCCGGGACAATCATAAATCGCTTCGAGAAGCCAGGGTCGGGGCGCTTCAAACGATTGCGCAAGTATCTCCAGGATTTCACGCCGCTTCATGAGGCTGAGGAAGGCGGAGAGACCGTGCTCTTCAACGTCCTGGATGTCGCCATAAATGAGTATCTGAGTGTTTCTGAGTTTCGCGACTTTCGCCTGCTGGCCGCGACAGCCAAGAATACCCGGATACCCATTTCCGCATTGGAGACGATCTGGCGAGCCGACCCAGGCGAGACCAGAGAGACTATTGGGCGGCTAAACGACCTTGCCATGCTTGGGGTAGATTGGGACAAACAACTCATCCAGATTCACGAGGTCATACACGCTTTTCTTCGCGCGTACTACGATGACGCGACGGCATCGCAGTACGCGCACCGAACGATCCTTCGCGCTTACGCGGACAGGCAATGGCCAATCAAGAGTGGAATTTCTGGCAAGGGTGGGCGCCTTCCCTGGTGGGAACTGGAAGACGACGGCTATATATGGAGTTTCATTGGTCATCATCTGTTGGGGGCAAATTGGTCCCGAGATCTGCGGGGACTCCTGCTAGATGCTCGCTATCTCAGCAAGCGCGTTACCCTCGGCACAGTTGAGTCGCTCCTGCGTGACTTTAGTGGACTTCCACACGAACTCGCCCGTCCATTGGTGCCCCTGCGAATGTCACTCGCGGGCGCGTTCCACATCCTTATACGTGACCCGCACCAAATCTGGGGTGTGTTGTCGTTGCTGCTTGAAGAGGAGGACTCTAAGTACGCCAAAGTGCTTGGACGCACACTTTCGCTCATCCAGCCGCCAAGACCCTGTCTCGTCCCGTATTCGGCACGAGGCGGGACGCGCAATGGTATTCGTGTTTCGAGCGAGGTACTTATTCATGAGGCTGGCGTTTCCTCGTTCTCGATGTCCGAAGATCTGAAGACACTTATGGTGGCCACAGAAGAACCCAGTGTTACGGCATGGCGCAAGGCCAGCGACGGCGTGGGCTACGTGAAAAAGACGTTTCCAGTTCCTGAGAAGCCGTTGTGCATTTTTCAGAATGGCCAGGGTCTTCTGTCTGTTAATGGCGGAAGAGTCCTGTACCGCGGCGTCGGGCGCCAGAGCGAACTTAAGAGTCGGGTCGTATACACGGACTTCTCGCCAAGGGACCGAATCTCGGTATCCCATACGGGGAACCATGTACTTCTTTGGGATGCTGATGCAGTTCAGGTGGCTTCGCTCGTGCGGAAATCCGAAAAATGGCATTTCATACCGCCGCGTGGGCAAAAGGTACAAGCCGCCAGTTTCGGCGCAGAGTTTTCAGAGGTGGCGGTTATCCTTTCAGACAACACTTCTCGGCTACGTTGGCTGGTTTTCAACGTGGCGAAAAAGTCCTTAGAAACCGATAATGAGTTTATGGGCGGCTTTCCCCATCGGTTCGGCTACTGGACGCCTAAGGGATGCTTTGTCATGATGGAAACCTCCGGCGACCTCTTAGGCATCGACCGCGCCGACGCTTCTGTTCACGTCCTGGCCCGGTCTCCAAAGTATGTCCAGGATACATACGCTTTCGTTGTTGACGAACGTAGAGACAGGTTTGCGATCGCATTTACAGGCAACCGAATCGCTGTTGTCACAGGTTGTCCTGTTGCGACGGACGTAGTGACTCTCGACGATCATGCGGCCTCAATTGTTCAGATGGCTTTTACAACGGACGCAAATCAGTTTATCTCTGCTGATTCAGCCGGCGTTGTAAGAGTATGGGATCTGGCGCAGCGAACTCGCACGAAAGGAACACTTTCTCTTGGATCAGAGGTACTGTATCTGGCGGCCTCGGATACAGGAAGGCGTGTTGCGCTGATGAACCGGCAAGGTGCAATAGTCATCCTGGATGACGAAGATCGATTTCATCCTTGGAGAGCGGTAAATGGATGTAGTGAGGACATTTCGGAGCAATGAGGGCCTCTTGCTAAGCGGGGACGGGAGTACACTTCTTCGAACCGCATCCGATCGTGTTGAAATACACGCCCTTGGGAACCACCATTGTGAGATTCGACATACAATCCACTGCAACCCGGATGAGTACATTGAAGCTACGGCGTTGAGCAGTGATGGTGTTCTTGTTGTGGCATCCGTGATATCAATGGAGCACGTGGGAGCACTTCTTCTGTCTCGAACCGACAGTCTGGATAAGCCGATTCGGGCCGAAGGTCTTGGAGGGGGGATTGACTCGATTCTGTTTTCGCCGACTGGCAAACGTCTCGTTCTCAACGGTATGGGACCGCCAATTCTGGTGGAGCTGCTGTGGAATGACGAAGGGCATGAGTGCCGCGACACATTTCCTCGGGGAATCAACGTGGTGTGTATTAAAGCGGAAGGGTCGTGTCTCGCCTTTTTGGACAATGATACTCTTGTCCTTCGGCCGCCAATCTTCTCTCTGGAGCGACCTCCGAGAGAGATTCGTTTTGTGAATTGGGATGGCTTCAAAGATCCCTATCCTTCCATCCCGCACAAATCGGACGCGTTGCTCTTCAGTGCATGGAAGGACGAGCGAACCGGGGAGACTATGGGGCTGTCGGCTGCATTTGACAATATTCTGAGGGTCATGAGCGTTTCCAAAGGTGAGCTTCTCGTTGAAATGCGAGGACACGAGGACCGAATCGTGGGCGTTGCGGCGCTGCCCGAGCGGCACGCCGCGATATCGGCGTCGATGGACGGTTCGGTAAGGCTGTGGGACTTGAAAGACGGTCGGGTTCTTCACGCCTACCAAGGGCTTGCTTCGATCCGCTCCTTTGGCCTGTTAAGGGCTGTGGACACTGTTGTCGTGGGAGATGTTGCCGGACGGATCAGGTTGCTAGAGATATGCTGGTAATGCTGGCCGTTTGGTAGGCAGCTGCAAAGTAATAGCGAGTCGCGTACTAAGGCTGGACGTTGGGCAAGAATGGATCGAGGCTTGAGACTTGCACGTGAAACGGTGTGGTGGGGCCAGGCCCCGCGGGGATTAAACCCACGACTGCTTTGCCGAGAATAGGTTGTCGGGATGATCCCGACTACGGATGAAATAAAAAAAGAGAGGCAATCTCCCGGAGGGAGTTGTCTCTCTTTGTGCGTCAGGCGACGCGGAGGAGGGCGCCGGTGAAGGCGAGCTTGCCTTCAAGGAGCGCCAGGGCGAGTTCCTCAACAGTGTACGTAGCGTTTTCGTGGCTTGGTTCGAGGATGGCGTTGCCGCGAAGGTGCCGGATGACGTATGCCGTCAGTACCAAGTTGCGCAGGTAACGCATGTCTTCGAGGATCGGGAGGTCGGCTGCGCTCGATGGCGCCGACGCTATGCGCAGGAAACGGTGCTCTGCGAAGAAGTGGTCCAAATCGGACTGATGCTTCGCGTAAGTGTCCGCGATCAACCCTGCGAGCTTGCTCACCAGCTTGTCTTTTGCCCCGGTCATAGGGACCCCGTGTTCACGAAGCACTTCCCGGAGTATGTCGCCGCTGCACCTGCTTGTCGGATACTTGCCGATGTGGAAGGCGCGCACTCGAGACGGCTCGACCTCGGCGGTCGCTGTCGGAGGCCCTTGCTTTGATGTGTAGTTCAACGATGGAAAGGTGGGAGCTCCCTCATTGCGTTCGAGCATTTCTGTGAGCTTGTCCACCGTAGTGCGGAACACGAATCGGCGGTCGTCAACTCGATAGCGCATCGCGAACGCCTCCGCAGCAGCCCGTTTCGCGACACTGTTATTACCGAGATCAGGCCGAAACGTAAGCATCTTGCCTGTTCGTGTCACATGCCACTGCACGTGCGTGCCGCAGACGTGGGGCTTGTCCGACTTCATGATGACCGCGAAAGTCAGTGCCCGAATTTCCGGGACTAGGCGCAGCCGTCCGTCGTTGTCGGCAAATTGCGACAGCGCCGAGGCCAACCGGAAATTCTGCGTTGGAATTCCCTCGCTGACGAGCAACTTGTCATGCTGCTCAAAATCTTCCAGCGAGAGAATTCTGCCCAAGTCGTAGCCGTCGATGTCGTCGTAACTGGACAACTTGATGGACTTGTCCTTGGACTTCAGAAACTGACGCAACGCTTGGAACCCGTAGTGAGATTTCTCCGCGAGCGTCTTGGCGACTCCGTGGGACCACCGGGCGCGCAACCGTTCCTTGGCAATGCCAAGCAGTTCGACGTACGAGAGGCCGACCACGAAGTATATGCCCTCTTGGACGGCCTTCAACGTTCTCTGGAACTTGCTACTACTCTTGTCTATCCAGATATAGCCGCTGTCGGCGATGATGTCGTGACTGTGGCCCATCGGAACGAGGTCAGTTACTTTGGCTTCCTCGCAGTTCATTCGTTGAACGAAAGCATCTAGTATGGATGGGTGCTTGTCGGGGTCCCAGGGATGCACGCCTCGCGTCAGCACGTCGGCAATCGGTACATCGACTAGCTCCCAGTGCAAGCGCTTGAACCGTGGAATTTCCGGATCAGGTTCGAGCCGGAATCGGAACGTCTGTAGCGCGCTCATGCGGCCTTACCTCCTTTGTTTGCATCCGGAGCGCCGGCAAGAAGGCGCTCGAAGGTTTCAAGGTCCTCTTCGATGGCGCGGCCGGTTTCGCGGATAGTTTTTGGGTTGACGTTTTGCGAGTCAATGAGCTTTCGGACACGCTGGTATGCGATTAGCTTCGAGAGGTCGCTGTCGCGGTCAAGCAAACGCTCGACCTCCTCGATGTACTCGATTGCATCGTCCTCGAGCCGCGGAACACAGGCCGTACTCAGCGTCTCCGGCGATACCTTGGCGCAAAGTGATGCCAAGAGTTCCTGCGGTACCGTTCCTGGCCGGCGCGCTTCGACTTGAAGCGCTGTGTAGGCCAGGAGTGAGATGTCCCGGTCTTCGGCCATGAGGTCTGTCCACGCTTTGGACAGGGCGAACCCACCGAGATCGTGTGCGAGTAACAGTTCGACTTTCCGCATCAGGTCGCTTGTCGTGAACAGCTCATAGATGAGGTTCACGGCATTCAACTCGGCGCCATCGGCGAAATAGTGGCTGAGCAGGTCGAAGCACACCTCCATTTTGTGCACGGCTTCGTCGCGCTTGAGCGAAGCGTCGTTCAGTCCGACCGGTATGCTTGACTGCACGACGTATCGTGCTGAACCGACGAAATCCGGAGCCGGAACGCAATGCGCCTCCGCTTTTGCAAGTTCGATGGCGCGGTTGGCGAGCAGGTTCCGATAGATGAACCCGAGCCTGCGGCCGTCGAGCGCCACTTCACCTTTGGTCTCGCGCATGAGCAGGTCCGCGAACTTGGCGAGGAACTCTGCCAATGTGGGCAACTGTTGCTTGAGACCGAGGAAACGTGCGCCAGCCGCCGTGAGCAATGTGCGCATTGATGAGCCGGTGACTTCCACGTCCTCTTTGGGTACAGTTCCCGCAGTGGCACCGCCGGTCCATTCGACAAGGCTCGGCGCGTCGTCACCGTTGATATGGGTCGCTACCCGAATTCTGTCTTCCTCTTCCATTTGAAGTACGTCCGGCGGATAAAGGAAGAACGCGAAGCGACCGATGAGCGCGTCGTCCAGCGCCTGGGTCGCGCTATAGCTGAGCGGATTCATGGCACTCCACACCCACTTCACGCTTGTCGTGAAGCCTCCGATTTTGCGACTCCGGATAATCTCGAGCCATTTGGACTGAAGTTCTGGTACCGCGCGGTTAAGTTCGTCGATGAGCACGAGTTCCTTGTCCCAAATTGTCACAGGACTTGCGACATACTCGACAACACCGTGCTTGAGCTTTTCCACGTTTGGATAACCCAGCACGTCTTCGAACATGGCCTTCGAGGCGTCGTAGACGAGGAACTTGCGTCCCAAGGCCTGCGCTACCTTGTTGGCCACATGTGTTTTGGCGCAACCAGCGTTGCCGATGAGCAACAACGGATCGCCGGTTAGGAGAGAGGCCAAGACGAGATTTTCGTCGGCTTCCTTCCAGCCAAAGATACCGAGTTTGGACAGAATCATGATTCTTTCCTCCTTGCTGTTCAGAAACAGTTGATGTGAGTTGAAAGACATCCCAACCGAGGAATGTCTAAGACGGTGATTTCACTGAGTTGAGGCTGTACTTGCGGACTCTTGCCTATCGCCAGCTACTCGCCACGAACTGAAACGGAGACCTCGTGTACTCCGCTTAAGAGTCACAGTTTGAGGACGTCGAGCCTGTGCGAGACGAAAAACTGACGAGGGACGAGCAGGTGCAAAGGCCCAGGAAGGAACCAAAAATGGGAAGCGACGGCAAACACGACACCATCGGAATGGTGTCAGAGGCGCGGATACTGGCGCGCGAGAACCACTACATGCGCCACTTTGGCCCCATGACCAAACCCCTCGCGCATTCGACCGACAAGCAACCGGTCCACGTGGACATCTACCAATTCGAGCCGAATGCGTCACGACCGTACTGGAAGCTTGTGACCGGCGGAATGAGCGACCTGCGCCAGAACATCCCAATACCGGTCGCTGAGTTTGCCGCGCCTCGCGCCGAGCTTCTCATGTACGCCACAGAACCTAAGCCGTGGATGTTTTCCGTCCTCAAAGCGCTGGCCGAGTATCCGTCACGAACCGGCAACTATCTGCACTGGCTTCACACGTGGACCAATGACGTGCCGCTAACCGAGACGCCGTCTGAGTACACGAGCTGCCTGTTTCTGCCGCCCCGCCTTGAAAATTCCTCGTTTAACGAGCTTCAGGTCGAGGGCGACCGGGTCGACTTCCTTTGGATGATCCCGATCACAAGCGCGGAACGAGATTACGCCGCTGAGCGTGGCAGCGAACACTTGGAATGGCTCTTCTTCCGGTGCGGCGTCGACCTGATCGCTAACGATTGCCGTGCCCCTGTCGTATAATCCAGCGACCGAGCCTCCACGCCTACGCTTTCAGTCAACCTTATGAAGCACTATGGCTCGAGTTCAGTCTGGAAGACTAAGAACTCAGTGCCGTTGCCTGACTTGGCTTCCCGGTCATCTTTGTCCTTGATACCGGCTTCTTTCAGCCAAGCCTGCTCCGCTTTTCGCGCCGAAGCAGCTCGGCGAAAAACCCGGGCGTCCGATACGATTCCCTGGCAGGTTTCGACGGTTACGTACACGTTCATGGTTCATCACCTCCTTTCTTGTTGCTTTCAAACAGCGGCGGGGAGACATCCCGTTAGGTGGATGTCTCCCGCCAGTCGATTGACTCTTCAGCGTCAGCCTTTCAGGTCACACTCCCAGACGGCGATGCCGGTGCCCCAGTCAGATTTCTGCTCACGCTCCTTTTCGTCTCGGATGTTAGTGGCGCGCAGCCACTTCTTCTCCGCCTTTGCCGCCGCTTCCGCGGTGCGAAACGTTTGGACGCCGCGCACGATGCCGTCCTCCATGGGGACCAATACGTGCACAGTTTCCGCCCGGGCAGTTTTGACCGGATATCCCAGGTCCACTTCCTGTACACGGTCCTGTGGGTTCCGCACTTCAAAGTGCGTTGCCCAGGATTCGGGGTTCCGATGTATCTCGAGCGCCCGACGCGCTGCGTCCTCTGGCGAGTCCGCGTCGAGGTCGATGGTCCAAGTCACTCTGTATTCCATAGTTTCACCTCCTTCTGGTTTCTACTCGACCTTGCTCAACTGTCCTGCTCGGTCAAGTGGCTTTACGAACTTGCGACGGCCCAGTTATGATGGATAGCGACACATGCAGTGAACGGCCACGATCTGTGGGGATTTCAAAGATGAGCGTCATGCACGAGTACCTCAGCTTCAAGGCCGAAAACAGGCTCAACACGCGGGTATTCGGCGACCGGGTCCGTCTACAGCGATTCTTACGGGACCGTCTCGACGGTATCTGGAGTGAGCGTCCGAAGTTCTCCAACGGCGGATTACTTCGGAATTACATGACGGGATTCGCGTTGGGATTCGCTTATTACGATTGCCGTCCCACCAAGTTCTGCGAACTGCGGTGTTACGGCCTGCCGCTTGCCGGTGCGTTTGACTACAACATGCTGCGCCTTGGCGTGATTACTTCGGAATCGCTGAAGACGGGTGACCCACGATTCCTAGAGCCCCTATCGGAGCGGTTGAAACATCTCCAATATCTCAAGATCGGACACTGGGGAGACGCGGCGCCGGAGCAGATACCTGTCATCACGAACCTGGTGACTCAACACTCGAATACCACATTCTGGTGGTACACGCGAAAACAGGAAATCGCGAAAGCCGTGAACGACTATCGCCTTCCCAATCTCCGCGCGTATCTTAGCCTTGATCCAAATACTCGCTATCCGTCCAGCGCGAAATACCCGTATGGAATCACGTATTTCTTTGGGGATGGACTCCGTCATGAAAAACACGAGGACATTCTGAGGGATCGCCGATTAGTAGCCCTGTTCGTGCAGAAGAAGGGCGCGTCCCTGGAGGATCCGCTCGATTATGGAGTCGAATCTCATCCCAAACTATGCGAGGAGAAAAGGCTCGTCATTTCAGGCGTAGAAACACATGAAATGTGCTTGTCTTGCGTGGGCCGGTGTCGGTATGGGACACCAGGTGAGATTGCTGAGCAAGAAGACTGGAGGGGAGGCCACGAGATGGAATCTTCATGACCTCCCGCCCGCCTAGCCCACCTAAACGCCTCACATCTTAGTGCGTCACGTCTTCAAGCTGGACCACATCCCCTATGGGTTCGAATTCCGGACAATCTTGTTTGCCGCCGAACAGCACGGTCATCATCCTAACCTTTCGGCGCTTGAGTTCATCCTGGAGTTCGGGTTTCAAGCACGCGTAGCCGTCGGTGAGTACGACGGCCTTGTCGAGTGCGCGCTCGAAGATGCTGTTGGCGATGCAGTTGAAGTCGGTTCCATACGTCGTCTTCACGGCGCCCTGCAACAGGGAATGAAACGGGACCTCGACGACTTGGTTGCTGAAGAGAAACATGGTTGTCAGGTCCGTGCGAAGGCTTTGCAGCACACCGATGATTTCCGGCAAGTGTTCGTTCACACTCCCGGACACGTCCAAGTACACCGCCAGACCTTGTTTCTTCGTCGTGACGCCGGTCGCACGGTTCCGGTAATGGAATGGCACGATGCCGGCGGAGAGCAAAACAAGGTCACGTTTCGAGGGGTGAATCGGGATGGGCGAAACGCACACCCGAGCGTGATGCATGGTGTTCCGGAAGTTGTCCACCTTCTGGCGTGTAGCAAACTTCTGAAGCAGCGCCTTCTTGATGGACAGGTGCGTCTTCAGGGCATCAAAGAACAGTTCGTACAGGTTCATGCTGTAGCCGGCGTTCGGTCCGAGATTGCGCTTGACTGCTTTTTTGAGGTCTTCGGCCATTCGCCCGAGATCCTCTGCGGACAGACCTTGAAGGCTGACTCCAGCGCTCGCTTCTCCGTCCTTACCGCCAGTAGCTCCGTGGCTACCTAGCAAGACGACAGCGTGCACATCAACGGTAGGCGTCAAAACCTTCAAAGTCTGAATGACTTCGCCGGTGCTGAGCCACTTGTCATGCCGTCGCCCATAGCTGTAAAAAGCATCGTAAAGTGAGTCGTACCTGCTGTCGCGCATCCGGCTCATGGGCCTGAGCAGTCCATGGATGCCGTGCGGTTCGTAGAACTTCTTGAAAAGACTGCCCTCGCCGGAAGCACGAGCAAACAACTGGCTGATGCTCGC
Organism: Candidatus Hydrogenedentota bacterium; assembly: GCA_013359265.1. NCBI lineage: Bacteria > Pseudomonadati > Candidatus Hydrogenedentota > Candidatus Hydrogenedentota bacterium. The sequence continues at coordinate 113,523 of JABWCD010000006.1, forward strand.
GTTGATGACCATGTCCGCGGCAACGTTTTCCAATTCACCGGCGCCGTGAACGAAATGGCCGAACATCGGGTGCATCAATTCGTGCATCACGAGGCAAAACAGGTCCTCCTCGCTAGTCACGTAGCGGCCCACGAACTTCGGCGCGTATTGCATTCGGCCGTCGGCAGTGATACATGCTGTGGCGCAGTTCGGGTCTTCCTCGACCCGCTTGACGAACGAGCCAACAAAACTGTCCCGTCCAAGCGCGTTTCTGAGCACGCTGCGGACGATATCCAAATTGATTTTCATCGTGTATATCCTCCAATGCTGACGCCCCGAAGGGCGTGTCTAGCTCCTTCGGGGCGTCGCGGTTTCGTTTCAGTGAACTTTGAAAACGACGTTTCCCTTACCTGCGCAAAAGCAGTAGCGGCACTCGAAACAGGACTTGGCGATACCGCTCTGGTGCAGGCAGGGAACGCCGTGAGCGCGCGGATCGATGTCCAGGTAAGCAACACGCCAACCAGGTGGCGGGTCCGGCATGCCGGGGTCGACTGACGCAAACAGATGGACGTTGGGCCGTATGCGAAACTGCTCCAGTGCCGCTAATAACGAGGGCACGGTCCAGGAGCGCGTGTACGCCCAGAATTGAGTTCGTGGACGCTTCCTCGCGATACGAAGCCACGCGAGGATGTAAGACCGGCTATAGAAGTCGCCGCTCACGTGGATGCGCAATACCAGAAGATCTCTCGGTATGCGTTTGAGCATCGCCCGGACAAAGCGCCGGGGGTTCCACGTGAGCATGACGTTACGCGAATAGGCCCGCCGGCAGTCCGGCCGGATTCGCTCGAAGCGCGCCGCGTAACAGTGGTCGAGACACCATTGCGTGGCGCCTGGGCAACTGAAACGCGACGGTAGACTGAAAGTGAGGATGGGCCCCACCTTGATATTGCCTCTGCCGAGGCTGGGTTCGATGGCGATCATTAAAGTCCCTTTCCAAGAGGAAAGGGCGGAGCCGCCGAAGAATAGGCAGACTCCGCCCTTTGGTTGGGGTTGATGGAATGAGGTTCAGGTCAGGTTGACAAGAACATAGGCATCAGTCTGATGAGACTGCGGTGCGTTGCTCCCGGCATTCTTCGACATCTTCCTCGAAAAGCGCCTGGGCGCGATTCAATTCCGCAGTCCAATCATGACCGTAGGCATGGCACCAATGGTGCAACGCGATGAGGAGCGAGATGACGTATCCCTCGTGGTCGGTTTCGGGCACGTATTCGCCGGGTTGGTATCCGTCCCTGGCGGCGCGTGCCAGGATGGCTTCGCGCGCAATGTCCAGCATCAGGTCACGCGTGGTCATGGCGTCCTCCTTGTCTTTGCTCGATGGCTTCGCTGCTGCAGGGTCTGCAACGCAAGCTCGTGCATTTCGAGAAAGGCGCGCACCTGCTGCAGGCTCTTCCGATCCACGACGAATCGCCATTCGGCGTCGCGGCATAGCCGCACACATGGCTCTCCATGAACGTGCGGCCATTCCGAGTAATGGCCATTCACGGCGCAGAATCCGAGTTCGGGCTGTTGTGCAATGGGTGCGATGTCTCCGACAACCGGCACTCCAGCCTTGATCGCTTTGCTCAACGCGGACTCAACGTCGGCGAAACCGTCGCGATAGGCCAACCGCCGGCAGCCAAGAACGTTGCTGTCATCGTTACGGTCCGGCTTGCCGTAGACCTCGACGATGGCGTTTGCATCGCTCTTGGCCACGACTACTACGATTGACGCCGTGTTGTTATTCATGCTTCGTTTCCTCCACGGACCAAGTGTCGGGATCCAGTTCATGGCTGTATTCTTCGAACTCGACATCCTCGACCTCCGGCGCGCGTTGGTTAACCAACGACTTCGCGTCCTCGGGATTCGCGGCTTCGACCTTGTAGTGCCGTACGTGTACTTCCCGGACGCCGACGAGATAGGGCCTTTTCACGGACCCAGTTGCGTCGAGTCCCGTCTGGTCGAACCGAGGGCTTGATTCCAACCCGGTTGAGTGATTGGGGTGCAGCGCCATTGCGTTTCTCAGCGAATCGCGGATCATTGTCAACGCACGGATCAGCGCTACACAACTCGGCTTCTTGTTAGCGAGCATGCGCTCCGATTCAGCAAGAATTGCGTTGCAGAACTCGGACAGTACCGCGGCGACTGCAGAATCGTCGGATGCAACGTATTTCTGAGCGTCAGCATCCGAATCGAACCGGGAGCAGGCGTCACAGCGCTGAAGTTCCAGCGCGCGCGTATCCGTGTTCAGCATTACCAGCCAGCCACGACCAGTGCATTCGAAGCAGTCATGCGGATTCTGCTCGCTCATGTTCCCTCCTTTGGACGCCGCTCGGGAAAGTCACGGTAGTACTCCTCCTGGAGCACGTCACTAAACTCGTCCCGAAGAGCATCTACTTCTAACGAAGGCTGGAACACGACAAAGCTTTCGCCGTCGTCCAGATGAATGGTCGTGGCGATACAGCAGACTTCGTTCGAAAAGGACACGTCCACGACGGTGTGTCCCTTGAGCATCTTGCGGATTTCCCGCAGATGCTTCTTTCCGGCCTTCGAGCGCATGAAGCGTTCGATATCGGCCATATTGCATGCATCTCCCATGGTTCAGTCCTCCTCGTAAAGCGCCTTCCTCAAGACCGGGGCAATTTCCTCGAACTCGTGCCACGAGCCGTTGATGGAGATGCCTTTTTCGTCTTTGAGAAGGCTTTCGAAAAGTGTTCGCTCGTCTTCGGAGGCTTCGGCGATTGCCTTGGCCAGGAGTTCGAGCGGTTCTGTGGGCACTTCGTGTTCGGAGCAAGCGTCGGTGTAGCTGCGGAAGTAGTCGTCTCCTAGACGCCATCCCCAGCCGATACCGTCGTGCTCTGCCTCGAACTTCGTTCGGTTGAGGTAAGCTCGGTTGCTCATTGGGTTCTCCTTTCTGAACTGTTTTTCCCTCAGAACGCATTATCGAGTTGCCAGAAAAACGCGCTGTGTTGGTCGTACAGCGTGTCCAGCAACAGTTCCTCGTCCATGAATTGGTAGGTTTCTTTGTTGTCCAAGTGAAGGGTTGTCGCGATCCCGTTGTCCGTCGCGGTAAACCTCACGCGTTGGATGGTTCGGCCTCGCAGGTGTTCCTGGACGCCTTCCACCCAGGCGCGTCCTTCTGAACCACGCATGAACGCGCGGGTATCTTTCAGGCATCGAGAAGCTGACATTGGCTCATCCTCCCGTCCTGGAAGACGCGGACCGTGCGCTTGTCCACCGTCACGCGGACAGTGTCGTAATAGCGGTCCATCCACTGGCAGAACTTTTCCAATACTTCCTCGAACGTTTCCGGGGTGTAGTCCAGCGTGAGACAACTCCGCGGATAGTTCGCATCGTGCTGCTGGAAAAAACCGCCGGTGAAACCCTTGTCCTGGTAGTGGTCGATCGTGAACTTGGCCCGCCACGTAAAGATGGAATTGACATGGCTCCAGTGCCCTGGCTCCTCCATCAACTCCATCAGATGCCTGGCGCGTTCGAGGATAGCCTCGGGCGCCATGCTGCGCTGGGCCCAGCCGATGTAGACGCACGATCCGAGCCCGAAGGCCTTGCTTCGGTGGCCGGTCACGATGCGCCATACGGTGGGATGATCGTCCGCCCACGCGATGACGCGGGCGAGCGACGGTTCGGTCGACCGTACGTCCGCCAGTATCTCCGACTGGTGGACGCGATGAGTAACGACTTGTTCAATGGTCTTCATGGCTGCGTCTCCCTCAGTACTCGTCCGGGAGCAGCAGCGTGGTTGCGGCGCGATGCCCGTTCTGGTCGGCGGCTTCGGTGATGATCCAGATCTTAGTCTCATCACTGAGCAAGTAAGCGCTCAAGATTCGTGTGCCGATCTGAAGCGCTTCCTGGTTGGCTTGTTTGTCCTCTTCACAGACAATGCCCCAGTCGCCAGACGCGTGGCGTTGGAAGTACTCGAGGCCCGTCGTGTTGTTCCGCTGCAAGGCTTCGAGTGCGCCGGGTGTGGCCAGGATTTGGCCGAGTGAAAACTGTACTTTCTCCTTTGTACTCATGGTTCATTTCCTCCGTAAACAGTTGTGGCCCGGCAGGGTTCCTTTTCCCTGGCCGGGCCATGGTTGATGTTCAGTAGGTTTCTTGTGGAAAGGGGCCGGTTAGGCGCTAGCGGCAAGGGTTGCGGGTTGCAACGATTCCGCGGTGTCTAAGATTAGGGTCACACACTTGCAGACGCGGTCGAGGACTTCGATACAGGCCTTGACTGTGTCTTTGTTCGCGTCTTTGGCGTACGACTCGATGTACTGATAGGCGCCACCGAGGTCCGAGTCATGTTTCATGCCGAGACACTCGAGCAGGACCGCGCCGCCGAGTTCGGCAACGATCTCTCGGTGCCACTTGGCTTCTTTGAGCGCGCCCAGCTTGTGGTCTGCCGCATGGATGAGCTCGTGTGACCACGTGCTCAGGTTTTCGACGCCGAGCATGATGGCTTCGCCGGTCTGCCCGAAACGGTAGTAGCCGAGCGGCGCATGGCCGCCATTGCTGTACGACCCGAGGTTCATGCCCCAGCTTTCCGCAACTTCGACCAAGGGCAACTCTTTGATCCAAGTGTCGTAGTGGTCGTCGCCTTGGGGCAACGGATCACCTTCGGTATCTTCGACTGCAAACACTGGTACCGAGCGAAAGCCGTAAAGAATCTGGCGCTTCGACTCTTCGCCTGCGTCGTTTTTCTCGACGACGGCTTTGAGGCAGGGGGCCAGAATCCAGAGCGCTTTGCTGCCTGTACGGATCTTTCTGCCGACAGCGTTCCATTGCTTGATGCCGCGGGCATCATTTGTGCCGCAAAGAACAACAAGTAGTTGGTTGTGCCAGCTCCATTTCCTGCTGGGAACGGAAGACATTCCGGATTGCGGAACGCGTTCACGATACGTTTAGCCACGTCTTCCGTATGTTTTCCATGGAATTTCATTTCAAATTCACCTCCGTAGTTGAGGCCCGACAGGGCATGCTTGTTCCTGTCGGGCCGACGTATGTTTTGGCGGTATGGGCGTGTGAAAGTGCGCCCGTAAGTACGAACCAATGGACGGTCGTACGACGGCACGCGATGGGTTAGCGTGCTGCTCGAATCACGGTGGGCAGCCTTGTGTGGGGTGGCGTGAAATCAAACGAAGATCGGGAGCTCGCATTGTTTCAAGCGCCAGGCTCCATTTGTCCAGTCGCGTTGGGCTGGTTTGGACCGGCGCACTTCGCTGTGAGGTGTACGTCCGCGATTTCGTAGGAAAACCGTAGACGCCGCCCACAGCTATACTCGCGCTTCGCGCGGATTCGGCCCCGAACCGGGACCGAGGTTATCTCCGATGAAATCCGTGCACCGCAGTCCGGGCACGTGTCGGAGAAACATTCGCTGTTGGTCATGGCTCATCTCCTTGGTGTGGGCCCGGCAGGGCATGGCTCTTCCTGTCGGGCTGTAATGGATTGCGTGATGCGATCATCCGTTCGGCTCGTCATACGGACGTACCTTCGGACGACCGGGCAACTTTCCTCGGTTGTGGGTTGTAGAACGCGGAAATAGACGGGTCGGTACGGCGGCGGGAGTTCTTGCGATGGGTGGTGAGACTTAAGCGGAGAGTGTGGCGGGTTGAACGGACTTCAAGGGCACACGCTCGTAATAGCGGGTTGACCTTGGGCTGTCCAGGCGAAGGAACAGGTGGGCAGCACTCTTGAAATTGCCGAACCCGACGTGCTCGAGGTCGCGGAAATCGTGAATGCTGGGCAGATTGAACTCCGGAACCGTGTTGCACCCTCCGTCGAGGATATCTTTACCCTCGCCGAGGAGCTTTTCTACGTATTCTTTGTCTGTCATGACCGGTTCAGGCTCTTCGCCTTCACCGAGATCATAGGCCCGGTGGATTGCGTCCTCCAGGCCATAGAGTGTCCACCAGCCCGAGAGTTCCACGTGCCGGCCGGGACACTCCCGCGGTGTGCCATCCATCCGTTGGCCGACGTCGATCGCCTCCTCTTTGGAGAGGCTGCCGAAATCGAGCCTGATGGTGACGCTACATTTGTTGCACTTGGTCCGAATAACCATAGTTGTCTTCCTTTCATTCGTTTCGGTTACTTGTATGTTGTATGCGGTAAGAATCAGCGAGAGCTGAAGCTCTCGTAAGATTGCTTGCGACGGAGTTCTCCGTCGGAGACCAGTTAGGGCCTCGGGTGTTTACTCGACCTCCTTTCTTCGGTGAGATGTGGGCGTCAGCCGTTCTTCCCTTGCGGGTGACTTGGCTGCGATAGCCCGGTTGGTTCGTCGTCATGAAACAGGGGCATGAGCGCGAATGCGCTGCTTTGCCGATGCCTCAAAACCACGATTTTTGTAGTTACAGGTAGGTGGTGAATAGGAGATATATAAACTTTGCGATGCGACGAACCGATGAACGTACGGTCACACCATGAGACGTCCATCCGGCAATACGATGGTACCGCGTTCTGCCCATCGGTCGAGGCGCCTGCATCGCGCTACTCGGCTTAGGGACAAAGGTGGCAGAATTCGACCCGGTGACGTTCCTGATCGTAGGTCCAGCCGGATACCTCGTGAATATGCGTGGCGCATAGGATGCGACTGCATCCGGTGCAATAAAGCGTCCTCGCCCGGCAGTATGGACAGGAAGGCCACTTTCCTGTGTTGAACCAGAGGGCTTTGCCCGATGCAACTCGAAGTTTCGAGGGCGCGCGGTCTGGCCTCACCGCTTGTCCAAGCAACACGTGCACGACGTCGGGCAGCTCGAAATCGTTAATCCTGGCCAACACGTGGTTCGTTGCGACGTCTATCCTTTCCGCGATGATGTAAAAAGTGCGGCCTTTGCGACTGCGCGTGCAGCGCCCTTCGATGAAATCGACTCCGTCCGCCAGTCTTGCAGGGTCGTCGCAGAACGGCAGCAAGAGCTGATCGGGGTTCTCACGCGCACGCACGCGCATGTATCCTCCTGCAGTTTAGCCGAAGTAGCCGTAGCGCGGTCGAAGAACGAATAGTGAAACCACTGACGCGCTTACTCAGTCGAATCGGACTGTTTGCGGGCAGGGAAGTCAGCGTATCGCTCGCCTTTCGTTGGCGAAGTTCTCGTGCGTGCCGACGCAGAAGTTCCCATCGCGTGGGCGTTGGGCGCATTGCCCATCATGCCTGCCGAAGCAAACCCAGTATCACTGGAATCCACCCCATTGAACGGAAGCTCGAGCTGAGAAGTGGTTTTTCGCATCTTTTCAATCATGGTGCGTCTCCTTTAATACGGCATCCCGGGTGTCACACCATGTGTAGCGGCAGACGGGCTGAGGTAATTTCAGTCCGTCCCTGAACGATCAAGGATTTTTCACAAAAAAGCGCGGACTGAGAGAAAGTTTCCTGTGGACATCCGCTGCTCGAGCGCTCGCTCACTTGGTTCGCTTCCTTCCTTCCTTCCTTTCCATATTGCAAAGAAAAGAGAAGAGAAGAAAAAAGCAACATGCCGCAGGTCTTGTTCCATGAGAAACCTACACCCAGCTTCAGTACGCCATCGGGGAGTAGTGGGAAAGGTTTATCAAGGTAAGCCAGTCTTCATTTCGAAGATGACGCAGAAAGTTTCCTGTGGACCTTTGGACACGGCTGGCACAGAGCTGTTAATTCGCCAGGCACTGGCTTCCCGCGATGTGCGCCGTATCGTACTCAGACCACAGTTTCTGGACGACGAGAAACTGCCGGAGGCGGAACGAGTTCACGCGCTCCGTGAGGTGTTCAACCGGAACATACGGCTAAAGCAGCTTGAGCGACTGGCGAACGCGATGTCCTCGATTCTGGCAGGCGCGCTTCCCCCGAACATTCTCATCTACGGACCGACCGGAACGGGGAAATCGGTCACGTGCCTGCACTTTCTCTCCTCGCTCGCGGCGCTATGCGATTCCCAAAGCGTGCGCTTCCGCTACTTCTACCTCGACCTTACCACTCCGAAAACGTGTTTTGGCGCTCTCAACGAGTTGGCGATCGCCCTGGATGGCTCGGTCAGGCGTTACCGGAAAGGTATTGCGCTTGAACACATACAGGAAACCATCATCACCGCGCTCGCCGAGTTCGAGGGCACCGTATGCGTCCTCATTGACGAGATAGACAACATCACGTTCGACGCGGATGTGTTTCTTACATTTCTCGTCAAGACCTTGCCCAAGCGTGTCCCGCCAGGACTATGCTTTGTATTCCTCACGAACCGGCTCTCTTGGGACAAAAATCTGGACCCACGTCTCCTCTCCGTGCTCAAAAAGCAGGACATGATCTTCGAACCCTACGACGCTCTCGACCTGATGGAGATTCTTCGTCTGCGTGTCGAGAAGGCGCTGGATCCCGCGCGAGTGGAGGATGGGGCCGTCAGAAAGATCGCGGCTTATGCTTCGCGTGAAACGGGGGACGCTCGAAAAGCCGTGGAACTACTCGCCAAAGCGGTAAAGGTTGCGGAAGAGACGTCTGGGCGCCTGACGGAACGTGAGGTGGACGTTGCGGAGCACAGCCTGGAAATCGACAAAACAGAAGAGTTGATCGGCGCGCTGGCCGTGCAACAACGATTGGCGTTGAAGGGATGTTACGCGGGGTTGACAAAAGAGCGGAAGCGGTTGTCCACCGGGAGTGCGTTCGTGTGGTATCAGGGAGTATGCGAAAGAGAAGGCACTCGCGCTTTGACGCAACGCCGGTTCTCCGACATGGTGAGCTTTCTGGACCTATACGGTCTGATAAACGCCCGGGCCATTTCCAAGGGCCGATACGGCAAGACGCGGGAGCTGTCCTCTGCCCTATCCGAGCAGGTTGTTCACAAGATTCTCCGTTGATTGCCAACCTTGCGTCGTCAGGGCCGGCCTTCAGACACAAACTGACTGTCAAAATGGCCAATCAGCGATCTGGGCGCTGTTAAAATCTCGCCGGTGCCGAAACGCTCTAAATCCGCCAAATCATCTGCCACCGAAAACCGCGCGAATCCGTACGATTCGTGCGCAGGTGGCGTCCCTTCTAAGTGGATTTGCGCAAGAGAAGGTGTCTTTCGTCGGCTGATCTGCCCGTGCGTCAGGGAAATTCAGGAGTGTAAAAACCTTTACAATTGAGGGTGCCAATTTCCGGCGATGGTACAGTGCTTTCTTCGTCGTCAAATGGAACTAAGAGCAAAATTAAGAGAAAACCTACAGGGGTGGCTACACCTGCAAATGCGTACCCCGAGTGAATTTCGCTTTTTACATCCACGCATGCCAATCGACTAATTCGGCAAGTATTTCAATGCATCACGATCCTTGCGCTCTTGCAAAGGACTTCTCTGTTCACGAAGAAGGCCGGCAGTCTCCGCCAGACGGTAAAGTGCCGAGTCGAATCGATTGGAGAATACCCAACCTTCGCGGTAGCCGTAACGCTTATTGAATCGGCTCACGTGGTCAATGAAACCAAGCCGGCGCATCTTGGCGCGTACCGTCTCCATGGTTCTGGGTGTTATCCCGTGTTTGATGCCGACCGGTTCCAGTGCGCGCAGGAACTGACCGTCCGACCACTTGAGTTCCACGAAGATGGCCAAAAACGTCTTCTGATGTGACTTGTTGCCTGGAAACAGAACCGCCGCCAATTCGTCGAGATCGCGAATCCGAGCAATCTTACTGCAGTTCAGGTCAATCTTAGTGCTCGTCATGCTTGCTCTTACCTCGGTGTAAAGGAATGCATCGGCGTTCCTGCTCCAGGATTCGACGTCGTATCGCTGCGCGCTCTTGGGCAATTGCAACCGCGTGTTCCCGCAGTTCTCGGCCAAAACTAGACTCCATCCAGAGGATGCGTTCGTATGCTTCGACGTAGATATGGTTGAAAAGCCGCTGAAATCGCCATCGGACGCCCTGTCGCGTCATTCCGAATGCCTGCTCGATCTTGTCCCCGTAGTTCTGTCGCAGGATGAACCGGCTGATCCCGTCATTTCGGACGTCAATTCGCAATTGTTTCTCCTCGATGAGCCGTGCCAACGTATCGAGGAAAGTCTTATCCTTCTGTGTCAGTTTCATGCTGGCTCACCAAGACATTTTGCCCATGTTGGGTCAGGCGCACCTCGTGATCGTGTTCCATAAAGACAAGCGAGATGAAACGCCTTGCCCGGTCCTCACGGACGTCGGATGCGATCGGTGGAAACGCGTCGAAATGAACGATGCAGCCCTGAATCCTGGAAAGAATATGTTCTCGGTACTCCTCGATCCTGAACTCGGCCGTACTAGCCCCGTCGACACAATCCTGTCGTGGACGAATACAGATCAGTTCATCAAGTGTTTCCGATAGACCGGGCAACTCGGTTATCGCTGGAACTTCCAAAAGAATGAGATTCGGTGCACGGCTATCGAGCAGCATTTCACGAAGCTCCTGCTCGGCACGTCGTTTCCTTTTACGGCACGTGTCGACATGGTCACGAAAATATTCAGCGTCGAACACCTTTTCCTCAAAGAGAAATCTGGAAGGGGCGATTCGTCCGCACGCGGTACAAGCGTAGTGACATCGCTTCTTCGCCATCGGCTTCCCGCAGCAGCTACTCCGCTCGAACTCCACGGTTGGGTCCAGGTCGTAACGACATTGAGCACAAACCGCATGATCGTCTGCGCCAAGTTTGATGCGCCCCTGGCATCTGGGACAAGGGTGGCTGGAGAACAGGACGTCAAAGTAGAAATGCTTCGCGGCTTGCGTGAAGCGGTCCACCGCAACCAGAAGGTTCTCGATGTCCTGCAACAAGCGCCTCCTAAGAGGACCAACTACCGAATTCATTTGTGTCGATTTCATTGTGCGTGATTCGAAACGCCATTACCTCGTACTCGCCTAATCGACGGGTCCAAGCGATCTCAAAAGACGTATCGGTGGTTCGGTGAATTATCAGGCTCTTAATAACAACGCCCGAAGCATTGTCGGTATCGGCCGCCAGGAAATACTGGCCAACAGGCAACTCATTTAGTGAGAACTGGCCTTTCCACAGGAGTCGTTGCCGCATGATAAAGCGGCAGTGGTTCAGGACGTACCGGGCGCCCTCCTCCGTCATATTCGGTGCGATGAAAAGAGTGACGCCCGGCGACAGCGTCTGCCCGACAACTATGCGTCCCGTGATATTGACGACCTGCTCGGTGAAGTGGAGCACCCCGCACGGGTTGTGCTCGATCCAGTCGTCGATGCCTTGCATCGCAGGACTGCTCCGTGTCCCTGGCCCGGCAAAAGAGTGAGATGGGATGCAGCCGCCTAGAAGCATTGCGATCAGCAACAAGGTTGACTTCGCTGCTTCTTTTTCCGGCGGGAATCCCATCCGATCGCGGGTAATGTCCGGTGATTTATATAGTTTTCGATATTGCGTCCATTCGATTCTGATGAAGGCTACGCCAGTGCCGCTCGACGCGCCAGCGTTCGATCCAATGAAGGCCTTCGAAGCCCAGAAGCAATAGATGGTGGTCGCGAGCTTGCGCTCGTTGATCGGCCTTGACAATTTCGTCCGTGAATCTTAATGAATTCGCAGTCATAAAGACGTATGAATGATTTGCCTTCTTAAGACTTGCGAAAGCTTTTTAACCCTCGGCAAACGATGGTACGTACGTGCGCGTGCGCCCCGGTGCAATCACACGTCCAATAGCACCGCCACTTAAACATGGAAAAAGCAATCTGCATCGCGATATTCAATTTGAAAGGCGGGGTCGGAAAGACCTGCACCGCGGTTAACCTCGCTGCCAGCTTCGTTCACGACCATAAGCAAAAGGTTCTGGTCGTCGATATGGATCCGCAGGCTAACGCTACAAGGGCACTGATCGGAAAAGACTTCGAAAATGAACGCGTGACGATGAAGCACGTACTTTTGCGTGACGCGGCCGATAGCGTTGCCCTCTCGCACATATTGATGCGAACTTCACTACCCGGTCTGCTAGTGGCGCCGGCTGACTTGACCCTTTCTGAGGCCGACATAAAATTGTACAGTGCAATGCGCCGAGAGTTTGTCCTTCGGGAGCAAATGCAATCGGTCCGCACATCGTTTGACTACGTCTTTATAGATTGTCCACCGAGTCTTGGCATATTGACCCTGAATGCGATGGCCGCGGCGGATTACGTCGTTGTCCCCAGCGAGTGTACTTTCCTTTCACTTAGGGCGATTAAACAGATTCTCCCGTTCCTGGATCTCGTTAGGGACCGGCTCAATCCTCGCCTGAACCTGCTCGGAGTGGTCGCCACAAAGTACTATATCCTCTCAAAGGCAAATCAGGAGGTTCTGGAGTGCATGCGTGGACTGAAAGACACAGTCCACATTTTTCGCGAAGTTATCGCACGTGATGTAAAAGCGGAGGAAGCACCTAGTTTTGGCCTCCCACTTTGCTTATACGCTCCCAATTGTCGAGCCACGGAACAGTACCGAAAATTGGCGGAAGAGGTCATCCGGAAATGCCAAAGCTAAATCTGGATTTGTTCGGACAAGCAGCGAGCGCTTCTGAAAGCGATACCAGTCAAAAGGAGAACGTGCGTAAATCAAGTGATTCGTCTCCGCAAACGCCAGAGCAAATACTGAGTCGCCCTCTTGAGCAAGCGCCACCCAGAGCCACAGAGAAGGCCCTTGAGAGGCAACCCGTAAGATTCGTTCCTGTCGGTTTTGACATCGATTTGCTCCTGGCCCTTGATGACGCTGTGCTTGCGCTACGGCGGCAAGGCCATTGGAAGGCGTCGAAATCCGGCATCATCCGTGCCCTAATACGCTACCATCAGGCGGACCTTGCAGAGGTTTACCTGGGTGACGAAGCGCGAAAATCGTGATTCTCTCTGTACGGACTCTGTCCGCCACGCGACGAGCGCCCTTAACGCCAGTATTTCGCCATCTGTTGCTCGATATCTTCAAAGGCGCATTTCTTGCCAAAGCATCGGCGGTCTTCTTTGAGACCGTAGATGAGATGCTCGACCTTTTGGTCGAGTTCGTGAAGTCTGCGTTCGATTTGCTTTCGTGCGCGGATTAGTTTTCGGATTTCTTGGTCGGTGTCCATAAGAACCCGGAATCGTCTCGATATATTTATATCTTTTGGTTCCGCCCCTACTCCGCAGTAAAGACAAACGGTCCTCAACTCAACCGTGGCCTTCATCTTGTCGGCGTTATCCCTGACAAAGGACAAAATATATAAAGGAGGACCACTTATCGGTGATAACAGGAGGTCAAGAAAGTGTTCAAAGAGCGCACATACCAAACCGACATGTACTTCACACTGAAGTACGTCGCCGCAGACCTTTATCGACCGGTGCAACAGCCGAAACGCTACGTGCAGTTCTGGACACCCACACTCGCCGAACAACATGCCGAAAGAAACATCACAGCCCTATTATGTCCCGCTTTACCCGAACTACAACTTGCCGCGGAACGAAGAGAACTCGAAGCTCGCCTCGTGTGAACCGATTTCAGGACGGCTCACAGAGACTTCTACAGGCGACCCAGTCTCGGATTTTGTAGCGGACAGGCTTCGCATTATTGAGGCGACCATACGCCAGGTAGTCGACGAGATTGCCGAACGAGAGCGCTTGCACGGTGAAGTAGTTGAAGCAATAGACAAGGATGAACTGATACAGAAGGAAAGGCTCTTTCAGGCCGCACCTCACGGCACGGCTGTATTCACCGTGGGAGACCCGCGCCGAAGGGCTGCCATCGAGTCCGAACTCGCCGCGTTGCAGAAGGAACGCCGACGCGAAGACGTCGCAAGCTGGTCTGATATCGGCTCTCTGCGCAAAGAATTACGGGAACTCCTTGCGGAATACCGGCAAGAGATGCGGCGACGCCGCATTATTCAACAATGACAACCGATTTTCGCGAACTTCTAAGGCGTCTCGCCCCCATTGTGGGCCAACAGAAAGTGGACCGCTGGTACCGGGCCTATCTCATGAGCGATTACAAGGAACGCCAGGAACTCGAACAGTGCATTTCCGTCTACGCGATGGACGTTCTTAACGACACTCCAGTTGCTCCGCCCGCAGGCCTGTTTCCACCTCCGCCCCGCGACGTATGCGCCGGCGAAATTCCCTTGGGCCGCGTCAAGTACGGCGGAAAACTTCTTTACGAAGTAGGCCTCCGAAAAAACGAGCTCTTGCGACACGTCGGAATCTACGGCAGCAGTGGCGCCGGAAAGAGCAACGGCCTTGCGCTGATCTTAGATGGCTTAACGAAGCTTGGAATTCATTGGTGGCTCGTTGATTACAAACGCACTTTTAGGTCGTTGGTGCGCTCGCCGGGTTACGAGAATCTCTTGGTATTCACCGCAGGCGATTCGCAGACGGCGCCCTTCGCGTTCAATCCCTTGATACCGCCGCCGGGAACGAGCACGGACGTATGGTCCAAGAAGATGACTGGGGTGATTAGTCATGCCTATTGTCAAGGCGCCGGAAGCGAGAGCCTTCTTGTTACGGCCATCCAGGAAGCCTACTCAGACGGAGCAAAACACGGGCGTTGGCCCACGTTCAAGGATGTATACACAATTCTGGAAGATATGCCCGCAAGAGGTCGCCGATCGCTTTGGATGGACTCGGCACGCAGAGCAATGCAAAGCCTGACGACGGGCAATGCCGCTGAAGTGTTTTGCTCAGAGCGCCCCGTAGACCTGGTCAAGCTACTTGACAGATCAATGATCTGCGAAATCGAACTCCTGAGTGTCGCGGAGGCCACGTTGTTGAGCGAAGCCGTGCTGGTCTTTGTCCTACAGCATCACATGCAAAACAATCGGAACAGGGAAGCATTGGCTTTTATGCTGTTCATTGAGGAGGCTCACCATTTGCTGCGCAGTCCACCGGGCCTCGGTGATGGGTCTGAACCAGTAATACACAGTATGCTTAGACTCGTCCGCGAACTTGGCATTGGTGTATGCCTTGCAACCCAAGACGCAGCCGCTGTGCCGCCACCCGTATTTGGCAATCAGGCGACCACCATCGCCTTCCATACCAAGCATCAGCGCGATGTAATGAGCACGGCCCAAGCGATGCTACTGAAGGACGACGCCAAAGATGAACTGGGCAGATTGCCGGTAGGCGATGCAATCATAAGATTGCCTAGATGCTTCGAGCCCCTGCAAATATCCGTAGATTACCGTCCAATCGCCAAGGGAACGGTAACAGACACACATCTCGCTCAGCACATGGCAATGGTCTGGAGTTCCAGCGATATGTACATGTTCCAGGCTCCGCCGGCGAATCCAAGCCTAATTCCAGGTATTCCGCCCCCGGACAATAGAGACTCGATCTCCATGGAATCGGCCAGCCCGCAGGATACTGCCCGAGACGTATCGACAGCATCACCCCCGCCCACCACCCCAGACATACAGTCTGTTGAAACCAATTCAAAACCTACAGACCTGGAACGCTTGATGCTCCAGGACCTGCTCACGCAACCGTTCAGTGGGGTGGTCGACCGTATCAGGCGTTTGGGATTCAGCCGACGTAAAGCAACAGCAGTGCTCCGTACCCTGGAAGAACACGGGTTTATAAAGCCGACATTCATCTATAACGGGACAGCGTTGCTGAAGCTGTTCGACCTCACTGAAGACGGGTCTCGGCTATGCGACGGCCTAAACCTTGGCACGCCTCCTCCACGCTCCGAAGGCGGTGTTGTGCACAGATTCATGGTTAACCGCGCGGCAAACCGCCTGCGAGAAACTGGCTGGAAAGCAAGGACGGAATATAGGGTCGCTGACGACCTTGTCGTTGATATTCACGCGGAATCGAAGCAGCGGCTGATGGCAGTTCTGGTCGAAACGGGGAAGAGCAATATCTCCCGTAACCTGAAAAGAACGCTTGCCGCCGGTTACGAAGAAGTCTTGATAATCGCGCCCACGCCGGAAATTGCTGCGAACTTGCGTCGGTTGGTTGCTGGCCTGGCGCAAAGAGAACCACCGGTCATGAGCCTCGCGGAATTCCTGGCGTCCGAGATCGCCACGGTTGAGGTAGCCGAAAACGTTTGCGCCAGCGGCTAACTCAAGGGTACGCGCGCAGGATTGCGCGGTCCGTCTTCAACAGAATGAATCCGTGTAGCAGATGTACCGGCTCTCACAAGAGTTGTAAACCGCAATGGCAAAATCACGTGAAAGAGACTTACGGTTCAGTGTGGTCCAAAGTCACAATGTCCGTGCATCGCTCTTGATGGAGCTGCCCTTCAGAATCTTCTTCCACGAAGGCAATGCCCCCAACTCCTCCCTGGTAGGGAAAATGGTCTCCTGAAGCTTATACAGCTCATTTAGCACGATAGCTTCTGCATCTGTGCCCCATCCATCACTTGGCATAAGCGCCTCCTCGCACTCTCGGGAACGGACGAGAAACTCCAAATTGAATAGAAACTGGTTCAACGGTGCAAGTGCTTCATCAATGCTCCTGCTTTGATTTTTCGATGTGTTCATTTTCTATTCCTCCAGGACCTCTGTCCTTCCTGTTGGACAGAGGTCCTGGGAACTCGATACGAACAAACGACAACGCATAGACGCCAACGCACATCAATTAGGAGACCAATCTTTGGGCCACCAAACTAGCTTTCCATACGCTCGCTCACCGACAAAGACATGCGCACACTTACTGCAACGTCGACGTACGATGATTACCCTATAACGCCAACTGATTCGTTCGCTGACAAATCGACTGCGACGACATCCACATTTTGGACAATCATCACGAGGCAAGATGGTTGTTATTCTGAATTCTGCATCTTCATATCGTGGTCTTGGCATTGGAGTCACCTATCCGGGGAACGCTTTTGTCCCGCAGCTATCAAGGGACAAAAGCGTACGTTTGGCATCGTCATCAAGCATGGATGGTGATAAGGCAAATTTTACAAGACGCGATCACGGATATGCACAGACTCCGCGAAGCGGCAATTTGCCATCGGTTTTCCGCGGCAACGCGGAAAACCGGTCAGTGCGCTTGGATTCCCGCAGAATCCAATGCTCGCTTCAGCGCCCATAAAAAAAGAATCGGGGTCAAACCCCGATTCTTTTCATAAACTCTTCCGGCGTCTCTCTTCCGCCATTTTGCGGCTTGAGGGTCTTTAGCCAAAGTTCCTCTTGCCGCTGCGTCCATCCTCGCTCGGGGAGTCCGGCGACGAACTCATCAAGGAGGGTGACGAAACCGGCCAGTTTCAACAAGTCGGTCACCTCCTTGCATGGGTCGAGCCGGATGAGGTCCTCTGGCTCGATGCTGTCATCGAGCCAAAGGTCTTCGGGCATTCGGTGCGCCAATTCTTCTTCGCGGGTTTTGTTTGTTTTCATTTTCGTTTACACCTCCGTAAAACGATTTTCATGTGACCCGGTTAGAGGGAACGGGTCATGAGATTTCGCAAAGCCTTTAGCCCCGTTAGGGGGAAATCTCAATGAATCCCTGTTCCCGTGGTCACTACGATGAAAATCGCGGAGGTGTAAACATCCGAAATAGAAAAACAATACCCGCGCAAGACTTCGGCGCACCGAATGACCGGCAATCGATACTCCCCGAGCGAGGATGCGTAGTGACGGCGGAAGAGAGCGCCTTCGTGGGCTGCGTATTACGGCTGAATCCGATCAGTCATTCCGATGGAATCCGATCATGGATTCCGATGGAAAGCGATCGCTCGTTCCGATTCAAAGCGATCATGGATTCCGATTCAATCCGATCACCCATTCCGGTCAATCCGATCACGTGTGAGGAGGGGCTTGGCGTCGCGGGATAACCCATAGCGACAGGGGTATGCTCTTGGCTTTTTGGCGGAAGTATGAGCTGAGGAGTCGAGCATGTCCAGGGAGCGGTTATCCATGCGTAAGATCAAGGAAGTTCTTCGGTTACGTTTCGAACACGGCCTGAGCCACCGGGCCATTGCTCAAAGTTGCGGTATTGGGGTCACCTCGGCCCGGGACTATGTCCTGCGCGCCCAGGCGGCGGGGCTTTCCTGGCCATTGCCCGAGGAGACGGACGACGCGGCACTCGATGCGTTGCTGTTTCCGCCGCCGCCGCGGCCGGGGGAAGCGGTACGCGGAATTTTGGATTGGCCGGCGGTCCACCGGGAGTTGGGTAAGAAAGGGGTGACGCTCCAGTTGTTGTGGCAGGAGTATCGCTCGGTCCATCCGGAGGGCTACGGGTACAGCCGGTATTGCGAGTTGTACCGCGCGTTTGCCGGTACGCTCGACGTTACGATGCGCTTCGAACACAAAGCGGGTGAGAAGCTCTATGTGGATTACGTCGGTGTGCGGATGGCGGTCGTCAATCCCCAAACGGGCGAGGTCACCGAAGTCTACGTTTTTGTGGCGGCGCAAGGGGCAAGCAATTACACGTACGCCGAGGCCACGTTTACTGAGGATCTGCGCGACTGGATCGGTGCGCATATACGCGCGATGGAATTTTTCGGCGGTGTTAACGAGATTGTCGTCCCGGACAATACAAAGGCTGCCATCACCTCGGCGCACCGTTACGAACCCGACGTCAACCCGACGTACGCGGATTGGGCACGGCACACCGGCTGCGCCGTCATTCCAGCGCGCGCCCTCAAGCCACGGGACAAAGCCAAAGTGGAAAATGCCGTGCAGGGCGTCGAGCGCTGGGTCATGGCGCCGCTTCGCCATCGCACGTTTTTCTCGCTCAACGAACTGAACCAGGCGTTGCGTGAACAGCTCGATGCGTACAACAACCGTCCGTTCCAAAAGCTCGAGGGCTCGCGCAAGTCGCTGTTCCTGGAATTGGACAAGCCCGCCCTCCGGCCGTTGCTGCAAACGCGCTACGAACTGGCGCAGTGGAAATGCGCCACCGTGCACATCGATTACCACGTCGAGGCCGACAAGCACCGCTACAGTGCGCCCTACCAACTCGTCGGGAAGAAAGTCGACGTGCGCAGCACCCAGAGCACCGTCGAGATTTTCTTCAACGACAAGCGCGTGGCCAGCCACAAACGCAGTCCGCATCCCGGCCGCTTCACCACGCTGCCCGAGCACATGCCCAAGAGCCATCGCGAGTATGCCGAATGGACGCCTCAGCGCTTGGTTCGGTGGGCCGAAAAAACCGGCGAACATACCGCTTCGCTCATCTAGAAAATCCTGGAATCGCGCGCTCATCCCCAACAGGGTTTCCGCTCGTGTTTGGGCATCATGCGGCTTGCCAAACACTACAGCGAAGCACGGCTCGAGGCGGCCTGCAAACGCGCGCTGTTCATCCAAAGCTACAGCTACAAAAGTGTCGAGGCCATCCTCAAAAACGGACTCGATCAACGCCCCTTGCCCGAACAGACACAGCAACAACTCGCGCTCGAGCATCCCAACGTGCGCGGACCCGAATACTATCATGGACACAACTGAACGAAAGGAGAATCCATCCCATGCTCACCAATGCCACCATCGAGAAACTAGACGAACTCCGGCTCTCCGGTATGCAGCACGCCTACCGCGAACAACTGCAAGGCCAGGGCTACGACGGCCTCACCTTCGACGAACGCTTCGGCTTCATCGTCGACCGTGAACACACCGAACGTCACAACCGCCGTCTCCAGACCCGGCTGCGCAACGCCAGGCTGCGTCTGAGCGCCACCATCGAGGACATTGACTACCGCGCTCAACGAGGGCTCGACAAACGCGAAATGCTTTCGCTCGCCAACTGCGATTGGATACGCCAACATCACAACGTCATCGTCACCGGGCCCACTGGCGCCGGCAAGACTTACCTCGCCTGCGCGCTCGGAAACAAAGCCTGCCGCGACGGATTCACCGTCCAATACCATCGCGTCCCCAGGCTGTTCAGCGAACTCGCCATCGCCAAAGGCGACGGACGCTACTCAAAGCTGCTCACAGCCCTCGCCAAGACCGATCTCCTCATCCTCGACGACTGGGCAACGGCGCTCCTGACGGACGAACAACGAAAAGATCTATTCGAGATTGCCGAGGACCGCTACGGCCGCCGCGCCACTCTGCTCGCAGCCCAACTGCCCGTCAAACATTGGCACGACACAATCGGCGATCCCACACTCGCCGACGCCATCCTGGACAGACTCGTGCACAACGCCTACACCATCACCCTCAAAGGAGAATCCATGCGGAAAAAGAAAAACGACTTGAACAAGACAGAAGACAACCGATAAAGTCCAAGTACAGTTGAAACCCCCGCGTCGCTACGCTCCGACACAAAACACGCGATCGGATTGCCCCGGAACAACCGATCGCTTTCCTTCGGAACGACTGATCAATTTCGCCGGAATGCGCATGGGCGCTGCCGGCGTTACAATTAATCATTGAGTACGTAGCGTGAATTACGCCCCGGGGCTCGCGGCGTTAACGTATTGGCAGTTGGGACAAAGCTTCAAAGACACGCCATACATGCTCAATGTGGAGGCGATGTGGCATCCGCACTTTCGGCACGTGTGCGCCCAGCGGAATTTGGGCATCGGGCTGACAACCGTAATCTTTACCTCTGAACGCCGGACCTGAATTACCTCAGCCGGACTGTTCCGGACCTCCTCGATTGCTTTTTGGATTGCCCACCTTGCCTCGCCGGGGTCTTGCCGTGCGAGCGCAAATGCCAGCATCTCGCTTGTCCGACTTGGGACCCGCAATTGTGCCTGCGCATCTTGGACGAGCATATTGAGCAATGAAAGCAACTCACTGTCCGTAAACAAGGGTCCAAGTCTGGGTCCATGGTTCGTTACTTTGTCGAACGACACCATGCGTTTCCCGTCCGACTCTCCCCGAAAGAACGTCACTGCCAAGTCACCCCTCCTTAGCCGCGCTTCTCGTTTCATGCTCATCGTCTCACCTCGGTTCTTTTGAATCCTACTCCGTGGATTCAAAAGAACCGAAGAGGAAATCGGAGCGTATCCGCTGGGAACAACACAGAACAAATCAGAAACCGACGAAAATTCTTAAGCGGCTAGAAGTTCTTTCCGCTGACGAGAAACAAGTTGGAGCAAACGTTTTTCCCAGCCTAGCAACTGCTCTTCCAGTTCACGTATGTGCTGCTCTTCTTTTTGCGCTTCGTTAAGCCAGCCTAATGCCGCCGCGGCGTTGGATGCCCGAATGCTTGCGCGCGCATTATTAACATGACCTTCCAAAGCGCGAAGCCGATGCCCGGCCTCAGTCTCAAGCTTTTTCATTTCTTGCTCTACATTCAATCTGCGGCGCTCCTCCAGGATATTCCGTCTTAGAATGTCCTGCTGTGCGGGAGTGAGCTGTCCCAAGCTCACGTTCCGCATTCGTTGAAACCACTTCCAGTCAAATCGTTGCAATGCCTCATCAACCTGGCGCACGCGTGCGCTGTGTTGCTCCATCCGTGCGGACGAGGCCAACGCCTTGTCTAGTAGCTGCTGTAAACGGGGCATTGACGAGGGCGTGAGCCCCTCGCGCTCCAGTAACTGGGTGGCTTCGCTCAACGTAGACCTCACCTTCTTCTCTTCGTGTATGTCCTCTTTGGTTTCATGGCGAAGCCGCTTCTTGGCTACCTGGCGTTCTTGAGAGAGCACCCGCTCTCCAGGCGCCAATTGAAAACGTTCCAATGCGTAACCAGGGAGTTTGCGCCGGAAGTGTTCGACGCCGGCGGACGCCGATTGCCACATCCAGAAGGCGACCGCGGCAAGAACGAGAAACACGGCGCCGGGATTCTCCCGGACGAGACGTGCGGTATAGGCTGGCAAGGCAATCCTGAGAAGCCCGATAGCAAAGAAAACAGAGAAGGAGATGGTGACCCATGGAGGAAGGTCGGAGTGTTTCAGTAGCCGATAGGCGACGATAAACACGACAAGGCAAAGTAGAACCGCGGCGATTGGGCCCAGGGATTCCAGCGAAAACCCGATACGGCGCTGGGCGATGGTGAGTCCGGCGGCGAGTACGACGCCGACGGAAACGGCGAGGGTCTTTCCTTCGTGGCCGGGGTAGATTTTTGCGAATGAGACGCGCGCTGCTGCGCCGAACAAGAACGCGTAGAGGCAGAAGTCTACCGCCCAAGGGTAGGTGGCCCAGACTCGTGTCAGGAATTCCATACGAAGAGCGAAATGCGGCTATCTATATAAAGGTATGGTGTCATTGCCGAGTGACTATCGGACACAATAAAAGTGAGCACGAGCGTGCTCACGATTGCTGCTTCTCCTGAAGACGCTCCAGAGCGATCTTCAAATTGTCAAGCTCATGTACATCGCACCAGATTATTTGCTCGTCCCAGGCGTTGACGGTGTTTTCCCACCGGCAATGCCGAATGCATGCTCTGTTGACGATGTACTCACGCTCTGGTTTGAAGTCACGCTGTTCAGGCGGGGCGCTGACGACCTTTCTCCATTGCCAGATGCTTACGTCGAATCGGCCATACCGCGCCCTGCTGATTGGTCCTTTTTGTTGTGTGTTGATGTACTTTGTCATGTTTCCCACCTCCGGGATTTACTTCGCTAGTCGAGGTAAATCCCGGGGGGGTCACTGGTGCACTGGCGCATCCAGCATTCACCTTTGCTAAGAGAAAAGGAGGAATATTGCCTCCTCCTACTCCTTGCTCACCCCGTTTCCTTCTGACGACGCTTTGGTTGCGATGAACTCATACGCCTGTTCCATTGCCAGAATGGCCTTGGGGACTTCGTTGATGCCAAAGCTGTTGCTGCTATGGTAGTTCCCCTCTTTGTCGAGCCATGTCCGGTCCAGGCTCACTTGGTATGTCACAAATTGCTTTCCGTCCGGAGCCTTGTTGCTACGCTTCCATATCGACGCCGCAACTGAACCTACTCTGAACTTCTGTACGGGTTTTTCTTTTTCCTTTTCCATGGTTGTTACCTCCGACCACTTGGGCCTACTTGAGCAAACTCAGACAGACGGGTCTGCTCCTGACAAGGAAAGCAGACCGGCTGTCCGTCACCCCGCTCACGGAACCTCTTCCAGCACCGCAAGCAAAGCCGCTTTATATCGACTTCGGTTGTGTTGCTCGTCATGGCTTCGGTCGTACGTCCCCGCGGACGGAATCGCTGCCGCCAGCCTCAGCGGAACAAACAGCGGACATCACATCGGAACAGTCCTCAACATCAAGAGCCAACGGCCGCTCGGACTCCAACTCGGCATAGAACCAGCGAGTACACCGAGTGCAACACCTGCGATGGACTGGCCCCCGCCTTTTACGCAGGCGGATACCACGCCAATGGCCCGCAATGGTAAGACAACGGGGGCAGCGGGGACAGAGGTACCAGCCTTCTTCGCTACGTATGCTCTCGGCCGACCTTTCCAATTTCAGTTCCGTTTCGTTCATGGTTCGCCTCCAGGGATTTACCCCGCCCCGCCGGGTAAATCCTGGCCCGGCCACGTCGAGGAGCCAAGAATCAGTTCCATATAAGAAAAGCGACGTGCCAGAGAAAACCTAAGGGCAAGACTTCTAGACTTCTCTCCTTCGCAAGGCAAAAGGAGCAAGGTGCAGAACAACCCCAGAGGGTGTCCAAAATAGAAAGACTTAAAAGCGAAGATGTCCTACCGGAAAAATCATGGAGACAAACCACGATCTCGAAGGACGGCTGAAGTCAGATCACCTCAGACTCAAATCGGCAGGGGAAAGACAAATCGCAGAAACGCTCGATACGTACGGAATACCTTACCTCTATGAGGCCACGATCCGCGTCGACGACAACGGAAGACTCAGACGGCTACGTCCAGATTTCTACCTTCCCAACCAAGACCTGGTTGTCGAATACTTTGGACGAGTCGGAAACAAAGACTACGACGAACGCACTCGGAAAAAGCTCACTCTCTACCACCGAAACGCCATCGAGATCCTCCCCGTCTATCCCTGGACCCTCCACGACGACTGGCCCAACCATCTCCTCCACCGAGTCTACTTCGGACCAGATAAACCACCGAAAACTCCCGCCCAAGGAAACTACCACGGAGGAAACAATTCGGGTATGCATCGAACATCTCGGCCATCCGCACGTGTTGGGTACTTCCGCCCGCAACGACGACTCTACCGGTAAGTGGAAGAAGATGAACCAGAATTTGCCTTAGCGAAGTACTGACCACAACTAATGGAGACACAATACCCTACTTCTTTTTAATCGCGTTTCGGACACAGCGGTAAGCTAATGCGCCGAAACCAATTGTGGTCGATTTGAGGTGTACCGAAACGGACGCATTTTCGGCCAAACTGAAAGGGTTTCGGTACATGAAAACCGTGGTTTCGGAACAGTTTCCGACGACTGTCCGGGGACTTTCGGACACGGAATAGGCATATCGGTAGCCGACATCATTCGATTCTGGACGCAGGGCGGGACGAACGCTATTCGGGAATGCTGGGCAAAGGACATGAAAAAGCATACGCGTCGAAAATGGAATCAGCCGATGAGTCCGGCTGTCCACCGACCTGCCAGATGTTGCCGCTGATGCCTTGGGCAACCATCTGCTCCCGGGATGTCACCCAACAGAATCCGGAGGGTTTCATCTGACGCAGCAAATCAGAGATGCTCCGTGCACCTTGTGGCGTGCTGGTCATAAAGAGCGTTCGAAAGCCACGCAGCGGGACGTGCCATTGTGCTTCGTATTTTGTCTTGTACTGTCCGCTGCGGAAGTACGCCTTATAGCGCTTGACCTTGTCCTCGATACTTGACACCCCGCGATCAGTGCGCCGACCAGGCTCCGTCCCCATATCAATCTCAAGAAAGAAAAGCGTAGCCTCGGTCGAGCGCTTGTGCTTCATGATGAAGACGGCGTCAGGTGCGAGACCTACGGGTTCCTCGCCCGTTACGAGAGTCACTTTGTCAGCCACAAGGGAGCTGCCGTCCGCCGATCGTCCGACAAGGGGCGACTTACTCGCGAGAAGAAAGCTCTCGAGGCGGGAGTTCTGTCGGCACGCCTCGACGAGATGTACGCGAGTCCAATTCAGAAGCAGGTGGTGGGACAGTTGATTGAGTAACGATTCGCCACCGAACTTGTCGTACGAACCATCGCCCGAGATGCGCCCCTGGCTCACGAGAAGTTCGTATCCTCCCTTGGCGAGACCATAGACGTTTTCCGGTCGTCCTCCACCGGACTGTCCGGGCAACAACTTGACGAATCGCCTGCCGCACAACTGCTGCATTCGGCGTCGGGCAGACCGAAGCCGGCTGAAGCGCAGGTGGGTTACTTGGGATGCCGATAGTACCCGGTACTCAGCCATGTCCATCAGAAGGTCCAGAAGCCGGCTATCTATGCGCATTTTTTGACGCTCCTCGGGCGGTGTTATGCAGCCACTTACCCGTGAAGCGGTTGAGGAATGGGAGGTGTTTCAGAATGCGACCGTTGGGCATGTCGTCCAGACTTCCTGTCCAACCGACATTGAAGACGGTTTAGATATCCTACCTAGAGAAGGCCTCGAAAGGTGGTTCCGGTACCCCGTGAAGATCGTGGTAGAATCAATCCGCGCGTGTCACTTCGTTCAGCGCAGGAGTGGTGGCAGTTGGAGGAAAATGGCAATGACAGCTGATGGCGAGACCCGGACGGAGTACTTCTTGGTGGATGACAAATGGAATGTCCGAGAATTTGAGAACGAGGCGGAATCCCTAGAAGCGCTCAAGACAAATGAACACGCCGTGTTTATCTATCGTACATTCCTGGAACGAGTGAGTGCCGGATGGAATTCGACTGGGAAGATCGAATTCTGCCAACGGGAGAGCGACGGATGGACGGATATCCTATCGTCCAATGGCTGGAAAGTCGTCGGCCTCGACAGCAGAGGTTTTCGTTTCAAGATAAAGGACCCAAAGAATGAGATCAAATGGATAGAGATTGCCCAGAGAGAGTCGGATGAGCTATACGGTGTGAAATGGCCAAAAAAATCATCTTACACGGGCTGGATAGCTAAGATTCTCTCCGAGCTGTCAAAATTCGACGACTGGGACGCTTGCACTTTGAAGCCCTAAGTTGCTTGAATCAATCAATGTACGCAGCGTAACACACGGCGACAGTTGGGCGCTCGCACCAAAGGTTCGCCGTGTTCAAGATGCAAGCTTGAGATTGACCGGCTGAGCGAATTTGGTTCCAGGGTATCTACTTTGGCACAGCGATTCCGTCTTTTTACCTGGGATGCCCAATACGGTTACGTACTTCGCTTCCTCCCTGCAGCTTTCATGTTGATTGCTGGTAAGACTAGATCTGGCGAGACCATAGTCAATGTACGGGCACCTCTCGTGAGGGCAACATAAAGGTTTTTTGCAGTCATTCCCGTCGTATCCAGAAGCACGGCATGATCGAACTCGAGACCTTTGACGAGGACTGTCCTCCCGACAGTACAGGGCGATAGCCTGCGGCCGGCGTGACTTGTGCGATTCCGCGTCGCCCAGGCGGCTTCTCGAAGATTCTCGTACGCGCCGGTCTGGAACTCGCCCAAAGCCCGTAACATCTCGCGATAGAGGTCGCCTCTGTACAGCACCGCTTTAGGAATCTTTCGCATGGCCTTTATGGCCGCCACGACTGGCCCAAGCGAGGCGTCCTGGGCCACTTCGGTCAAGGCCTGAACAACGGAGACATGTTTTGTCCTCCGGCTTACTGTGGGCAACCGTCCCTGACCAAACGCTGCGTAAGCGGAACTCAAATCCGTACCAACGGTTGTCAAGCAGAGTTTGGCGAAGTCAATGACGGCCGCAGCTCGTGCAGGCCCCGACGCACTGAAGATCGCCTCTGATGCCTCGATTAGTTCCCTGCAGTCGATAGGCTCGATGCATTGATAGAGACCTTTGAGGCGTTGCGCCACTTTGTGGCATTGGGCCGGCCACTGGTGTATAGCCACCACGCTTCCTCCATCCCGAGTGGCCTGGAAACACAGGTTTGTTTGCGCCTGGATCATAGCTTGCGCACGTCCACTCTTTCTCACATGGCAGACAGGAGTCCCGCGGAGATCAACAGGGGAAGAGTTCATGAGGCAGTCACGCACTCCCTGGAACCAAGAACCTAATTCAGGATTGGTGTTCGCCCAGCGCCAAGGTTCTCGCAGTGCGGGCAAAGAATCGAAACTTCCTTCAATATGGTTAGCCCAATCAACGATCTTGTTCTTCCCGAAATCAAAGATGCCCTGCAAAGGATCACCCAAGATCCGGCATGGCAAGGTTTCAGCAAGCGCCAAAACCAGATCGTGCTGTTCCAGGATACAATCTTGATACTCGTCAACATAAAGTCCCGAGTATGACATTTGCACAATGTCACGGACTGGTGAATTGCGAAAAAGCCTTGCGGCTGCCGAATATACTCCGTTCCACTCGTTACCGGTGGGCCGGGGAGTTGCGAGGCAGGACGTTACAGGAAATGCCGCCGCGTAACGTAATGCGAAGCCTGCAATTGTGTCCACATGATACGCAGAGCATGAGGCACCGACGTCGCGCAGCTTACGACGGAGCGCATCAACTCCAGCGTGAGTATGAGTAAGGATCAGTTCCCGTCCGCGCGCATACTTCGCGACGGCCGTGGCGATCAGATGTGTCTTACCACAACCAGCAGGAGCGGTAAGTGCGGCACGTTTTGCCTCCGAAAGCCTCTTGGCATCTTCAGCTTCCATGGACCCACTTCCGCAGATCTATCAGCTTCTGGGCAAGGTCAGTCTTAGGAATCCGATTCAGATACTCCACGATAAGGTCACCGAGTCTCTCCCCAAGACCTATCCGCTTGAACCACCCCTTGGACTTAGCCGTTTTGCCGATTGTTGCCCGAAGGGCGGGTGAGTCCTCCCAACTGTTTGGATCGGCGCTGATTTGTCCCGAAAAATCTGTACCTGACAGCTGATTCTTCACACTGGCGAGGATACTTTCTTCCCCATGTTCGCCCACGGCAAGTTGCAGCATTTCTACAACTCCTTCCCACGGCAGATCCTGGGCAATGCGCTCCTCCGTAGCGAGATTGTCAGCCCATACGACCGTCGTCACGCCGTGTTTGACTAATTCGTCCGGCGTCGGGCTGACTTGCACATCTGAATCTCCCCAGTACACAACTTCGTATCCCAGCCTGTGGAACGCAAGGGTGGTCTGAGGCGCCTGCGATCCGTTTCCGTTGACGGGAACAATGCCATGAGAGGCGAGGGGAGTACGACCGCCATCCCGACACCAAAGAGTATCGAGTGCTCGACAAAAACCCACTTCGGTCTTCCCTTCGCAGACGAGGACACGTGCGCCAAGAAATGCTTCAGGCTCCCTACGAACGACGTCCTGCAAATCCTGGGGTACTACAATCACCTCAACCTTCCCGCCGGTCTGGCGGACTATTCTGAGTTCGGACGCCTGAATCTCTTGAATCACAACCGGCGAATGCGTTGTCATCAAGACTTGACCGAACGGTTCCGAAGACTTGCCTTCGGTGACATCGCCGTCCTGTCTCAAGACTCGAAGCAGACGGCGGATTCGATGCGGTTCCAGCCCGAACTCGATCTCATCTAACAGTGCGATGCCGCCCTGCTTGACCAATTCGCGTTGGAGGGCTAAAGAGAGCAGTCTGCGCGTACCGAGGCCGGCACGCCTTACCGGGACATCTCCATCGTGAAGCGAGAAGCCACCTTGCCCTATCGTCACCGCCTGAACGTCCAACTGAGCGTGATAACCACGGGCAGGCACAACTCCGACACCCTTTACAATGTTCTGGGCACGGTTAGCTGCTTCATCAAGGGAGGCAAGGCTCGTACCTTCAAGCGCTTTCCGTGCGGTGCGGCTAACATCAGCCAGAATAGCTGACATGTCGCCCGTCTTTCCGGTAAAGCGCGAAAGCACTGTACCCTTTCCCCACGTCAAGTGCCAGTCAACATAGGAACCCAGTTGTGCCACTCCCAACCTTTCTCGGTTCTTTGCGCTGATGGGCTTTCCCTCCGGGTGTCGATCATTGACGACAGTCCATACTGGCTCAAGAGAAGTGTCAACACGCAACCGGATAGAGAGCACCAGTTCGTCGCCCTCCTGGGGTTCATCGTGGATTTTCTTCTGTGTGGCGTCCCATCCACGTGCTTCCAAGCCAAACTTGCCCTCAAGGAGCAGCTCATCTGGTACGCCGCCAAGAGTCGCCGTAATCTCAATGACCTTTGTCGAGTCTCCGTTGCTGAAGTCAGCATCGTCGAAACTCGGATTCCATCTTGGGCTGAGCACTAACTCGAGCGCTTCGAGGACGGTCGATTTCCCTGAATCGCCTGGCCCGATCAGGCACAGAAAGGAAGCATCTGGCATCCAGTCAAGTTCTTGGATGCCACGAAAACCGGAGATTCGCAAGTGTCGAACACGCATTACTTTTCTTCCCTCCGTGGCCATCGACGGGCTATTTGCTCACTCTGCTGGCAAACCCAATGAGATTGGCTGCAAGCCCGCCAATTTCACGTTCTCTGCTGCAAGGCAAGCATTCAGATATCCGGCAAACCATAGGTACTTCCCTCTTATGGGCACGTCACTTGACGACCCAAGATGCCGCGCGATGAATTCTCGAAGAGAACTGAGCCACTCTTCACGCGACTGATTGTTGAACACATTCCGTCGTATCGTCTTCCCATCGTCTGTGCGCGAAATCGTCTGACGAATGACGTAGTGGCGATCTAATCGTGGATGCAGGATGTCAAGGAATCTCAAACTATCGGAGTCCTCGCGGAGGAAGTCGGTAATCCAGAGATCTGAGTTGTGGGGATCTGGCGAGCAGAGCGGAGAGGCTGGCACCCTCTTGACGGGATCTTCCCGCTCGACCCGCTTAATGTGTTCGTAGAGTGCGTTGCTGACTATGATTCGCGGATGTTTCGCACGACAGCTTTCGAGGCGATAGGCTTCTACCAGTCCTGGCCCAAGGGTAATAGGTAGGTCCGACTTGCTGAACCTCTCGTACACTACTCTTTCCCCAACGGCGTCTGCCGATGCTTTGGTGCTATCACGGCCGGCATCGGCACTCCACATGTCATGCCAGTACATGTTGCCAATCGTCACGGCGCCGCGGAGACAGCAGTCCATCTCCAATAGGCAGTCATACAAGAAACGAACGGTCTCCAAGACAGAGGCTATCATTTGAGATTCGGTCGGCACGAAAAGCACAATACTGTCCGAGAAGGAACGCACCTGCATCCGCCATTGTTTGCTCTCGCCAGTTCCTAGATCTCGGACCCACTTCTCAGGAGGGGCGATATTTGCGGCCTCGTTGAGCATCAAAACCAGACGGCGAAGTACGTCGGGATTTCGCTCACTTTCTCTCACGATTTGCTCGAAGCCAAGAATGTCGAGAAAGGCAACGTAGCATTCGGTGTATTCCAGATGTTGCTCGATCATTGTTCTCGCTATCCTTGTATCGGGTCTGAAAAGTCGCGTATATTCGTTCGGCAGTGATCAAGCGCCGTGGCCCTCAATGCACGCACCGAATACTTAAACTACACAATCTCGATCTTTCGATGTTTTCGCAATCAGAACCCTCGTTGTCGTTACGTGCACGAAACGCGCAATGCCTTTTTAGCTCGGTGAACTCCAAACTCAGTCCTCCAGCGCCTTGAATACCGCGTCGGGTGCGTCTTTGTAGAACTCGATCTTGATCTTTGTCCATAGGTCGTCGGGGAGATCATTTAATTGCCGGCGTGCGGACACGGGCATCAATAACGTTTGTGCCTGTTTGTCGACGGCGAGTTCGGCTACTTGGACCGCGTTTGGAATCATCTCGATTGAGCCACCCAGATTGAGAGCACCGACAATGATTGTTCCGCCCCGGGTATTGCGTCCGAGCAGGCTTCCACAGAAAGCAACGAGAACCGGCAGTCCGAGGCCGACTCCCGATTTGTCGGCGTCCATCGGCCGCATTTGAATCGAGAACTCCTCTTCGCGCGGATTGCGATCGCCGACGAGTTCCTTTGCACGCCCGTACAGATTCTGCTCACCAACCTTTACGCTTTCGCGGAATGCCGGAGGAGTTGGTTGATTCAGAACCCTGACCCCGCCGCCAGGCCCACACGTTACTTCGATCCGATACAGGCCGGGTCCCGCCTCAGGCGCGCCGGGGCTCACCGCCCATACTTGGCCAGGCGGAAGCGGATCGGTCTCAATCGCCTCATCACTGTGCAGTTCTGGTGTCGATACGAACTGCTCAATTCCGTCCGCTCCCAACATGTAGCTGAAGTGGGTGTTACGAAATTCACTCTTGAAAACACGCTTCTGCTGCTCCTTCACGCGCCGACGGGACTCCAGGGCAAGTCGCACGATCCATTCGAGGTCCTCGTCGGATATCGGCAAGCTGGGATCTGGAAAGAGCAATTTGATCAGACCGCTAACGGTCTTGTTTACGGCCTCAATATCGCGTCCGCTGAGCGCGCCGCCCAGGTATACGCGACCCTGAAGAGCAGCAAGACGGTTTCCTGACCGCAATCGACTCCAGCACTCGCTCAGGAAATCGCTGACAAGACCAAAATGGTTGGTGAGGTGTTGGTCCGCGCTGACTTTCGGGAAATCCCAACCAGGTGAGAACGCATGGAGCCGATCCATGAATGCCGTATCGTCGCGCATCTCCTTGGGCATCGGGCTCAACAGATGACCAATCTTCTGCTGCTGCGCGACATCCACATCGAAGTTGCCAACCATGACAAGGCTGCCGTCCGCGCGAATATTGTCCTTGCCGCGACTGAACTGACCGGAGGCCATGTATCCCTTCATGATGTTCACGCCATCTTTCTGGTCGAAGGAAATACCGGCCACCTCATCAAAGCAGACAACGTCGTATTGGCAGACCAGTCCCCGCTGACCATTCGCCATGTTCACGAACATTTTCGCCACGGTTGCTTTACCGCCCGATATGAGATGAGCGTAAGGGGATATTTGCTGGAAGAGATGGCTCTTACCGGTTCCTCGTGGCCCCAGTTCCACAAAGTTGTAGTTCCGCTCCACGAACGGCACCATCCGCAGCAACGTTACTCTCTTCGCACGCTCATCAAAGGCCGCAGGCTCCAGACCGATCGACCGCAGAAGCAGGTCAATCCATTCTTGGGTCGTGAAGGCTTGCCGTCCCTTCGCGAAAACGTCCAAGGCGTCTGCCTTCGATAGCTGGATTGGTCGTAGTCCCCGGACTCCAAATGGCCTGCCGGAATTCTGCTGCGCGATGATCGCGTCGTAGTCGAGTTCCACCTCTGCGTAGAAACCGTCCGTGAGCATGCGCTCGTTCTCGCGCACCAGGTCGTCCGCGATTCGCACGTCTCTCAGCGCAAGGCTTGGCAACTCCGCGATGTAGCAATCGTTCTTGGCGTCGAGCCGCGCTTTGATAATGTCAATGATGCGGACAGAACCCTTCTCCTTTGCGCGGGCCTTGAATAGCTCTTCTTCACCCGTGCGAACTGTACGATCCTTGAGTTGTCTCTCGACGATTCCTATGCCTTCAAGAATCTCGCTTTCGTTGACAGTGGCGCAATAGCGCCCAAGGAGAAACTCCACAACATACGTCGGCACGGGATATTGCCGCGCGTACTTTCGTACCAGATCCTTGCGGACCAGGTACCCATCGAAGGCCGACGCAGCAAGTTTGTCCAGTTGATCAAGTTCCAGTGACATTTAGTTTTCTCCAACCTGAGTCGGCTTCTGATCCAAGATGTTTTCTGCACTGTCCAGCAGCACGACCACGGCTGCGGCGCCCTCGTGGCGATCATCCGCGACCGCGAGGCTCACTTCGCCGTTTTTGTCGACAACTTTCGCAGACACCACAATGCTTGTATCGCTCTTCCTGGGGTGAAGTCGCAGGTCCACTGTCACCCCGGATGCGTTGGTATCGACCGTGACCCGGCATCGCATGCCGCGCCAGGAAACCCCGGTAATTTTTGCGCGCGTAGCCTCCGTGCCTCGCTCAACGATCATGTCTGGCACGACGCATTCCTGTGGGCTGATTCCGCCGTGGGCATATTCGACGCTGGCAAAGAAGCTCCCGATTCCGGGCGGCGAAACAATCTGTACATGCGGGTTCCAATGCCATGGGAAAACCGGGAAGCCGTCCGGCGTCTTTCCTTGAGCAACCGCGCAACGCGCCCACTTCGTTTCCGTTAGATATTTGGGCAACTCCACCTTTGGAAGGCCTCCCGGCAGCAACAACCAGCCGTGGTCCGTCACAATGCGGACCTTTGACCATCCGCCCGAGAGCAGCGCCGATACCCGCTCAAGAATGCTGTCGATCTCTGCGGAAATCTGCTGCGCCAGTCCGGCCCCAAGTGCATGCCCACGCGAATCGAGCCGGCCGGTCTCTGTCCAACCACCTTGCTGCGAACCGGAGGGGATGATGATCTCTCCGTCGTCCATCACTTCGATTCCCTGCCGCGCCATTTCGTCTCGTAGCCGCTGTGCGCTCGACGGTTTATTGCCAACCCCAAGCGTGGGCGCGAACTCGCCATACTCGGCAGTCTCTTCACAGGCCATGTGCGCGGGTGAGGCAACAGGTTTTGCAGTGGCCGTTACCGATGGTACCGGCACCAACCTGTGCGACAGACGCACACGGTATCCGCGCACTTCGAGTTGC
This sequence comes from Candidatus Hydrogenedentota bacterium, assembly GCA_013359265.1. Taxonomy (NCBI): domain Bacteria; kingdom Pseudomonadati; phylum Candidatus Hydrogenedentota; species Candidatus Hydrogenedentota bacterium. The sequence continues at coordinate 146,916 of JABWCD010000006.1, forward strand.
TCCTGAAGTCGTCCCGCCACGTCGAACCGTAGCCCGTCAGCAAAAACAATGCATGTCTCCGACTGGGGCAGTACGCCGAGCGCACCTTTCCGAAGTTCGTCCAGTTGCTTGCCGACGATGTTCTGAAAGTGCCGCGCCGACTCGTCCAGCCACGGTTTGTACACGGTATTGATCACACCATGGACGAGTGCTTTGTCTGCGCCGGAATTCGCCTGGGCCAATGCTTCCATAGCCGCGGCGTCACAACGCCATCCCTCGGCCGCATAGGCACTCGAGATCGCCTCAAGTGTCGTTCCACCCAACGGCTTTCGTGCGAGGCTTGCAAGTTTGGAGAGAGGATCCAGCAGCATCGCCAGCGAACTCTCGCCAATTTGCGCCCATACCCACTGTCGGCGCTGGCCATGGTCCTTTTCCAACGCAAGGATTCGACTGCACGCCTCCGTGTGTGGAAGAGCCGCGACGTTCGTAAGCGCTGTCCGAAGTGTTGATTCTTCGTCTGCATTGCGCGCAGGTTGCCGCGCGGGATCGCTCAGCAGATCCCGCGGCGTTGTATTCCGCAATACGTTCGCAATGCCGGTATACAGCTGCGGCGCTTCGCAAAACCGCTGCCACGCCTTCTCCCAATTCCCACGCCCTTCAAGCAACCGCTCGCCTGCCTGCATTGGACCCGACTGGTCGGGATCGAACAGGAATTCCCGGCCGCAAACGCTGCGAAACGCTTCCCAGCGTGCCCCGTCGCATCGCTTTCGAAATCCGGTATCGTCGCTCATCCACAAGAGCACGTCCCGGATAGAATCGCCCACAGCGAGGCGGTCAAAGTCCTCTGCTTCGAGCCGTCGTCCATACAACGCCCCTATCGGCTCATTCGCGAGCAACGGCAAGGCGCGCATCATCGCTTCTTTTGTTCGTTGATCCGTCGCCATGTCCAGGTCGAGCGTGTCGATGGACGTGAGAAAGGCTTCCACGGTCCAGTCCCGGCCGTTGCGCTGATGCCACACGGCCCCTCGGTATTGCAGTTCGATGAGCGGCTGCAACTGCCGGGGACAATCCCCGCCGGCCCGGAGTTGCTGTCGGCTTACGCCTGGCAGATACAGAATCGGGGTGGCGCCTTCCGGCGGCGCCAGATCGGGAAGTGTCCGATCGACGATGCATCGCAGCCAAATCACCGGCCCCGTGCGCTTCTCCGGATCGTATTCGCCGAAGACATAGAGCTGCGGCAGCGCCACCTGCAAGGCCTGGATAATCGGCCGCCATTGACCATCCGCGTCGGTCCACAACAGCGCCACAGGCTCCGCGACGCCTTCCGGAACGCGTAGCGCCGCTTCCACTGATGCCTTTATCGCTTCGACGAGCGTTTCTCGGCCGCTTACTGTCTTCGAACTCATTGATTTCTCCTGCGCTTCGGTTCCGGTCGAGGTTTTTTCGGCGGCACGTTCTCGCGTGCCATCTTCTCGATCGCCCCGGCTACCTTGGCGATGAGGTCGAGCGATACGGAGTCCGGTAACGGTCCACCTCTGAGGTGGCCGGACACATAAGCCGCGCTCGAACCTTCTAGGCCCAATCGAGTCGTAACGATGTAAGCGACGGATTCCGCCTCAATCTCTACTGTTTGTCGCGTGAGATTGGTTCGACAGGGCCACCACAAATCTCGGTCGGTCCCCAAGTGCCCCAGTAAAATGTGGGCCAGTTCATGACACAGGACGCCCAGACGGCTCGGCGCGTCGAGCCCGTCGTGCAACGCGATGCGCATCTTCCAATCTCCCGACCCATGGGCAGTGGTGGCAAAGCCAGCGTTGGATGATGACAACGTCTTGACGTCGACACGTATCCCATAACTGCCAGCATTCTTCGTCATGCGGCTGAGCCAGGAAGAATCGAACTCGCCCTCGAATTTCGCAAAGTCAGTCAAGTGCTTTGGCAATGGCGCGCCGTCCGTTTGATCGACGTCGTAGACGAGCAGGACCGGGTGCATCGGAGCCAAGATGAGCATCGGTCGCGCGTCTTCCTTCAGATATCGATCAAAACGCTCTCGCCAGTCCTTTTCGCGAGCGTAGAAACCACAACTTGGATTCTGTACCTTCACGAGCATGTTGTTGTAAGGCGCATACTCCCGGAAGCCGGCCATAAACGTAATCATTTCGGAGAAGGCCTCGGAACTTCGGTAGGCGTTACTGGCGTGAACCAGCGCATCTATCCCAGTGGCTGTTTCGCGGTCAGGCAAATTGCCTCCTCGAATCGCCTCCTCAACCTCGCCGCTTTCGATAAGCCCATAGACATATTCGCGCACCGCGCGCGAAAGGGACTTGTCGATTTCGATTTCCCTTAGTGCCGCCTCCAACTCCCAGCGAACGGACCACCCCAATTCCTTCTCAAGGCGTAGCAGCAACTCACTGGCCGTTGGTTGGACGTACCGCGAAACCAGATCGGTAATCCGTTCCCGAATTTCCTTTCTCATCTCGGGCGGCGCGAGCAGGCTCAGCTGTGCGGTATCGCTCGTACTCATACGCTACCCTTCCACTCGTCGCCGGCTAGTTTGACGGTCTCGGTGTAGGGGGCGTCGCTCTGACGCACGCCGTCGAATATCGTTCCTTGATTGACAATTAACTCCGTGCTCATCCGAATTCGATTTCCCCGGCAATCGCCATCGAAATGTTATGTATCGCTTTACTGAGCTTCGCCATCCCGGACTTCAGTTCATCGACATCTTTACAGCCCAACAATTGCTGCAAATGCGGGAAGTCGTATGGGGCGTGATCTTTGTCTACCGGATACCTGAAACGATCCGATTCCCGATCAGCACTGGCAAATCGATCGCACCAATCCTTCAAGAGAAGCAAGTCATCGTTCACATTCCCTACCTGTTTCCCTGCAACCTGTACTCCGTCCACAACCTTCGCGTTCTCCCAGACGGTTGTGGATTTCACGTCTGCAGAAAGCTCGGCCTCCAAAGTCGACCTAAGGTTTTCAAGAATGTGGCCCATCGGAGGCTTGACACGATTGGTCGCAGGTAGCTGCGCGTTCAATTGAAGTAGGCCCTTTATGCTTAATTCGAGGAAATGGCGGTAGCAGAATAGCGTTGGAAAGAGGAGGACCGTGCTCCGAGGCCGACTTCCGGCGAGCGCATCGCAGAGAATTTCCGCCGCACGACGATATCCGGAGGCTACTTTCTCCCATGGCTCCATTTCGTAAAAAAGCTCATCAAGGTCCTTTGGGATCCCATCCAGATCCCACAGTGACTTCTGAAACTCTCTTTCCTTCTCCCAAGATTTGTCCGAACGATCGACGCATCGCCATCCAGCTCTTACTAAGTCGGCCACGATAGCGTCGCAGGCTAAAGCGAGGCCTTGATTCCTATGGCACGCGACTCGGAAATCGAGCAATAAATCGTCGTAAACAGGCCTCAGATTCTCAGGCAAATCCGTATGAACTGACTTCTCATTCTGGCTTTGCTGCTCACTCATGACGATGTCCCTTGTGACTTCCGCTCGCGCGCGGCCCTCTTGAAGGCGTTGGTGTAGTGCAAATCGTTCCAGCGGTTGCCGTCGGGTTCCTTCATCCCTGGTTTACCGACAAAGTCTTGGGTCTTTTCGTCCCAGCCCCAGAACCAGGGGTAGTCGTCTTTCGGGCGTTCAGGTTCTTTGCCGCGGTCTTTGTCCCATTTGATTTTTGGGGTCGCGCGGAGGATGCAAGCGTTCTTCGCGCGGGCATTCAATGGGCGCGCGGTCATGAAGGGGCGGATATTCAGCCGGACGCCGTCGTTGATGTCCGGGTCCCAGCCGATGGGTTGTTCGTGCAACGGCTTCCAGCGGACGAAGAGGTCGTAGGGCGGCTCGCCTTCGAGGATCTTCTTGAGTTCATCCTGCAGATGCATCGCGGCGGCGAGGCGGGCGTCGGCCCCTTCCGCACCGGCATGCTGTTCCCGGCGCTGTTGCGTAATCCAGTCGCCAACGTAGGTGTAGATGAGTTTTTCCAGCGTACGGCGGCCCTCGCCGTTTGGTGCAGCGAGTTTGTGATAATTCACGAGTGCATTGAAGCCGTCTCGCATGCCGTCCGACATGTGCCAGATGAAGGGGCGTTGATGGAACAAGGTGCAGTGTTGGTCGAAGAACTTGTCCCGCATCCAATCGTCGAGGGTCTTGCCTTTGCAGTCAGCGGCGGCCAAGAGTTCGTTCAGGCGCGCAGCGGACCAGTGCTCTCCGTAGGCGGCCGCGAGAAGTTCGGTCAGCCGCTGCGCGGCGGGCGGCTCCTTGTGGATGGGACTCATACAAACGATTCCGTCTGTGTCCGCGAAGCGGTGCAACTCCGCGCAACGCGCCATCACCGTATGCGACTCGTCCGACAAACGCATTTCGGTGTCCAGTTCCGCCGGCCACCGGTAACCTAGTAATCGCGCCACCGCCACCTGAAACACGGTCGTGTCTGCGCGTGGCATCGATGCAATTTCCAGACGTTTAATCAACTCGTTCCAGATCACGCTGCCGCTGGGGTGACCGTGGAATACCCACTGCGTCGGATCGTCGGAGTAGGGTTCTGGAAGGCCGTAGGGGTACTGCGCGGTTACCACGCGCTGCCAATAATCGAGGTCGAAGGGAACTTTTCCGAAAGTGGCGTTGGTAACATTCACCTTTCTATCTATTGCTCGAACAGCAGCACCAAGCTCGCCTGAAGCGCAATAAGCCCAGAGCGCTGATACTTGCTTGGGGTCGTTGGGTACTAGCGTTGCTATATTTGAATCGTACTTGTTTCCAAAATACCGCGTCGGGAAGATAGCGTCCATTTGACTGACCGCAACGCCTTCCCTTCCCCACACCAGATTGCCTCGCTCGTCCGCGTTGTGCAGTTTGATCCGCCGTATATCCTTTTCCTCACGAAGGTGACCGTTCTTCTCATCGAAGAATATTGCACTATGTAGCCCGCTAATTGGGGAGCTTGCGGAGCCAGTCGACTGAAGATATACCCAGTCTGAACTTTCAATGCAGATTTCCCACCAATTGCGGATAAAGCGAGGGGAATCTCCGTTCATGATTCCGGCGAGAGTTTTTGCGTATTCGGACAGGCGCCGATTCGCTTCCGTTATTGCAAAGGAGATCACATGGTCTGGATTGGCTAATTGATCAGCCTGGTTTATTTGTAAGCCCTTCGCAGATATCAGGTGCGCTCGTTTTTCTTCAATTGATGCGGCGTTTGCCGCATCGATCAGTGTCATCACGGATTCCGAACCGTCCCCCGTTGTTGACGTCACAGATAGCGTGACATTCACTTTTGCCCCGGAGATCGTTTCAAAAGCTCCTGTACCGAGGTGCGCAACTAGAGGGAGCGAGTTTTCGGATAAGAGCCTAAGCCTGAACCGAGAATATGACTTGAGAGATAGCCAATGCTGGAGTGTAATCACAGCTACGCTGCCACCGGGCGACGGGAACTGGAGTGACCGAGCCCACAGGCAGTATCCAAGATCGCCCTTTTCTGATGGGTAGAACTTGCTTACAAACTCGACCAGTCGGATCGCCATCTCCCGAAATCCAAGGAATGGGACATTAGTTATAACGAGAGTGTAAGAGGTCGCCAAGAGCCGAACGGCATCCATGAGTCCTTGCGCTGCCACGCCCGCCTCTCGTATTTCATCATTCATTCCTGCGTTGGCCAGCGCCTCGTCGAGCAACGGCCGTAACTCATCATAGGTTGCTTCGAACAAACCCGCCTCTACGTCCCCTGCGCGTGGTTCAATGAGGCTCCCGAGAGCGGGCGCCTGCCGAAAGGTTTCATAGAGGCGACTGAGTCCTCCTTCAGCTTTGGGCGATCCCTTGGCAAGCTTCAGCCAGGCCTCCTTGCTCGCGCCGACGGAGAGACCTGAACAGGCAATTTGGAGCGGCGGCAAAGAGTGATATCCAGTAGCCTTCCATGCAGCAAGGGCCAGATTGAATGCGGCAATCTGCGTACAGCGGGAATCCAGTTCCAGTCCGAAGAGGTTCACGCGAAGCACAGCGTCGCAGGCGTCGCGCAGTGAGAGGTTCCCTTCCTCCATGCGCATCGCGACAAGAATCGGAAGGGCGAAGACAAGGAAATGGCCCGAACCGCAGCAGGGATCGAGAACGCGAAGTTCCGCCGCCGTCTTGGGCCAGTGAGGAAACACACCCGCGGCTGGTCGCCAGGGCTTTCCATCCTCACGAACGAAGCGGAGATACGTCCACGTGATATCGCCGACGGCACAGGCAGCACGAAGTTCGTCTTCATCCTTGGCGGTTTTCGCCAGGTCCGGATTCGCCGCTAGCACCTTGCCTGCCCACCACGCGCCAAGCGTGTTGTGCAGCAGAAACTCGACCATATAGTCTTCGGTGAAGAGTTGCGTAACGGCAGGCAATTCGTCGGCACCAATTTTCTTTTCCGATTTGTTGACCGCGTCCTTCTGTTCCGCCTGCCAAAATTGATAGACCCATCCGAGACTGTCATCGGCGAGAAAGACATCTCGCGGCAATGCCTTCAGCAGATCCTCGAGTTCCGATCGAGTCTCAGGCGGCAAGTTGACTTCGAGCACTGGATCGTCGGGCCGGAAAATTTGCGGCAGCATTCGGACCGCATAGGCGCTGGCCAGTTCAAGCCAGTCTCGTCTTTGTTCGCGCGCAAGTTCCCGGCAATCGTCCAACGAAATGGGCACACCATGCTCAGGCTCGATGAGCAAATCGTTCTCCGCAAGAAAGCGGGCGAACAGCATGCGGTGCCAATGTTCATACGCGCACTCGCCGACCGATCGGTCGATGGACTGCGTACCCCGTCGCTCATCCCGGTGGTCGCCCAGTTGCCGGCCGTGCGCGCGCAAGCGGTTTCGCAACGTCCGCTGCGTGGATGTCATGCTCGAATGCGGCTCATGATGATGCACCGCGAGCGACTCGATGGCCTTCCGGGCCCCCGCCTCGGCCACGCGACGTGCCTGCTTCACTGTGTTTTCCAGTTGCCGCCGAAGTGTTCTGTCCAAACTTGCCATAGGGGCCCTTACTCTCCTTCTACGCCCGGGGCTTCCGGTTGCTCAGCGTTCAGATGCGGAAAGACTTTTGGCAAGGTCTCGCGAATGAGCGCGTCTACGATTTTGAAATAGGTGATCGCATTTGCTTCCGCAGTCTGCCAAAGCGCCTCACCCAGTAACAGCGGGAGGGCACGGATTGCCACATCACTGTGCTCGATGTCCTGTGTCCCGAAATCAAGACCCGTTACGGGCGTTGTTTCATCGCCGAACATTGCCTGCATATCGGCGTGAAAGAAGGCGTTGCGAAACCTTTCACGAAATGTGTGCAAATCCTTCTTGGTGCGCTTGTCGATAAGGCCTACTTTTCTCGCTGCATTGATGGTGCCGTTAAGGTCCATCTGCATGTACTTCTCGACAGGGGCTGATAAGCTGCCGACGAGACGGCTTAAGGGCTGCGCCTTTTCGTCTGGGTCATCGGTGTTCGAATAGATGAGCGCGAGCTTGAGAAACGCTTCGAGCAAGATGTTGGTAAGGCATACGGCACTCTGCCAGTGCCCCTGAATGATGTTGGCGCACGATTCGACGCGAAGCGCCTCCAATTCGGGGAGTCCATACTCGGTCTGGACTTGATGGCGGATTTCTTCGTAGCACGTGCGTGATGATACCGCCCAAGTCTTGAAAGCATCCTTGACCGACTTGGGAATCTGAATATCCGCTTCGACAATCCGGACAAGCACGTCACCGCGCATGACAAGAGGGAAAGCCCAGTCTGCGAATCGCGCAAGATTGCTATTCATGAAGCCGAACATTCCGAATTCCTCAGTCGATCAATACCGGACCTTTTGTCAGAGCCTCGATTATTCGATGCTTTTGCTTTTTGCACCAGCCATCTACGTCTTCCTCAGTGCGCAGTGTGATTCGATCAACGCGGACCGTTTGAACCTGGGGCTCCACAAGTTTGGCCGCGCGCTGTAAGGCCTGACTCACTCGCCCGGGTATGGCATCGATCGCGGCTCGCCTTGCCGGGAGTATTGAAGACATCAGGTCTTTACTTAGGTCTTCGTCCGTGCCTACCGTCGGTTGAATGGGTGCTGTCAAGCCGACATCGGAGAGGATGGAGTCGCGCTCGGATTCTGCGAGCTGTGTCCACGTTGCGCTTGAATTCAGGGAGGCAATACCTTGCTCATACGATTTGGCATTGATCTCGAAAAGACGATTCACTTCGGCGCGCAATAGATCGGCCAGTTGTTTCCTTATCGGGGAGAGATGATCTGTGCTGTCGAGTAACAAACGCTGCAACAAAAACGCTTCCAGTTGGTCCAGTACAGGCTTTGCACCCTCCACAGAAATGGCATGAGCAGTAAGAGCTACCGTAAGCCGCCAGGATGGTAGTCGCTGCTCCGCCAGGTTGCGCAACGCTGTCCACTCTTTGATGCGTTGTTCGAAGTGAGCGTGCTTGTCCTTAATTGCGACGAGCTGCTCGTTGCCGACGAGGCGCTCCAAATCCTCTAGCTCTGCCAGGCCAGTTATCGGTGGGAGAGGCGGTTCGCCTCCGGCGTCCGCGGCGAGTTTGATGAGCTGCTTCAAGAACTCCGACGCCTTTGCGGCCTCCTCACCGCTCTTGCATGCGATACCGGCCAACTGATAAAGCTTGCGCAGTACTAGGCGATCCTGCACGGACAAGGTCGCTTGCTCGACGCGGAACTCTGCCTTTGAGATTTTGTTCTGATCCAACTGCCCCGGCGGTACGGGCGCGCCGTTCAACACGGCATTGAGATGTTGGGCGCGGTGGAGCGCGATGAGTGCCGCGTCGATGGCGTCCTGCGGCCAGCCATAAGGACTGCACCTCAACTGCTTGCGAATGTCACTTCCAATGCTCCCCGATCCGATCGCTGCGAGGACTTGCTGACAGACCGGATGTTTTTCCGTGGCATCGGTGTGGCCGGTCGGCTGGAACGGGTGCTCCGCGCCGTCTCGCGCACGCTTAATGACCGAGGCCCACGCTTTTGAGTCGGCCTCCTTGAAGCGGGGAAAGAGACGAATCAAGCTAGAATTGGCAGCATCGCGCAGTTTATCCACCAGTTCGACGCTGAAGACTTCGTTGCCGCCGCCTTGGAACACTTTCGCGTTAGCAACCACTGCTTGAATGAGCCGGTCGCGCTCCGCAACAGCGCGGGCCCGGCGGCTCTCCATGCTCTGGCGTGCTTCCTGGCCCTCATCGGAAGTGGGACTGCCTTTGGCGTCGAGTGTTTCCTGTGCGGTGGCCGCCTCGACGATAAGGCGCCGCAGGTCGTCTGCGGACTGTCTCGGCACGAAGACGAATATGGTTGGGCTGTCCGCGCCCGCGGTCCGGGCGGCGTCCACGTGTTCCTTCTCTTTCGCGGACCACCCATCGCGAATCCAGACTGGGATAGTCTGGCCGTCGCCAGGGGGCGGGGTCTGATCGCGATGCACGGCTAGTGTGCGCGCTTCCTTGGCGTCACCCTGGAGCAGTTTGATGGAACGAACGGCCTTGTCGAGTTCGGCATAAAGCAATTGATCGTGCTTGAACTGAATCGATGCCGTGTCATTGCGCAGTTTGGTCTGCCGATTGCGGAATTCCTGGTCCCATTCGCTGCCTTCGCGTGTTTGGAGGCGAAATTCGTCGCCGACCTTAAGCAGCGCGCCGTCAGCAGCCAGCTTCTCAAGAATGTGTTCAACGTCCGCGCGCAGCTTTCCGTTATCCGCAGTAAGGTCCTCGACGAGCAAGTCCGCAATGTGCTCTTTCGATGCGCGCACGCCAATGTCCGCCGCGTCTTCACGGCGCACTTTACCGACTAGAAAGACAAGGCCACATACCCGCCGCGCCAGTTTGCCATCGGTCTCGCCCAATTGGATGATGCGCTCGTTTATTTCGCGCAGAAGCACGCCGGTGTTGATCATTTCTGGCGCGAGGGCTTCATAGAGCTCATCTGCTGGTACCACGGAACCGAGAGGTTTGTCCGACAACTTCGCAACGGCGTCGTGGATGATGCGAAGCTGTGAGCGAAGTTGGCTGTGCGTACCTGCAGCGTCGATTTGCCGGAAGCACTGTTCCCAGAAACGGCGACGAACGGGGAGCAGCGGGTAGTCTTCGACGATGACTTTGTGGTCCTCAGTACGTTCGGCGATGCGTGTTCCCTGGAGCTGGCGCGACACCTCGCCAGCATGGTCGTCGAGCACTTTTCGGACATCCGTCAAGGCGGAAGGCTTCTTCTGAAGCAACACCTTGCGCGTAACCGTCTCGACTTCGGCGTCAGAAAGCGGGACCCGGATAGTGAAACGATCTAACATTTTTTGGAGCAGGACCTGGTCCGTGAGTGCGCTCTGACCCGCGGCCACAACCATCACGTGACTGTCGAGTTGTTTCGACACGGCCTCGGCCATTTCCGTGACCAGCACGGACCGGTCGGTGGAGTCGCCGATGAATTGTTGTACCTCGTCGAGGACAAGGACAGTGCACGGCATGCGTCCATCGCGGCCGGCAAGCAATAATGCAGCTTTCGCGACGCGCAAGAACTCTTCTGTACTGATATCCGTGGGCTGTGGCGGGAACTGGGCCCTCAGTGTCTTGCGCGCCTCGGCCTCATTGCTGGCGAAGTTCGCGTCGCAGGCGACGACCGCCTTCGCGATAAATGGGCTCACGTAGAGATTGTTGAGTTCGCTTTCGAAGACTTTCCCGGCGGCTTCGACGTCGGCTTTGACGCGCTTGTAGTAGCCCTGTGCGTGAAGCCAAAGGCAGAACTGGGCCTGGGGATACTGCGCGGGAAGACCGATTGCCTGGAGCAGAATTCCGAGAATGGTCAATCTCACGTTCTCTGTTGTGCCACTCGGAAGAGCGCCAGCAGCTGCAAGTAGGCCGCCCGCGCGCTTACCGGCCGTGTCGAGTTCTCGGAGCAGCGCTTTCAAATCGTCCGGCATAACGGGTACCAGACTTCGCGCCGTGGCGCCATCCGAAAACACGGTGTCCTGCCAGAGATGACAGAGCATCTTTAGAACGTGCGATTTGCCGCTGCCGAAGAAGCCGCTGACCCACGCGCCTTTTTGGCTAGTGCGGGTGAGATCGTCTAAGTAGGAGCGGATAATCCGTTGGATGCCGTCGGCGTATTGCCCCTCGCAGACAAATGTCGAAAGCTCACCCCGCAGTTCGTCCATAGCGCGTTCGTTGCGGGCATCGACAATGCGAGCCTGACCTTGGTTGACCAGTCCATGTGCCGCCGGGTCGCGCTGCAGGACATCCTTAATCTTCATATCCATGCTCCTTCTCCATGCTGGCTAATCGGCACGGCCAGGTAGTTCCATCCGTCGCGAGCATCGAGTAGGCGGTAGTTGTTGCCGTCCAGTTGGCCAGGGAAGAACAGGACGAGACGACCACGGATATCGCCTTCGATGAGCTTGAGTACTTCGGAGACGCGCGTGAACCCGAAGAGCGCGCCGAGGCCGAAGACCGCGACTACGGAGCGCTCGTTCGCTTCAGGTCGCGAAAGTGTCTTACGTAGAGATTTGGCAAGGAATTCAGGAAACTCTGCATCGAGCTTGATCTGTAAATCGTCTGGGGACTCGAAATACGCATCGCGGTAATCATCATCGGCCATCCATTGGGAGAAGGCGTTGGATACGTCGATCTCAATCCATTCGTGGCCGGCCTGACGAGTCGCCGTCTCGAAGGCCATCTTCCTCGCACGAAGTGTCCGTTCGAGTTCCTTGTCGTAGACAATCATGATGACGCGTTGGGCGCCGGCCACGGTCCGTTGCCACGGCGTGGCAATGTGCTTCGCGTAATGCTCAGCCAATTCCTCGATGCGCGACATTAGCTATCTCCCTACAGAGGCTGCTCAAGCCTGTCGAAACTGATTTCGACTACGTCCGCCGCCATGCGAATATCGATAAGCCCGAAGCGTTTAGCTTCGAGTGCAAGCTTTTGGGCCAATGCGGCACTGCAATCGAGCGTTGCTACCCAACCCGATGAGAATAGATCCATTCCTCGGAATCCGATCTTATAGGCAAGATACAGGGCAAATACCACACTAGCGGGGGTAGCATTCACCCGGCGGCGCCGCTTCAACGCCCTGCCTTCAAGATGCCCGCTCTGCGTCCAGGAACTGGCGGCGTTACGAACGACCTTGTCGAGCGTGCTGTCATTAAGCCGATCGCCGGCTAGCGCGCGAATAGCCGCGCGCATCGGCTCCCGGAGGAATTCGGCTCCCGGATCCAATGGAACGATTGCCTCGACCGTTGCGGCGAAGAGCGGGTCACGGGCCAGAGAAGAGAGGAGCGCCAACAATGGCCTAGCGCTCGCATCCTGCTCCCATAGCCGCCGCAGGACACGGAAAAGTGCGACAGCCGGGTCAAGCGCGTAGAGCTCGCCGAGGCGCTGGTTTGTGTGCCTTCGAGTAGAGACTGTCTGCTTCGCAGCGTAATTGTCATCGATGATCGCGCTCGCGTATTCGTTGCGATCTGCGGAAGCGGGAACTGCAGACAATACGAGTTGGAGTTCCTCCAACATCATCGTGCGCGTAGCGTGCGTTCCTTTTTCTCCAAAACGGAAACCGGCCGCCGTCGCTGCGGCAACGTCCACGCCGGGTGGGATCAGAGTAGTTACTGACATTGACTTAATATCTCCAAATATTCGTCGGCAAGTTTGCCGACACAAAAGTCTACTACATTTGACGAAGGCTGTCAAGAGCCTCTCACTTCTGTCGGCAAGTTGGCCGACAGAATAGTTCTTGCTGGCGTGCGCGCGACTTACTGCGCTGCCCCCTTGACAGACAGCCTTGGATATGGTAAGTTTTTCTTACCGGAAGTAAGATGGAGATCGGAAAGATGAGCCTAACTAAGCAAGATATTCGTGACTGCGTCGTTGAATCGGTTCGCGAGATGCTGACTGACAATGCCAATACGCCGATTACGGACCAAACCGACCCCGTTGTTCATTTAGGCCTGGATAGCCTAGACGGCGTACTGATCGCAGCGACCATCTGCGACAAACTCAAATTCAACATCCCAACGAATCTGAATCCGTTCGTTGACGACGGTCCACCGCCTCGAGTGCGGTGCGTCGGTGAGATCGTAACCTGCCTTTTCCAGATATTAGTGAGGCAGCAGGAAAAATCACATGCCTAATGAGGAATCAACGCAATCCACGCTCGCCCAGCGACTTCGGCTTGCCCGCGAGCAAGCTGGTTTATCGCAAGGCCAGGTCGCAAAAATCCTCGGTCTACAGAGACCGTCAATCTCCGAAATCGAAGCCGGACGACGTAAGGTCTCGGTAGACGAGCTGGCTCAGTTCTCCACGATCTACGACGTGAGCGTTTCTTGGCTGGCGAAGAACGAATCCGAGGTACCCGACCCGGCCGTTGAACTCGCCGCCCGCGAACTCACGAAGCTTAAGAAAGAGGACTTGGATCGAGTTCTCCAACTTCTACGCACCTTGCGGAAGTCAGACCGAGGCACATGATGAACGAGACGATAGCTCTAGGAAGAGAAGCGCTTCGGGCTGCCCTCGACGTGCGCCGGAAGGGCGATGTCGCCGTCTCAAATCCGGTATGTGTCTACGACTTGGCCGAATCCTTGGGTGTCGAGGTCAAGTTTGTCGCGGTGAATTCCCTTGGGGGCATGTTTGCCAAGACGTCAAACACCATTTTGGTTCCGTCGTTGAGGCCACCAGGACGCCGCGCATTTACATGCGCCCACGAGCTCGGTCACTGGTATTTCGGGCATGGCGACAGGATCGATGAATTGACCGTTGGAGAAGCCGACTGCAATAGCCCTCGCGAAGAGCAATTAGCGGATCTCTTCGCGTCGCATTTGCTCATGCCGAAGTGGGCAGTGATTGCAGCTCTCAGTCAGCGAGAATGGGATGCTCACCACCTGGCCGTGCACCAAGCCTATATCCTCGCATGCCAATTGGGCGTAGGTTATGAGACCATCCTTCGCCACATGTGGCGGACATTGCATTTGATCTCCAAGGCGCAAGCCGAAGCGCTGATGAAGAAGACGCCAAAACAGATTCGACGAGCGACCATCGGAACGGATACCCCCGACCACCTGATCATTGCAGATAGAGCATGGAATACAGTCCCGATTGACCTTCAAGTCGGAGAGAAGGTGCTAGTGCCAGGTCCAATCACTTCCGATTGCGCACAACTTGCGGTGGTGACTGCACTGGATTCCGAGGTCCTTTTGGAGGCACTGAATCCAGGGATTACGCGCATTGCGACGGCTGATGGCACATGGTCCGCGTTTGTGCGGATTTCACGCCGAGAGTTCTGCGGCCGAAGCATTTACCGACATTTGGAGGATTCCGATGTCGACTGATGTTCCGATCGTGATTGAAGCAGCCAATCTCTCGACTGCCTGGGGGCGCGCATTCCTCCACGTCATGAGCAGGAGCCCGAGACAATTAGCGCCGCTCATCGTCTCCATAAGCGAATTCAATGAAGGTACACCCGTAGAGACTACTCGCATTCGCGAAGAGCTCGATCATACCCTGAAGTCACATGGAAAATTCGCCTGTGATGTCACGGCATTCACGATTTTTCCCCATCGACTATGGGCAATGAACAAATTCACGGACCGGGACAGTTTCTACAAAGCGTACATGACCCAGGTCCTCCCTCGGCTCAAGGCACGTGATTCTCGAAACAGCCACGGAACGTATTTTGAGAGAATGATCGCCTATCAAGGCTCCAAGAAAGAAGGTAATGGCTACGTGCCGAAACCCAAGAACCAGTTGGAGCACATTATCCAGGTATGGATGAGGGATCGTTCGAAGAACCGTCGAACGCGACGTTCCGCACTTCAAATTGCCTGCTGGGACCCAATAAAGGATCTTACTGGATCCGCGCTCGCAGGTTTCCCGTGTCTACAACAGGTTAGTTTTTCTTACGACGACGAAGATGGCCTCGCCGTCAATGCCTACTACCCCACCCAGTATATATTCGACAGGGCGTACGGAAACTACCTGGGGCTGTGTCACTTGGGTAAATTCATGGCCCATGAAATGGGACTGAAGCTGCGTCGTCTGACTTGTTATGTCGGACAGCCCGAAATCGGTAGCGACATTACGAAGCACGGTCTTCGCAATCTGGCCGCCGTCGTCAAGGATTGCACACTTGAGCCATTGCCGGAGGTTGCCGCTCAATCCGATGTGGTGCGAGGGCAGATCTCATGAATAGGTCGAGATCGCGCGGTGCTCTGCTGGTCTTCGAAGGGCCAGATGGCGTTGGAAAGAGTACCCTTGCAGCTTGGGCTGCGGAGCATCTACGAGCTAGAGGCGAACAGTGTGACCTTCTGTCCTTTCCTGGTCGCGAAGCGGGTACCCTTGGAAAACACGTTTACGAACTCCACTACACGCCATCATCATTTGGAATCGCGCAGATTAATCCGGTCAGCCTCCAGACCCTGCACATAGCTGCACACATTGACGCCATTGAGACACGCATTCGTCCTGCACTCTCACAGGGTCGCGTAGTGATCTTGGACCGTTTCTGGTGGTCAACTTGGGTATATGGTCGGGCGAATGGCGTTTCTGCCGAAGCTCTTGAATTGATGATTTCCCTTGAGAAGCTTTATCTGGAAAAACTGAAGCCAAATGCTACATTTCTGATTCAACGCTCGAGTCCGCTTCGAGATGAGAAATCGTCTTTCTGGGAGGGTCTTGTGCGCGAGTACCAGTCGCTAGCTGCGCAAGAGGCTTCTGAGTACCCAGTACATATGGTCCGTAATGACGACACGATCGAGCATCCCCAGCTTCAATTGACAGGGATATTAACAGACCACGGATTCTGTCAGAGGCATCGGCAAAGAACCCGCTCCAATGATGCTCCTGTACCAGACGGTAAGATCTTGAGGGTGCCGCACGTTTACTTGCCTCTGGCGCCAGCGAAACCAACGCCTGTGTACGATACATACTGGAAGTTCGCGTGCGAAAGGCAAGCAATCTTCTTCCGCCGACTCCGTGGAGCCTCGCGTCCTTGGACCGATGACACCATCCTTCAGCAGCACAAATTTACAAACGCATATCGTGCGTCCGACCGTGTTAGCCAATATTTGATAAGACACGTCATCTATGAAGGTGACCCCGCACCAGACGATGTCGTCTTCCGGATTCTGCTCTTCAAGATATTTAACAAGATTGAAACCTGGGAACTACTCACTAAGAATCTCGGCACAGTCTCCCTTGAGACGTACGCTTACGATCGACTTGAAGAGCTCTTGACCGCCGCGATGTCTCGAGGCCAGAGAATCTATTCCGCAGCGTACATAATGCCATCAGGTACAAGCACGAATCGGGAGAGCAAAAAACATCGCATGCACTTACGGTTGATCGAAAAAATGATTGCAGACGAACTTCCCACGCAATTGCGGGATGCACCCTCGATGGGTAAAGCGTTCGACCTTCTTCGCAGCTATCCAAGCATTGGAGACTTTCTCGCCTATCAATTCGTAACCGATGTCAATTACAGTACCGTCACTAACTTCAGCGAAATGGAATTCGTCGTCGCCGGCCCAGGAGCGCGAGACGGCATAAGGAAGTGTTTCAGCAGCCTTGGCGGACTCACAGAAAATGAAATCATACGGGCCGTCGCCGACCGGCAGCAGCAAGAATTTGAGCGGCTTGGACTTGGATTTCAGTCCCTTTGGGGACGTCCACTTCAGCTCATTGACTGTCAGAACCTGTTTTGCGAAGTGGATAAATACGCCCGGGTGAAACATCCGGACATTCACGGGATCTCCGGGCGCACAAGAATTAAGCAAGTGTATCGCGAGAACACGGAGCCACTTCAGTTTTGGTACCCCCCAAAATGGGAATTGAATGAAAAGGTTCAGCGCGGGGGGCATGATGTTCACGACATTTAACGCCGAGACGGCCAATGATCTTTGGGGACAGTTAGTCGAAACTTTTCAACGTGGCGAGTCTCAAACACAAGCAAGCCGCTACGGCAATACGCAGGAGATTTTGCACGCGGCCATATCCCTTTCCGCCCCACGGCAGCGCTGGATGTCGTCAAGACTACCCGCACTCAACCCTGCTTTTGCCATTGCGGAGGTCATTTGGATTCTATCGGGAAGAAATGATTCCGCACCGATAAACTACTTCAACTCCCAGTACGCGAAGTACGCGGGTTGTGGTCAGACGTATCACGGGGCGTATGGACATCGCCTGAGAAAACATAAAGGGATCGATCAATTGGACCGAGCTTATCGCGCATTGCAGGCAAACCCAGAGAACCGACAGGTAGTCCTTGAAGTCTGGGATGGTGCCATAGACCTACCGCAGGACTCCGGTGAGCCTGCGGATATGGATATTCCGTGCAACATTGTATCTCTGCTAAAAATTCGTTCCGGTCGGTTGGAGTGGACCCAGATTATTCGAAGCAACGACATGTTTCTCGGATTGCCGCACAACCTAATCCAGTTTACTTCCCTGCAAGAGGTTGTCGCTGGATGGCTGGGAATTGACGTAGCCTCCTATCACCAGATTAGTGACAGTCTGCACGTTTACGAACACGATGCGAATTCCATTCAGTCGGTCCCTGCAGGTACTAACGAAAAGAATACTGACGACTTACGACTGCCCAAAAATGAATCCGATCGCGTATTCCAAGAATTGTCCTCACAAATGGACCTCGTGACTTCAAGCGAAGCATCCGTGGACAATCTACTGAAAGTAGCGGAATCTTCTGGGCTTCCTACCGCCTATAGGAACCTGCTTTGCGTCCTCTGCGCGGAAGGAGCACGGAGGCGTGCGAGAATCGAGATAGCCGAAGCCATAATGCGAAGCTGCAAGAACCCTCTATTTGTTCATATGTTCGACACGTGGTGCCAGCGCATTGCGACGAAACATCACCGTGAACCTCAGCACAAGTAAACTCAAAAGCGAACTCACAAGAGCTTGTTTGTGAAGGACATTGTAAGTAACCCTTCCGCTAGGTTTTTCGGATCAGACCATATGTGCGTTTTCTTCGCCGACGCCCAGCTGGGCAAGACCTGATGACCGTGAGCTTCAGGCCGCGATCGTTCTCACATACATAGGCTGGCGTAGTCAGACTCAAAGAGCTTTTGCCCGTCTTTGATCGCCAAGCGTTGGTGGCAATAGAGCTGCCAGTAGCCGCGCCAAGTCGGATTGTCCGGGGGCAAGTACTCCACAACCAATTCCAGTTCTTGCGCCGTTTGGTATCCAATCATTTGCCCGTGGGCAAGCCATCGAGTGTTGTCCATCAGTGCGGAAGCAATCTTCGTATAGTCGGCTTTTTTCTCGTGGAACATCCACCGATTAAGATGCTCATTGGCAAGTTTCTGTGCCCGATTCCGTGCAGCCTGGAACACTTTGACCGTTGCAGGATCTAGCTTGTTCAACATGACCTGGGCCACGACATCGTTTGGATCTTTGCGCAGTGCGTCCGAATGCGCCTCGTATGCGTCCAGGTAGCTCATCACTGAGTGTTGAATCGCGTTCCCACGCCCATCCCCGAGCGTGATTTGTGGATCTATGGGACCGAGTTCCGAGGAGTCGCTCATCACGATAGTGTCAGCCGCCAACGCCATCAGTGTCCCGGCACTCTTCGCGAAGTCCGGAACAATGACGCGGAGTCGCCCGGTGCCCACCGTGTTTCGCACAATAGACATCAGCTTTTCGGCGGCATCGATGTCGCCACCACCAGTGTGCAACAGGAAATCAATATCGCTGTTCGGTTTGATGTTGTGGAGAAGCTCCACTACTCCCAGCGTGTCATCACGTGTAATGCGTGCACCGCTAGAAACGTAGCAGATAAGGTGACTTCCGGATTCCTTCTGAAGTTGGCCGATCTGAGCCTGCCGCTGATAGCGTTCGGCGTGCATCGCCTTGTACATCGGTGTCTTGAGCGGCGACAGAGTTACATCCTCCGTTTGAATTGCCATAGTGTCGCCTTCATGTTCAACGCCATTTTCCATGATGGCCTCCGTAACTGTCTTTCACCCATTCCACCGACCCGTGACGAACGAAATAGTGACATCGCCGCCCGTTACCGTGGTAGTCCACGCTCGGCGAAAGCGTCAACCGGTCGCCTGGTACGATACTCCAATGCGGTCGGTGACCGGGATCGAGTGTAATCATAATCCGATGACCGCTCTTGCAGGGACAATCAAAAGCGATCCATTTTGGCCGTTCGCTTGTTCCCACAAAAATGGCTCCTCTGGTGGGCAATTTTGAGGGAATCTCGTCCGCGGCTTCCACAACAGCCACGATCCGCCAGGGGCGAAAGGGAATCCACCATTCCCACCATCGGATTCGGTTCACTGCGGCCATGTTTGCTCCAGGAATGGTGTGGTTACGCCCAGCCCGAGCTTCCCCGAGTCGGGGTGACAGTAGTGTCGAGGTCCCGGCTCCTGTAGGTTCGTTGAAATCTCGCGGTCATGGCATCGCAACAGTATCTCGCTCGGACGTGGCTCCGGCCCGTATCCCACTAATCGCTCCAAGAGCTCGCTGACCGCCGTTGCTGCCACCAAGGTAGTGAATGTCACTACGGCCGGTTCAACTCTGCCCAGCGCTGGCGCGTAGCCCTCCTCCTCCAGCCGTTTCCGTTCTCCCGGCGTCATCAATTCCGTGCCAGCCCTCTTGGTGTCAATCCTGCCGCGACATACGAGGCAAGCCTGCCCGGGCACTAGCGTTGTCACGCGCCCATCGATTCCTAACAATTGCCCACCGGCACCACTCGACAGTAGCACTCCGCAATCGATAACCGGTGTCAGGAAATATGTTGCCAGCCGAGATAACACCAGACGGCCTGCGTTATCATCTGTACAGCCAAAGACGATGTCGCACTCGCACAATTCTCGGGCCGTTTCTTCTGAAGTAATCATCGATTTGTTCGCCCGGATTTCTGCTTCCGGTGCGATCCGTGCGAGCTGTGCTGCCACGACGTCGACCTTGTCCCTGCCGATATCGGTCGGAAATGATCCGAAGACACGTGTCACGTTACTTGCGGAGAGTTGGTCCGGATCGCAGAGCACGAAATCCCTAACTCCGAGGCGTACGAGCTGCTCCGCGACAGCAGAGCCGGTTCCCCCGCAGCCGACGATACCCACGCAGAGGTCTGCAAGAGTTTGTTGAATGCCACCGCCGAAGGCACGGACGTTTCGATCGAACGCCGCGTGTAGAGGGGGAGCCGGAAAATCGAAAGCACGAACGGACGCAATTCGATCACCGACAATCCACGCCCGCCCGAATGGAACCGGGTTTCCGCTCTCCGATTGCAAATAGCCCGTGAATGTGAAGCATCGTGGCCGCGGCGACACGATTAGCATGCTGTAGTATTCGGTGCCTGATCGAAGCCTGAACAGATCGGCTATTTGCTTGTCCACTTCATTATCCCATCGACTCGCTTTGGGCCACGAGTCTTCGCCCGGATGTGTGTGCACCCAGATCGGCACTGCCCCGAGTCTTTCGGCCTCCCCAAGAAAGCGCACGTAGCCCTCTGATGCGATCGTCATGTGGTCCACGCCACGTCGGGCGTAGTACGACTCGTCAATCCAACGGATGCCACGTCCCAACACTCGCACGGCACCAGTTTTGGAGCACACGACGCTCGCGAACAGGAGACCCGCCGTTTCGACTGGTAGGCGCGCCGCCGTGTCCAGCTCGTACGCGAGCGATTGAGGTAAAACTAGAGTGGCTAGTTGGGATGCTGCACGCAACGCTCAAGCTCCCTGCCGATTAGTGCCAAGTAACTCTCCAGCGAGTCTGTCCCACTGCGCCATTGTCCGGCGTCGAAATGCCGCGACCATCGCTGCCAAGTTCGACCGAGATGGTGCTCCGTCACATCGGTGGCTTTCACTGCGCGACCATCCTTGAGTCGGATTGCCGGATCGAACCACCACATGTCCGGTTGGACATCCGGGAAGCCGGGGTTCAACCGAAGAAGTAGGTCTGCCTGCTCGCGGTCATAGCCCGGAGGCAGCCGGTACCCCGACAATACGACACACGTCATATTCGCCTCCGTCGAGACAGTGTACGTGATTCCCCGCTCAGTCAGGCCTGTCGCATCATTCGCCGGCAGCACGCCTACTTCCCCGGGTTGATCTGCGCCGGTGCGGTAAAGAATCGCTTTCCATCTCGAATCTCTACCACGTCAGCGTCACCGATCTTTCGGTCTGTGCCTCCAGGCACGACCTCGAACAAGTCGCGGTCGGGGCCGATCTGTGCCGGTGGCACCTGCCGGAGCTGCAAACCGGTCATGGTCTCGTCCGTCACCTTGTAGTGCACTCGATCAATCTGGATGTGGTACTCGTGACCTGGCGGCGGACCCCCGGGATGGCCTGGTTTGGTACCTTCTGCGTTGCTCATTGGCAAGCCTCCTTTGGTTTCTTGATACCAATATACCACAGAACCTCCGCTCTTGACAAGCGCGGTTACTTGGTGCATAATCTGATTATGAAGCCAGTGAAAACCATGAGCATCCGGCTCTCCGTGGAGCAGGCCGAGGCGTTGGAAATTGTGGCCAGCGTGGAGTCCTTGCCCCTGTCGGAAGTGATCCGGACAGCGATCAACGAGCATATTGAGAGCAAGACGAAGGAGTCGGCGTTTCAAGACAGCCTGAGAGATCGTCTTGCGAAGGCACAGCGCTTGCTCAGGCCGGGCAGCTAAGATACGCTCCTGCGGACGGCTCGATTGTCCATCCTTTAAGCCAGTTTCCTTTTCGGACCACGACTTTTGGTAGCACCCAACAGGTCGCGCAAAGTGGCCCGAAGGCGAAGACGGCGAGTATCAACTTGAGTAACAGGGGGACCACGGGAGCGTTGAACGCTCCTTCCACACAACGCCTCAGCTTGCTTCGCTCGTTGGGGTCATAACCCAATCATACGTCCCAACAGATGAGCAATCGCGTCCCATGTACCACACTTCTTCAAAGGCGCATAAAGGACTCCAATTTCACTCGGCCTCGAACACAGTTTGAAAGAGCAAGGACTAAAATGCTAAAAATGATGAGTTGGTATGCTCCAGTAGCGGCATGGTGATCCGAGGATGGAGGTTTCTATTATGTGCGCACAAGCTAGACCCCCGACAGGATTTCCTTCCGAGTTGCCCAAACTACTTCACAATCTAAAGATTATCATCGCTTTCGTTTGCACAGCGATCGTTTTTGCGTCTGGGTGTGGCAATGAGGGCGGTCACAGTACGGAAGCCGCGGGGCCGGTTCGAGTGGTCTCATGGGGAGGACAATTTCAGCAAGACTTGATGGAATCGTGGGTTCTACCGTCAGCAAAAGCCGTTAAGGTCGACGTCGAATCGGAGTCTTGGGACGGCGATTACGGTGCCCTAAAGGCTAGGATTGAACAAGGAGTGAATTCTTGGGACATTGTACACGTAGAGTCCCAGTTCGTCGTGGATATAGACCGCTCCAAGCTCTTCCATAAACTGAATTTCGCATATCAAAGACTCGAGAGCATTGAGCCAGAATTATCTGGCGCAGTCAAAGCTACGCTTCAAGATGGCTACGCAATACCCGTGCTTCAATATGGATACGTACTCGCCTATCGAGAAGACCAAATACCAGCTAGCAAAGGTGCGAAGCTCGCATGGCCAGCCCTCTGGGATTCGGAAAAGTACCCAGGATCGTGTGGCCTGAGGGATTTCCCGATTGGAAACATTGAGGTGGCACTTTTGTCTTTGGGTAAGTCACCAGAAAGCTCATTGTATCAGTCCGATCTTCGCCCGGCTGACGTTCAATCGGCAGTCGAGGAGGCGTTTGCACGTCTAGATCAATTGCTGACCATTAGAAATATTGTCTGGTGGAAGCAAGGAGACGAACTGCAACGCGGGTTGACGAGCGGGCGTATGGCGTTAGCAGGCGCATGGTCTGGCAGAGTGTACTCCGCCCATACGGAACTTTGTCCTGATCCAAGTAAAGACCCAGAGGATTGTGTACTTCGTCTTTCTTCAGCAGAAGCACTCGTCAGTACGGACTGGTGGGTAATCCCTAAGAATGCACCACATGCCGCTGCAGCCGAAAAAATTCTTGTTAGCCTGTTTCAAAAAGATCGCGTACCAAGCGCCGCCAACTTTTCCAAGAAACAAGGTTATTTGGTCCCTGTAGTCGACGCATTGCCGAACAACGATAGGGCCGCATCTCATTATTTGACAGCAGGAAGCCAGAAGAACCCGGAAGCAATCTCGCTTGATGACCGCTTCTGGAGTGAGAACTACACATGGATCGCCGACCGATGGAGACTTTGGCGAAGCAAACAATAAGATCGTGAAGCATGGATACTCTTGGTCCAACATGGAACTACTTGCTATCCTGCGCTCCAGCGCTTGCGATTTCATCAATAATTGCAACCGTAACCGCTACTGCTATGTTGGATGTCATTGGCCTCAATCGCGCTCATCTGACCGCATTACACAGGTGGGTGTGGGTGTTGGTATGGCTAATACACTTCTTGCCACTAATAGTTGCTCCAGTCGTTGTAGCAGCATTTCTTTATCGACTCGTAGAATCGGCCCCTTTATGGTTCCGGGACTACCAACAATCACCCGTGGTGCTAGCTATCTTTGGTTATCTGTTTCACACAGCGATAGCCGTATGCATTCTAGAACGGGTCTTCGGTTGGACTACACGAAGAGCCGGCCTCCGGAATCTGCTATTCAACCTCGCGTCCTCACCACGCCATATTCGCATAGCAGTCTCAGCAATTAAACTCTGTCAACCCATTCTTGTCACGATTGGGCTAGTGTACCTCCTGCAAAACCTCATGCTCGCGAGCCCGTTCTTCGTGAAACACGATACCCCCCTCAGCGACATCTTGGCATTGATGAAGAAGACCACAACCGCTTTTGAGCGGCAATACACAGGAGCAATCGTCTTTATTTCTATAGCATTGTATATTGGTACTCTATATTTCCTTTCTGCGTTCATAACGTACTTGTTTGGACATCTTGCCACACTCAAACCACGCACATTACATGGTGCAACGAAGAGTTCTCGCGTCATCAAGACGTCTATCGGAAATGTTGTCCACTACATACAATGTTGCTGTTTGTCCGCGTCCACAGTCTTCCTAATTACGGCGATGGCTACCGTGCTAATTATAATCATATACGGATTGGTCACTGGCTTTCATGCAATCAAGGCATCTCAACTAGTCGACATACCATCTTCCATATTCTCTCCCGGAACAAGCACTGCATTCGTAGTGTGTCTTTTGGCAATTTTAGCAGCCACGATTCGCAGTGCCCGCAACATCCGGCGGAAAAAATACCCCATATACATTATTACCCTCTTCGCGTTAACACCTCCAGGAGTCTATGCCTCGCTATTTCTTCCCTTCTTGAATTCAGGGACCAAAACAATTTTGCTGATGTTTTCGATAGGTGTGCTTTCACTTTCGACCTTTCTATTCCTAGGATATAACACGATTTTCGTAAGACGCCATCAAGCTCTCCTCAATGCGCGATTGCTGCGCTTATCCCCAGGTCCTTATTTTAGTGTTTTTTTGAAGTCTGAACTTATGAGTCTATTTCCCATGGCGATAGTAGTCGCTTACATCATTTGGTCGGAAGAAGGACTGCAAAAAGGCTTTGATGCGAACTACAAGTCGCTAAGTTCTTTCATGTACACCCACGATACAACATGGCCGACATCGACGTTTGTCGGACTTGTCTTGAGCGCAATAGTATGGCTCTTCCTTTTTTGGGCAATCCGTAAGATTGTCTTAATGAGAACGCAGCAACTTCGTGTTCGTTGGCCTATCAGCGCCTTTGTGGGATGGGGGAGATTACGCTCCTTACTCCGCCTACTAGTCCTAATGTCTGCGACAGCGTTCTTTGCTGTTACTCTTTCCTGCAACGCCTTCGCTGCGGCGACTTCGAGTACTCTAATCGCAACGACGGCCGATATTGGCACGGTTTCTGCTGCAAAGGACATTTCATTTAGCGAGGGAACCCGATCTATAAACCTAACGCCAGAAGGTTCAAATGCTGCATATCGAATCGTCCTGAATTCAAAGATGTCATCACGACTGACCCTAAAGAAATCCTCACCTGTCCTGGCCCTAACCGCGATAGACCTCAACGTTTCAGGATCGGCAGAATTAGTTCTTGCGGCAGATAGTCCAATGAGCATTGGGCTCCTTAAGATAGGCTCAGTTAAACTTGCATATGATGTTCCAACGCAACTCACACTCAGTATTGAGAATCTGGCTATCGATGAACTTGAAATCGATGGCGCATCGGCCAAGGTGCGAGTCCAGCTTTTGTTTGGGGGAGCGGCTTCTGTGCATCGCTTTTCTGCCCGCGATGTACAATTTGGAGAAGCGTGTATTAATTTGCGCCAACTTCCAGGTCAGGGGGATTGCGACATTGCCATAATGGGCGCAAAAGCTGAACGCCTCGACGTCGACGGCAATTCGGCGAATCCCGTACCGCCTGTGCGTGTTCAGATCCGTGACTTTTGTCTTGAGAGCCCAATCCCTACTAGAGGGGCGCCAAGCATTGAGTTTCATAACCTCGATATGCGCCAACTCGAGCTTGATGTCACTGTTCCCGCACAGTCAGGAGCGCTGGCCGTGTGCTCGGTCAGGGATTGCGTTATATCTGGTAGATCATCAATAAAGTTTCCGTCAAACATGAATGCTGACTTGAGACTCGAAAACTTGGCCTTAACTGACAGATTGCATGTGAGCGCCGAACGCCTCGCTATATCTGTCTCTACAACAACATCGAACGGGAGTCTTGCCCGTGGCGAAATAGAGTTGGAGGCAGCAGCGTTCGACAGACTTTTCTTGCACAATATCGGACTTTACAACCTTTCACTAGCGGAGCGCGTTCCAAACGGAATAACATCACAATGGGAATTCAATGAACTACAGGGGGTTGAGATTGCAAATCGTATTAACGTGCCAGCTACGCTTGTTTTTAAGATTGTACAGTTATCAAAACAAGATCCGAACAGAACACGCGACTTTCTGCAGTTGTTGGGTGGCAAAGGCTATATGAACCCATCCGGCGAGCCACTGAGGAACGAGATTTCGTACGAATTGAAAAAGAACGAGCTAAACGCTCGGTCGCCAATACTCGGATTCATAATGGACTGGTTCACAGGCTTCGGCGTTAATTACAGGAAACCTCTTGGATTGATGGTTGCGTATACGGCTATTTATTTAGTCGTCAATTGTGTTTGCGTTTCCTTATGTTTGAAAAAGGTTAAGGAACCGAGCGGTCCTTTTACAAGCTTTAGACATGTGTTGATTTCCATACTGACCGGTGAACGATTCACTAAGCTGGATGCGAACCTCTATCCATATCCACACGTGTTTGAGACAGCATTTCGCTTTACTTTGTTTGTACAGATCACTGTCTTGTGTCTTTATTGGGGCAACACGGTATTATGAGGACAGAAAGCCCATCACTGAGGGACAATCTTGTGTCAGACTCACCGCGGATTGAGTATTGGACGCGGAAACATAACCAGCCAAACTGGACTCCAGATATTCACTTTGGAATTTGGAAGCAGTCAAGTCACGATTTTGCATCAGCGGTTGAGCAGAATACGCATGAGACGGTAGAGTTTCTGCTGGAAAGGTGCTCAATTCTCCATTTGACTCGAGGGCTTCGTGTGATCGATTTTGCCTGCGGCAAAGGAGACCTCTTATTGCACCTAGCAAAGCGCTTACCGAGCCTGGAAGTCGGAGTCGGAATCGACATCGCGCCTAGCGCCATCGAAGCGTGCGAAAAACGTACAAGACAGTTAGAGGGTACGCATAAAATCGGTACAAAACTGAATTGGATTGCTGCAGGTCTCGAAGGTCTTTCGGGTCTGTTGAGCAGCTCTAAAGTGCCTAGCTTTGACCTGCTGCTTTGCCGCGATGCCTACTATCTGCTGAGTGCCGACGAGCAGTGCACTTTCTGGAAGACTGCGTTTTCGCTGTTAGGTGATGGCGGTGCTGTGTTTATAGCAGATCTATCCGTAAGACGTGGGATGGAAGGAACAGCGGAGGCACTGTTAGTAAGGCGGCAACACGGTGGGCAGCCGATAATATGGAACCATGAATCCGGCAAACATCGGTCTTTTTCACACATTTCACTTGCGCGTAAAGTGGGATTCGAATTGAATGGGGATGTTAAGATTGACGAATTCGCTGTGGGTGACAGTTATAGAGAAGCTGCATCTCAGTTTCGCGGCGACGAGAAAACAGTTGAGGTGTACTCAAAGTTGGCGACATTTGCAGCCTATGATGAGGTTGCACAATGCTCAAGTGTGCCGTACATTCAATCCATTTTCGTTAAAACAGCCCCGAACGCTGTTCTAGAGGATCGTGAGCATATTGGGATTGAATTAGAGCGAGAGATTAACGGTGCATTGCGGCCTGGAAGCGTGCTGCTTCCCTGGAAGTCTTGGTCGTTGATAATTGGAAGGTCCGGTGCCGGCAAAACCACTTTACTGAACTTGCTGGCCGGAACAGCGAAGTGTCGGGGCGTTTGTAGGGTGAACCTGTCCGATAAGAAGATTTATCTCTTGCCACAGGATGTGGAACTTTTGTCGCAACTTACCGTCGGTCAAAATATCGAACTCTTCTCTAATGCGATGAGTGATCTTGCCCGAGTATGTACGATTCTTGGTTTGGATGCCAAGTTACTTAGAAGGAAGGCCGATTCGCGCCTGAGTGGTGGAGAGCGCCAGCGTGTGGCCATTGCGCAGGCGCTTGTTGCAGGACCGGATATTCTTTTGCTTGACGAGCCCTCACGTGGAATTGATCGCGTCAGAAGGGAGCAGCTTCTTTACTATCTTGGCGAGTACCGCAAGAGTGGAAACAATCCATCTACGGTTATCTGGGTCGACCATGACTTCTGGTCGATGCGGGAGTCGTTCGACACCATTTATGAGATTATGGGGGGACGGGTTGTGTGTTTGGATGCGAAGGCTACCTGAGGGAAGATCACTGTGCATAGTTCCGCGAGGTGGCAAGAGAGGACATTTGCTCCACTGAGACAAATATCCGCAACCCAAGTAGAAGATTTGAGTGGTCGGATGTTGCTTCAATGTTGTGGTACACAATATCTGGGGCTACTTTGGCGAGACGACGCTCGATCAGCGATTCGAGAATGCGTTCTAGACTTGGACCCGATAAATTTCGGATCCCTTGGAAGTCAATATATCGGTGGCACTCATCCTTCGCGGCTAAGTTTTGAAGAGACTCTGCGAAGCGCGTGTGGTCAAGAAGCATGCCTAGCTTTCAATAGCGGCTGGGCCGCCTGCTATGGGGTTGCAGAGGCTATTTCGCGTATGGGTTTCCAAGTACTCTCGGACATTCGCTCCCACAATTCCACAATTCGAGGACTTCGAAAGTCGACTCCTGTTGCTGTCAGCGATATTACGAATCGTGACGCGACGCACAGGATAGTAAATGATGAAGAATCAAAAGTGGCTGTATTCTACCCTGCACTTGAAGGAATATCGGGAGAAGTGGTGTGCCCTAGTCTCTCATCTATTCCCAGAAAGAGGCTGTTATTAATTCAAGATGAGTGCCACACATTTGGCGCTTGTGGAGTTCACGGCTATGAACTGCCGATTGATGTTCGGCCGGACATTCGGATTCTTGGGTTGAGTAAGGCTTATGGAACTGTGGGGGCCGCTGTCGTAGGCAGTTCCGAGATCATCAATGCAATTATTGCTCACGCATCACCGTGGATCTTTTCGACTCCCCTCCCCCCAATCGTATGGCAAGTCAACAATGCCTTGTGGCCCATTGTAACCGCTATGCAGGCCGAGCGTGAAAGAATTCAAGCTTTGGGAGATCGTTTTAGGAGTAGATTTCGAGCGTCAGAGATAGTTGTCTTGGGGGAGCGACATGTTTCTGGGGTGCGCATAGGAAAGCGCGCTCGCCCAGCACAGTTCGAAGATCTACTTCAGCGAAGCGGTATTTTTCTTCGAGTTTCCAGCTTTCCTACAATGCCTCTGGGGTTGGACACCGCCCGGGTCGTCTTCAATCCGTTTCATACAGAAGATAATGTGGACTTCGTCGCCGACACAATCATTTCGACACTGCATTCGTAGCTCACAGATAGTCGCGTCTGACACTTACTGCTATCTTGTTTGGACCTGTCTTGCCGATGCAAGCAAGTGACTTGTTGGGTGACGAACCCAACGAATCTTCCTGATGTGGTTCTGGCTGTCGGACAGATGCCCCGTTAGGCGTCCTTGAAAAAAGGACACCTTTGTGTAATCATGTATCCATGAACCTTCATCCGATACTTGCCGAGAAACTGAGTGGCGCGTGTGCGGAGGATATCCCACCAACTTTAACCCTTCGGGACGCGGCACTTCCCTCGGTACCCGGGAAAGTCCACGCGGTTATCGGTATGCGTAGAGCGGGCAAGACGACGTTTCTACGGCAGTTGCAGGCCGAACAGCGTAAATCTGCGCCGCCAGAACGAGCGATATACTTGAGCTTCGATGACGACCGTCTCGCAGGAATCGAACTCAACCAATTGGATTTCCTCCTCGAGGAATACTATCGGCGCTATCCGGCTCTGCGCGGCGACAAGACCATTCACTGGTACCTCGATGAAATCCAGCTCGTGCCCGGATGGGAGCGGTTTGTCCGCCGCGTCATGGATACCGAGAAGTCCGAGATCGTGGTTTCGGGATCGTCCGCGCGCATGCTTTCGCGGGAAGTCCACACTTCGTTACGTGGGCGCGGCATGGCGACCGTCATCCGCCCGTTTAGCTATCGGGAGTTCCTACGCCATCGGGGAGAGGAACCTGTCAAGGAGCCGCAGCGTTGGACCGCGCCGGAGCGTTCCCTCTTGGAGAAACGGTTCCGCGAGTTTCTCGTCGAAGGCGGCTTTCCAGAAACACAAGAGCTGCTGCCAGTCTCGCGCATCGAATTGTTGCAGGGATATGTGGACACCGTCCTGTTCCGCGATGTCATTGAACGTTACGAAGTTTCGCAGGCGGCAGCACTACGCTGGCTCATGCGATTCTGCCTTCGAAATCCCGCTGGGAGTTTCAGCGCGCATCGATTGCACCAAGATCTGAAGTCGCAGGGGCACGGAGTCTCCAAAGACGTCGTTCATGCACTGCTCGGCTATTTGATGGACGCGTTCCTGTTTACCGCCGTTTCCCTAGCCACCGAATCCGAGCGAAAACGCAACTCGAACCCTCGTAAGCTTTACCCGGCGGATCCGGGGTTCATTCGTGCTTTCGATTCGAGCGGTCGTGCCAACATAGGCCACGCGCTTGAAACCGCCGTGTTAAACGAGTTGGAGCGCCGCAGCGCTGAGTTTGCCTACGTGAAGACCGAGGAAGGCTTTGAGGTCGATTTTCTTGCGCGCTACCCCACGGGTGGACAGGAATTGATACAGGTCTGTACCGATTTGTCGGCGCCGGAGACTCGTGCTCGCGAGTTGCGTTCGCTTCAAGCGGCGGCGAAAGTGCATCGGCATGCCACCGCACGGCTCCTCGTCCTAGATCGAGACGCGCTCGTGCATCTCCGCGACACAAATGTGAACGCGCAACCTGCGTACGAGTGGTTGCTGTCCGCGCCGGAACGTGCTTGATTGAATGTGAACGCGCTCCAATCAGCGTCGGCTAGCCTTCCGAGATTCTCGAATCATAACCTGAAGTTCAAGGAAGTGATCTTCATGGAAGACGATGGTTGCGCTTTCGCCGCAAAGAGTTAGAGTGATGGCAGGCCTTGCTGAACCGCCTTTGGAACTAGGGACATATGCCTCGATGTTGGACAGGATGTCCGTGTCAACCGCTTTCGTCCCAAATTGAAGCATAGCGCTGTGCCAAGGGCAGAGGCACAGGACGTTCCCGGGGCGATCTATCCATTCCGCCTTTGTGTAAGGGACGAGATAAAGACCCTCGACGTAGGGTTCGCTGTTTCGCTGCAAGAAAGTCCTCTCGCAGATCTGGCATTTCCCCTCATACCAGTGAATGAGATTATGCCGAACAACATCATTCTTTCCTTTCCACTTCTTGCAGACACCGAAGGTAAATCGCGTATCGGGAGATGGTTCGTTCTCGATGTCTTGGGAGACTTCTGCTTCCAGTTTGGCCTGACGGCGATCTGGATTTCGGGCTGTTCCGCTGGTTTCTGTCATCGAACCGGATGACATGTGACCGTTGCCTTGCGTGAAGGTATCACTGAGGGCTTCGTGAAATGGAATTGATGTCTGTTGATTGCTGAGGGCCTGTGCTTTTGCCCGTGCGCGGCGCCTGAGCATGGCCGTGATCTGAGCGAGAGATTCATTCTGTTCTTCGGGCGGTAGACCGTTCAGAAGATCCACAAGCTCCATATCAAGACCCAGAGATCTCGCGAACTCCTGTTTCTGACGGTACTCCGCTGTGGCTCTTCGTGCCTTCTCGGCGAAGCCTATCGCAGTTAGCCATCCGTTCCGATCGTCGTAGGAGAATGACGGGTGTAGTGACTCGCGTGTAATGTCAGCAGGTTTGCGGAACACATTGCCGACGTCCGGAATCCATGCCGCGGCCGCAAGAGTGAGGACGAGCGATGACTTCGCGTTTTGTGTAGCATAGGTCCTGTTGGGGCGGTATTGCGCCTCCAAAACCTTCGGATCTGCTTTTCGCAGCGTATCCCATACAAGTGCATTGATTTCGATTTCCTGAAGGCGAAGCAATGCCTTTAGTCCGGGGATGTTGAAGTCGACGTCGATTCCAGTATTCGTGAAACGAGTGCCGTAACGGTTGTAGTCTTGGCGTAGGACGTCTTGCTTTGGGTGGTGGTAACAAGATTGCCGCTCGATCTGCAAACTTGCAGCAACACCGCAGGCTACAGCGAAATCGCAAAGCCCTTCGCTGTTGATTTCGCGATAGCGACTCCAGAGTTTGTGTTTCTGAGATATCCCTTGGCGAGCTTGCCGATAGATTACTCCCAGCCCCGTTGACTTCAGGGGCGTGTCTAGATAACAGGAATCCGGGGACTGCATTTCTTCACTTCCTGCAATGCGGAAGATTGGTTTCCCCCGGAATTTAGTTGTGGATCGCTCTTTCTTCCACCACTTGATGAAGAGGCGCATATGGTCAAGATGTTGCTGGCGTGAAACCTGTGCACTGTCTTCGCCGTAGTAGGTCTCCAGAACAAGATCGATACGTTCTTCTTCGCCGATCTGCTTTACGCCCAAGGCAATGAGACTGTCTTCAATTTTTTTGTTCTGCTGCTTCGTCTTCCCGCGAAGAATGGCGGACTTGATCTGTGGCAGGTCCCGGTAGGATTTGCCCTTTGGGAAGTATGCTTTAGACCCGGCGACGTGGTTAACGGCCTTATTCTCAACCACACGGACGATCCGGCAATGTTGGATGGTCCACTCGTCACATTCCTCTTTTCCCAATGCGTCGCCAAGAAGCATATAGAGCTTTTGGAGCCAGTCATCGGGGCGGTCCTCAAGCCACTTTACATCCGCGGCATCCGGTATGTAGGACAGATAGTAGTTGCGACCCCCGTACTTGGCTTCAAGAGCATTCTGAAGTTCCTGGTACCCCCACTGTTTGATACTTAGAGCCTTTAGGAAGTTGTCCGGGCGGGTATACTGGACAACTCCCTTCGCCCACGAAGCCATCTTTGCCTGGCCAAGGAACGCGAGTTCTGTCGGTGTGATGATTTCCCTTAGCGCCGCGGGTCCCTGGAAGACCTGTCGTGCGGCTGCGTAACGGTCATCGTCTGTCGGGACAAGCTCGTCTACCTGAAAACGCTCAACTACTGTTGCAAGCAACGGGGCATAGAAAGGTCTTAGGCCATCCGTTTCGTTTGGGAGCACTCCAAGAAACTGAGTATTGAGAAGACCTTTGTCACGAAGATGCGGGAGTATATCAGCCAGCAGCTGACAAGTCTCTTTCATCAGATGGCGATTGAAGGAGTCCTCCTCCGAAATGGTTTCCCGAGAAGGATTAGTTTTGTACGGACCGTTGAGAATGAATTGCAGATGTGTTTCCTGTGTAGTGCAGAAAAGAACGTAAAGGAAGTCTTGGATCGATGTGATTTGGTCTTTGCGATCAAGACCGAAGGCAATCTCAACATCCTTGAAAGCTTGCCCTCGCCATGTCGGTGTACGGGAGAAGACGAGGTACTTGTTGAGCATCTGGCCGTCAGTAATCGTGGTGTGCCGAGAGCCGCCCTTCACCATGTCCTCACGAAGGTAGTGTCCTGAAGCGCCATCGATTTCCCAGCGGATTTCGCGAATACTCTTTGTGAAGAGAAGTGTATGCATGTTGAGTCCAGTCAGGCGGGCAGATATCTTCTCGTATGCTTCCTCCGCCGACATAAGGTCTTCAACGTAGTCTGGCTTCTCGATTTGGTGGTTGAACGGCAAAACGATTCGAGTTCGCCCGCGCGGGAAGTCTTCCGGATATGGATACTCGGAGACCCTGTAGAGCCCATGAATCATAAAGTGCTCGTCGCCAGACACGATGATCGGTGTTGCGGTAAAGGCGAAGACTGACTTGAAACCGACCCCGAAACGTCCGGTCTTCAACATGTCGTCCCGACTCGTGCTTTCACCGAATGATGTGATTGCGAAGACGTTTTCGGGCGTAAAGGGTGTGCCATTGTGCTCAACTGTCACATCAGTAGCCGTCAGCTTGAATTGCACCTCCGTAGCCCCATAGTCGTCCGCGTTCTGGAGAAGCTCGTAAACGAAGTGGGTCAGATCGGAGTACATGCATATCTGTGTCTTCCGAGTCGACGTCTTGGTGCCCAGTTCAGAGACATTCTGACGTGTGATCACCTTATAGTCGCTTGGCATGGGTTTGCCCCTTCTCGAGCTTGATTCCTATCTTCAGGTGACGTCCTTTGTATTGCGCTTTTCCTATGTTGTAGCTTTGATTGCCTCGCGCAGGTCGAAGGCGTCGATTTCGACGAAGCGAATCGTGGCGGCCTCCTTCCCGAGAGTGACGGGCAATTCCGAGGCATCGCCAATCTTCTCGAATAGTTGCCGTAGTTTGTCTCGCGCATTGTCGGGACGGTGGAATACGAACTCGTGGCACTTAGCCGCGCACACGGGGCAGAGCGCAAAGTAATTGGCGTTGACTTCGCGTGGCAATTCGAAGACATCGACTTTTCTCAAAATAGCGTTCCCCGCGTTACTTATTACTTGCGGAAGGTCATCTTGTCATCGCAGATCCGGCAAATCAATTAGCAGTCGCTGTTTATAAGATCTCGAAGGCCCTAATCCATCTCGTCCTTAACATGCACTAACAGACATTACGTGAGTCATCAGCTTCCCCGGTTGAGAGACATTCATCAAGGGCGATCCGCAAATCGTGGAGATGAGATTCGACGAATCGTACTTGGCCAGATGTGTCGCCAATCTGAGCCGGAACGGCAAGACTGTCGGTATCCGCCTGCTCTACTGCCCAGATAAAATCGGACAGTAGCTTCTCGTTTCCCTTCACCAAGACGCTATACTTGGCCGAGCAAAGAGGACAGAGGGCTAAGTAGAGACTGTGATCTTCTTTAGAAAAGTTGTCGGCTACCTGCACAGCCTCGAAGTAATACTCCCCCGTTGTCGGGATTTTGAAGGGCATCGCCCTGCAGCAGATCTGGCAGACCATGACATTCTGTTCATTTGTGTACATCTCTCGGAGCCAGACCTTAGGTGAGACTTGGGGGCGCGACACCCGTACGGAACGTCTCTTCTCGTCGTATGTCTTTGGGTCGGCCCGGCGAGTTCGATTCCTTACTCCAGTCGTGCGCCGCTCCAAGTTGGGAACCCGTCGTTCCGGGAACTCAGGCGCTGATGCTGCTACCTGGGCGTGTGTAGCCACGAATTCGGCGATGCTTTCTGCTGTAAAGGCGTCACGGTTTCTCACGAGGAGTGCCGCGACCTCGGGAGGAAAACCAGCCTGGGCGATTAGTGTTTCCTGATCCTCAGCTTTACCTTGGGCAACTTCTTGCGGGTCAGGTTGGATGCCTAAAACACGGATCAGAGTGCTGTTGCGGCGCAGTTCGCCCGCCATGTCGGCAACCGTGCATTCGCTAGGTCGCTTGTAGTCGTCCTCGCCTATGGGAATCCATGGGTGAGACCTTAACATCTTGCACAGGTCCGAGTCTTCTTCGAGCGTGGTGGCATTGTCGTAGTTCTGGTGGGTGGCAGTCTGGTAGCGGCCGTGAAGGAAACGAACAAGCGGTGGCAACAACTCATTCCAAATGAAGGTAGCCTTCTCCAGCGTGATAGTCTCAAGAGCGTGTTTCAGCCCGTCAATACTGGTGTTGGGATCAAAACCGTCGAAGCCTCGCTTGTGCCAACCGTGGCTCGAATACAGCGTTACGTAACCGAGGTTCTTGGCATTCAGGCCTCGACAGTTCACGACCGGCTGATTACGAACACCAAGCGCCTGCCAGTCAATATCTTCGCATTCTTCCGCGAGAAACCAAGCTTCCGCGTTTCCATGAAAAAACAGTTGCAGGTTGGATGATGGAATGAACAGTTTCGTTGGCTCAGTATAGAATTCTTCTCCACTGTCCGCATTTCGAGCCAGAACCCATGTCGTGCGCCTCAGGGCATGGACCATTTCCGTGTATCGGGGCGAATCTTTGAGATGCATTGCGTCGCAGATCATGGCGAGGTGTCTGTTGTGGTCGTCGTCCTCAATCACCGTGTCGTCTGTGTAGAGTGGCAGAATGCTGTTTATCACCCGTGTACAGATGTCGGGAACCACTAGACCGAGCCGCTGGAAGAATCCAGCGGCCTTTTCATCACGGTAGATCTCACGGCTGACCATATGGCAGTCCATATCCGAGGTGACCGGGAGGAAGACCGACGGGCGACCGAAGTCGTCGAAGGGTGTTCGGTGGACACTGTCGTCACAGCGAATGATGGCTTTCTTCCGGAGAGGTCCTTCGGGTGGGTAGTTGTACGTTCCTTTAGCCCTCCATAGGGATTCCTGCCCGGTAAGGAACGAATAGAACCTCACCATCCACTCTTTGGTGCGAGCGTCAAGGAAACTCGATGACACATGACGCGCAAACGTCTCGCCGTCGATGACACTAATTTCGCACTCATCGCGTAAATACTGCCAAACTTTAGGAAGTCGATTCTCTGTTATTCCCCCGTCGACCCAGGCATACTTCCCGGAATCGATCCCGAGTAGCTCTTGGAGGATTTCCTCTGGGAGTAAATCGCGCAACTCCTGCGAACGGCCCAGCACGACGGCAGTGGCTGGTGCGTGGCCTCCATCGGCTGTAGGAATCAGGGGGCGTTCCGTAAGAGCAGTCAATACTGCATCGTAGATGGGCCGAAATGTAGAGCCAGTCGGGAAAGTCTCGTTGTCGATGGGAAGAAGCGATAGGAAATCTGCTGTCAGAAATCCGTGTTTCTTGCAGACTTCAAGACTCTCGGCGATCAATGATGCGATCTCGGAGAGCAATCTGTCGTTCCATGGGCTGTCGCTCTCAATATTGTCGCGCGCCGGCGTTGACGCGAATGGCCCGTGAATCAGAAACGCGAGCCCTGTTCCCCTTGCCGTAGGAAAGTACGCCGTAAGCGGTGACCGTGGTAAAGGCTGGACGGAGCGGCCTTCTCCGACGCTCTTGAGACTGTAGGCTATTTTGACAGGCAGATTCTCAGCTCGTGTCGGGTGCAGCACCTCTTTCTGCATGACGAGCCAATCCTCCTCACTGCTTTCCTGTCCAGCACCTTCCCCAATGATCTGAACGATGGATCCCCCCTTGTCAGAAGGATGAGCGTCACGCAGGTAGCAGCCTTCGCCAACTCCCGCAATGAACCATTGCAGGCATTGAATGTGATTAAGGAAAAGTAAGGAACGAGGCCCGAGGGAGAGCAACTTACCTTGGATAAGATTAAACGCTTCTTCAGCGCCGAACTCTGGATGATTGAATGGGAAGTAGAAAAGCGTCTGTAAATTGTCGATAAGAGCGCGTGGCGCGACAGCACGAGGCCGGATGAACTGCTCAATGACGAAATGCTCATCGCCGGAGTGAATTTCTGGTGAGGTAGTAAGAGCATAGACTGACTTGAACCCGATACCGAACGTTCCAATCTGGTCAAGACGCTCATTCTTGGTACCATGGAGAACGTCACAGATCGCTCGCACGTCTTCTTCATCAAACAACTTGCCGAAGTGACTAACCTCTAAGCGATCCGCGTGGAGCCTAAACTCAATCTCGCCTCGAAAGTCGCCGTGAGGCTCCTCCTGACGGCGCCGTGCCAATGCATCCTCAGCATTCTGAAGTAACTCATAAATGAAATGTGATCTGTCGCCATAGAGCCGCTCTGCCAGGAAATGTCCAATGTCTGCAAAGTCCTCGCCTCTTCGGCGGATGTTGTCGTTTGTGATTTTCTCATAGTCGCTTGGCATTGCCTACTCCATGACCCGCAGTATCCCCCAGCCCACCGACTGAGTCGTGATGTCCACTTTCTGGCTGGCCTCCTCAATCTCGCGGACGTGCCGATCGAAGTCAGCCTGAGCGTTTTCTTTTTGCCGAGCCTTCATGGTGCGAATTTTGTCGTTGTCAGCATCGGCAAGTTGGGCGTCAAGGAGCGCCATGCGGGCCGAGTGGCTGGTTTCGAGACTCGAACGGCGGAATTCAGCGATGCGCTGTGTATTCTCGATATGTCCTGCTCGGGCATCGGACCAAGCTGCATAGTGATGATTCTCTAGCGTCTTTCTCACTTCTTCGGTGATGGCGTCCGGCGCGACCGCAAAACCTTCCGCGTCGGCCATCAGCCTTA
Source organism: Candidatus Hydrogenedentota bacterium (assembly GCA_013359265.1). Taxonomy (NCBI): domain Bacteria; kingdom Pseudomonadati; phylum Candidatus Hydrogenedentota; species Candidatus Hydrogenedentota bacterium. Next base: position 184,586 of record JABWCD010000006.1, read on the forward strand.
GGAAAGCACTGGTAAGGGCGGGTTCGGTCGTGACGGGGCGGAATTCAACGTCGTTACGGATGCCGTGGTACTGCCACTGATAGATGGCGAAGGGGTAGTCGCCGGGGGCGACCGCATCAGTTTTGACCCGTATACCGACAATAGGCGTGCCTTCGCTCGCGCCACCAATGGCTCGGGCAGCTTGCACCGCCAGCGGGTGAATGGGCGTTATCAGGCAGATTGTTCGATCTTCGACGGCGCAGGCGGAATCGAAGGTGACGGCCAGATTTGGGTCGTTACCCTTAAGCCAGTTTTCCCATTCACGGGCGATGGGTGAGGTTCTGTTCTCAATGGAAACGAAGTCTTTCAGCAGCGATTCGCGGGCATCACGGGCGAGGAGCAGGCGCTTCTTTGCTCCGTCGCCGGTCAGGGGGGATTCCTCTTTCCCGGCGCGAGCGCGTAGGTATTCCACGACCAAGCGCTCAAGCGAGGGGCCGGACAGCCAGTAGCTCGAGGCATCTTTAACATCCTGCTTGAATTGGTCGCCGGGCATACGCAGCCCGAACAGTTCGGTCTGGCGAGACTCCAAGTCCTGCTGCTCCTTGAAGAGCCGGATGCTGTTGTCGGCGAGTTGTTCCAGTTTTGCCTGGCGTTCAGCTGGCGAGAGAGAGAGGTTCTCGGCAACACCGGTGATTTCGCGGGTCACTTCGCCAAGGATCGCCTCGTTGGCGCCGAGGGCACGTTCGAAGACGCCGATACGCAGGAGGCAGCGTTCGTAGATTTCGGCGTCGATAGTGTCCGGGGTAATCAGGTTGTAGATCGCCACAGCCTCGCTGGTCTGCCCCCAGCGGTCAATTCGGCCGATGCGCTGATCGATGCGCATAGGGTTCCAGGGAAGATCATAGTTCACCATGCAGTCGCAGAACTGATAATCCAGACCCTCGCAACCGACTTCGGAAAAGAGGAGCACATCGAGGGCTTCGCCGTCGTCGCGATGCTTCTCGAAGCGCGCCCGAAGAGCAATACGGTCGTCGTCGCCTACCCCGCCGTGAATCAGACCGACCCGGAAACCGCTGTTCAGTAGCGCCTTGTGGAGATAGGCAAGCGTATGGCGGAAGCTGCTGAACAGCATGACTTTGTTGTTTGGCAGCGACTGCTTCTCTTTCAGGATGTGTTCCAATGCGAGAAGCTTGGGATCGGTGCTTGGATCGCATGGCAGAGCTTCGGCCCGCCGCAGAGCGTCTTCAATGAGTTGACGAACCGTGGGTGCTGCGTGATCAATGTCGAGTTCAAACCCCTCGTCCTCACCCTCCTCGACGCCCAGAAAATCGAGTTCGTCATATCGGCGTGAGAGAATCTCCTTGAGGAACGGCGCTAGGGCGTGAATGCAACTCGCTGTCTGGCGACGGATGGTCGTGAGTAGAAATCGGACCGACTGATTGCCATGCAGAGCCGCATAAACGGCGGCCTGGGCGGCAATTACAGCATCGTGCAGGCCCTTCTGCTCGGGGGTGAACTCAACCGTCACTGTTTGGGGCTTGCGTTGCGTGAATTCGCCGATATCTCGGCGCAGGGTGCGGTTCATTAGGCCGGACAAGGTATGCAACTGCTCGATGCCGCGGATGGCCTGGATGCGGTCGGCTCTATCATCCCCGGCGCCAGCGAGAAAATCGAAGACTTCCTGGAAACGGGGATCATTCCGGAGCACCGATTGCCCCCAGAGCGTTCCGGCAGCCTCCATCAGGGCCTTACGCGCTTCGTCTGCCCAGTCGGGATCGCCCCTGCGTGCGGAGAGGGCTGCGCTGTTTATGAAGACGTTCGGTTCAGTAATGGCTCCGTAACTGGCCTCGTCGATTATAATGTCCGGTCGCAGCGTGTTGAGCAGCACAAACAGGTCGCGATCACTCATTTGAATCGGCGTGGCTGTGAGAAAGACAACAGCCTCAGCGTTCTCGCAGAAGAATCGAATGGCTTGATGGCGCTGGGTGTTTGTATTCCGGATGTGATGGGCCTCGTCGACAATCACAAGGTCGAATTGAGGTGGCGGATCAAGTTGGAGCAGACCCTTCTGACGTCTACCGTTCCCGTGCAGAATTTCATCGGTAAGGAGCGAGAATGGGATGATGGCCTTTTCATATCGCTGGGGCCATTCGCCGTCGAGGTCCATTTCGGAAATACAATGCCGAAGTTTGGGGCCGTCTAGATGTTCGAAGCGCTCATCGAAGCGTTTCATTTCCCTACGCCATTTCTCCTCAGTAACGAGAGGTCGGGGACACACAATTAGCACACGCCTGATATCGCGGCGCGCCTGGAGTTCGCGAAGAATCAACCCGGCCTCGATCGTTTTCCCGACGCCGACGCTATCCGCAATAAGCAAACGTGGCCGGTCGGAGCGGATGAACTTCAGCACGGGGCGAAACTGGTAAGGAATCAGCTCGATACGAGCGGCATGGAGCGAATACAGGTTTGACATGCCGGGGTGCAAGAGTTGCAGGGCGGTGAGGCGGGCATGGAACTCAGCTAGGGATACCGCACAGACGCCGTCCTCGGATGCCTCCATTGGAACGAGTTGGCTTTCGTAATATGACGCTCTTTTCCCGTCATGGAAAACTTGATATCGGGTTTCGCGATCACTGACATGGACCGCCACCACAGCACCAGAAATTGAGGGATTCGCTTGGAGCCGTACTACGTCGCCAACTTGAAACTTTGAACTGGGTATAGTCGGTGGCGTAGCTCCTGCCGCATTGGAATCTGCTACATTTCGATTCGGATTTTCCAAAAACGTCGCTAGCTCCCGAGCTACGGAATCTACGAGTTGGGAATTCGGGCACAGTAATTGGAGAAAACGATGCAACGTATCCAGATCGCGGTAAACATCTTCTCGCAGCGGGCTGGCCGCCTGGGCGTGGGCCCACCGGTTCCTGACCGTTTGCATTTCCTTGACGAAGTTTCGACCTTCTTTCGGCCAGTTATGGGCATTCGATAACTCGAACCAATTCTGGTCAATGATTCGGAGAAGAGCAGCGAGGTCAAGTTGATCCAGTTGAGTGATACCTCGCCTTTGCACTTGTTGTTGCTGCTGAAACGACAGTTTGCTCACAACGCAACGCTGCCACCAGTTTTGCTCGAGTGGAGGCAGGATTCTCTGCAGTGCAGCGCAAACTGCCACAGTCGTCTCTCCTAACAATTTGGGCATGTCAGTGGACATACCAACTCCTTTCGAGCTCCGCTTATCAGAAGACTGCTAAGGCTCTGGAATACTCACTCGCGAAGATATTCAAGCGCGCGCCGCCCATTTTCATCTGCGTACGGAGCGCAAGGCCCATGAGCTACGCATTGTTACAATGCTCCACCTTCGGCTAACACGCGGCTACCGAGATCTTGACAGCAGAAATTATCGCTCTCAACCGCGTGTAGGGCAGAATCTGGAACACATGTAATCGTTGCCGCTTAGTTCCCCACAGATATCAAGTCTGCTCGGTAACGCGAATGGGGTCGTACAAATTGCCAAAGCCGTGAATACCGAGAATGATCTTAGCGCCTTTCAATCTGCACGTGCCTTCCCGCCGTCTCCCTCATTACCCATGCTAGAGATACCTTTTTCTTCCGACAGAGCGCCATACTATCCGGTGGAGATCCGGAGGAAAGGCAGTGGCGCCCGCACCAGCGTCTCCTTCCTTCTTGACTTGACCTTCTCCATATTGCTTCTACCTAGGCGGTTTCATCACTTTACACCGATTCGGCGCGCATCGGCAAAAATTTCCGTCCTAGTATCGTGACGAGATTGAGCCCCTCGCTGGGCCATGGTTCATTTTCCTTCCGAGCAATCGGGTCCAGTGCTCCTCACGACATACACCTCTCGATAGTGCTGTAAAGGATGGAGATTCCAAGAGATCGCAAGGAGTGCCCGAGCCAGCCAAGGTTTGGACAGGTCTTTGAATGGACAAGTGGCGAATTGGGGCTGGACTCATGACTGTCAGCAGCTATATGAAGTGGCCTAAGCTCTCGCTTCGGCCCAATACACTTGAAAGAATCTGACTGGAGGAACTCGGTAAATGAAAACCAGAGAATGGCGAATGACTCGTCAAGAATTCTACGCGCAGCTATGGAGCAAGCCATTGAAGGTCCTGGAAAAAGAGCTTGGGATCTGGCACGGCCAGATGCTGGACATAATTGGGGACTACAAGATTCCTCAACCGCCGATGGGATACTGGATGAAGGTCCAACATGGAAAGTCAGTTCGCAAGCCGCCATTGGAACCACTTCCCGGCAAAGAGGAAATCGTACTGAATCTTTACGTGCCGGATGAACGTCCGTACGACGAGCAGCAAAAGCAGCAAGCCGAGGACTTGCTCGCAAATGAATCGAGTCCAGAAAAACGCATCGTCGTGCCCAATGAATTGACGGACGCTCATCCATTGGTTGTGAGGGCGGAACGGAGCCTTCGAAATGCGAGTACGAACGAGCGACAACTTTTAATTCCGTCCGCACAGAATTGCCTTGATATTCGTGTGTCGAAGGAAGCCTTGCCTCGTGCATTACGGATTGTGGATGCACTGATCAAAGCGCTTGAAGCCCGAGGAATTTCCGTCGAGCTTACAGGAGAGCAAGACATTCCGACGCGGGTCGTCGTCTTAGGAGAGACATTTGGGATAGGCCTTGAGGAAAAGGCGGATCGGCGGGAAAAGGAACTAACGCCCCAGCAGAAGAAAGAGAAGGAGCGACGTCCGTGGATGTATAGCAGGCAAGAATACACGTATCATCCGAACGGTCTATTTGTTCTCAGCATTAAGGAAGGGCGGACGGGCTACGGACGCCAGAACTGGTCAGATGGAAAGGTGCAGCGGATCGAAAACCTTCTAAACAAGTTCGTCTGTGCGTTGTATAATTCTGCGGTCACCACTCGTTCGGACCGGATACAGCGGGAAATTGACGAAGCGAAGCGACTTGAGAGACAGCGGCGGAATGAAGAGTTGCGGCGACTGCAGCAGATTGAACGTACACGACTCGAGAACCTGGAGAAGCACGCCGAATTGTGGAAGCATAGCCAAGTGATTAGAGCGTATGTTGCCGCCGTCCAGGAGCGGGCCGACAAAGAGACGTTTGCATACGGAGACCTTCCGGTGACGGAATGGATAGACTGGGCGCTTCAGCAGGCTGATCGCCTTGACCCACTCTGCGTGAGCCCTTACTCCGTGCTTGACGAGAAGGTGGACTCGTGGTGGTGATTACACAATGCCACCTGAGTCTGTGTAGGTGTCAAGAACGACGTAGTGAACAAGATTTCCTGCCCCCAGAGGTGATACTTAATTTGATACTTACGAATTGACGACCATGGTGAAAATGGTTAAGATGGGAAGGTGGTGAGGAGCGAGCGTATCTCGCTCAGTTGTCGTAAGTTATAGATTTTGTAAGTACTTGCGGAGACTTGGGTTAAGACTCTCATAACCCAAAGGTTGCGCCAACCTTAACCTCTTCGATCACGGTAATTTACACAAGCCAACGACCTGCTGCTGATACTTGAATTGACACACACGAAGAAAGCCCCTTCGAGTTCCGACTCGCCATATATTTCCCCCAAGCAATTGGCCGCGCGGTGGTGTTGTTCTCGCTCCACAGTCGATCGTGTTACGGCACGACACGAATTCACTCGAGTGTGCCTCGGCGAAGGAAAGAACGGCATCGTCCGCTTTCTTGTCGAAGAAGTTGAGCAGTTTGAACAATCGCGAACAGTGCCAAGGACGGCTCGGCGCTCCAGATAGCTCTGTTTCCGCCCGTCTCTTCCTTTGTTCGCATTTACTCATTTCCGCGCGCATGCCGGATCGAAGACAAATCAACGGCCCAAAGCAGGCTGTCATCGGTTAAGCCCACGCTACCCAGAATGGTGCCGAAATCATCCCATCCTCAAATGGCGTCGAGCCAATCGCCGAGGGTTTGTAATCCCTGAAACCTATTGTCGTCTTCCGCCGCTCATTCAGCGCGGAGGTCGAATCTACCGGAGTCGAATAAGATGCTTGATGATCGAACGCCGCCAGAGCATGTAGGAGAGTCCGAGCCTCCGCTTAGGTTGACTCGTGGCGCCGTCTTGGATGACGGATTCCTTGACGAGGTCGGCAGACGTTTCGACCCAAGCCTAGACACCAGATTTCATCCGGATTCAGGTGACCGTTTCCTACTGTCTTCCCGTGATGAATTTATGCCGGGGCTTGGCGACCAATTCCGGGCCGGACTGTGCGACGCTTTCCAGCCGAATTCCGGCGATGGTTTTCTACCGGACCCGCATGACGGTTTTGCCCCAGATCCACATGATGGGTTTATTCGTGGCCCTGGCGATGCTTTTCGGCCGTCCCGGGGCGACGCTTTTCTTTCGGATCCGCGCGATCGATTCTCGCCTGGCCCTGGTGACGCATTTCCGCCAGCCTAATTTGGCTGCTTTCCCTTGGTGTATCTTCAATAGACTCAAGTCGGCGTGATGGGGGCTCGAATCCCAAAAGCTCAAGAATGGAAGGACGCAACAACCTAAAATGTGCGCCCGATAGAAGACTTCCGCAAGGACCGGCGTACGTGACTCTGGCGTACGTGACGCCTTCTTCGTCAGAGCCTGACCCACCCGCTACTGCTGATCTTCGGACTTACACGCCACATTTGGGCGCCCCGCCAATCTCCAGAACACATCCGCGCATCGCTGAGTCGTCCGCAATTGGGAGAGTTCTCGTAGCCTACGCTCAGACAACCGCCTGATTGATTTCTTGTCTTCTAAACCCAAAAGGTAGGTTTGTACTTCGACCGGCAACGCGAGCAGATTCATGATTTGGGTGACACGTGCGCGGCTCATGGCGTACCGTTTGGCGATGTCGGCGTAGTTGTTCACCAGTTCTTGCTCGATGAGTTTTTTGAACTCTATGGCGAGATGGATTGGATGAAATGCTGGTTCAGAATCGGTTTGTAAGTCACTATCTTCTTTGGGCTTGCTGAGGAAGACGAATGAACTTGTCCAGTTCTCGCATATGGTCGGGATAGGGAGCCGTGTGTGACTCTATGCGAGAACTCTGTCTGCCCAAAAGGTCTATCTGTTGCTTGGGCTGGTACCATACGCGACCAGAATGTTGCTTAATTTATCTGACCTTGGTTATCATAAAACGTATGGAACTCCAGACCTTCACCGTTCGGGAAGTAGCCGAGCGCCTCGGCGTGGCAGAACCCACAGTATATTACTGGGTTGCCAACGGGATGTTGGGACATAAACGGAAGTCGAGGCGAATCCTCTTCACCGATTCCGATCTTGACGATTTCGCGCGATCACATTCTGCTCCACGTCCACGAATTAGACGAGGCGAACCTGTAAACGTCGTGAATCCCTGTCGACGCGGCCCTCTCGGGTATGCAATCGTTAAAAACCAAATTCATTTGGTTCCGGATGAGGCGAGGCTGGTCCGCTTCGTCTACGACGTTTACGCCTTGTCGGGCGACATACACACGGTTCTGCAATTCCTAAACACTCGATCCATGTTTCCTGCGGAACACTCTCCATGGAACAGAGAACTCCTTTACTCTGTGCTTTCAAACCCGATTTACAGGGGCTGGCTTCCCAAAACCAAACGTAAGGAACTTGCGACCAAGTTAGATTTCAGGCGTGCAGTCTTCCAGCCAATTGTGAGTCGCGAATTATACTCCCGAGTGCGAACCCTGCTCGCCCGGGAGCAACGGAGGGATGAATCGTGAAATCGTGCGGCTTGTATGTGCGTGTCTCCACAGACATGCAGGCGCAGGTAAGAGATGGCTCACTCGACACACAAGAAGACAAACTTCGCGCTTATGTCAAGCTCCGGGATTCGTCGAAGGAGAGCTGGCAGGTCACCGAGGTGTATCGTGAAGAGGGCCGCTCCGGAGCGGATGATACTCGACCACAGTACACGCGGCTACTTCACGACGCTCAGAGCGGCCGAATAAACGTCGTCCTGTGTACAAAACTAGACCGGTTTTCTCGCTCGCTTTTGGATTTCTACAAGGCATACGAGCAATTTCAAGCGAAGGACGTAGATTTTGTCACGCTTGAAGAGAACTTCGACACTTCGACGCCTGCCGGTCGTGCGATGCTAAAGATCGCACTCGTTTTCGCCGAACTCGAGCGAGAGCAGACATCAAAGCGCACAAAAGACAAAATGGAGTGGCGTGCCCAACAAGGACTCTGGAACGGTGGCCAGGTACTGGGTTACGACGTCGACCCTGATGATCACGGCACTCTGAAAGTAAACGCGGAAGAATCCCAGATTGTACAGCTCATTTTCAACACGTATCTAGAGACTCACTCATACTTAAAGACGGCAAAGGTCATCAACGAGAAGGGAATTCGCTCAAAGCAATTTCACTCACGGCGGGGAAACCTTCGTGGTGGGAATAATTTCCAGGACACCACTATCGGACATGTCCTTCGAAATCCAGTGTACGTTGGCAAGGTCACACACAACGGTGTGATCTATGAGGGAAAACACGAAGGAATAATTCCACTTCCTTTGTGGGAAGAGGTGCAAGAATGCATTAGGCTGTACGGTCCTAAGCGGAATGGCAGCCGGCGACACCGAATGCACGTCTTCCTCTTGGAGGGGCTTGTCGAATGTGGTTGGTGTGGCGCCGCAATGACTCCAAAATTCGCCCATGGTCAGAATAAGAAGCGTTATTTCTACTACCAATGCTCTCGAAATGACCATCGGGGGAAAGATGGATGCAAGATGAAGTACGTGCCTGCAGAACCACTTGAACGCCTCGTGTCTGAGCGTATAAAGGAAATCGCAACCGACGACAACTTGCTCGATGAAATTGTCCAAGAGGCAAACGAAACGTCGAAAACCGAGCGAGACGAAATCGCGAGGAAACGAAAGCTGCTGAGCAGGCAACTCGCCGAAGTGAAGCAGACGATCAACAATTGGTTAGACCTAATCGGCAACGGCACGGCCAAGAAAACTGGCGCAGTCACGACGTTGCTGGAGCGGATTGGAGAGGGCGAGAAGCGGCGGAAGGAACTTGAACAAGGATTGATGGAGCTGGGTCTCCAGGAAGGGGAACTCAAGAAGAAGATTCTTGACGCCGAGATTATGCGGGACTCCCTAGCTAGGTTTCGAGACCTTTTTGACGAGGCTCAGGAGGAGGAGAAGAAGTTCCTGCTCCAGTTGATGATAGCCCGGATCATCTGGACGCCCGAGGAAATAAAGATCGCCCTGTACGATCGTCCGACCGAGACAGGGCGACTATCTAGTAACCCCAGCGTTAACCGCGAAAGCGATATTTCGCTGGAGATCGGTAACTGGCTCCGCGAGTAGGACTCGAACCTACGACCTAGTGGTTAACAGCCACCCGCTCTACCGACTGAGCTATCGCGGAATTGTGCGCCGAATAGTCTACAAAACGACGGCGAGACGATGCAAATTCTCGGCCTGCTGCCGCCTAGAGAAGGCCCGCTGTTTTCATGTTTTTGGCAAGTTCTTTGCGCTCGTCCTTGGTGAGTTCGCGTTGGGGTGCGCGGACGTAGCCGGGATCGAACCCGCGCAGGCGGACGCCTTCCTTGTAGCGCGCGACGAGTGCGCCGTAGTGGAAGGTGGCGCAGGCCTTGCAGAGCTTTTGTTGGCTGTCCCACGCTTTATCGAGGTTGCCCTTCTTCATGCTCCTGTAAATGGCGATGAACAGCTCGGGGACCACGTTGGCCGTGCTGGACACGCAGCCGGCGCCGCCAACGGCAAGCGCCTGCATCGAATATTCATCAACACCGTTGATCGCAACGAAGCCCTTGGGCACACCCATAATCATCTCGTTGAACGCGGTTATGCTCCCTCCGCTATCCTTCATTCCGATAATGTTCTTCACGTCTTTCGCGAGGCGGTGCACGAGTGACGGTTTGATGACATTTTTCACGCAACCGGGGATGTTGTAGAGAAGAATCGGAAATCCTTTGGCCGAATCCGCGACGGATTTGAAGTGGCGGTACAGGCATTCGTCGTCGAAGGTGTAGAAGCCGGGAGTGACGACGCCAGCCGCGGCGGCGCCGGCCTTTTGTGCATGGCGCGTGAGTTCGATGGTGGAGGCGGTGTCAAAGCAGCCGGTGTGGGCGATGACGGTCACTTTCTTGCCGACCGCGGCGACCACTTCCTCGAGCACTTTCTTGCGCTCGTTGAGCGTCATGAGCGGACCTTCGCCGGTCGTGCCGCAGACGAAGAGGCCGTGCACGCCCTTCTTCGCGAGGAAATCAGCGAGGCCACATGCGCGGTCATAGTCGACTTTTTCGCCACCCTTCGTGAACGGCGTCAACAGGGCCGGGAAAATGCCGCCGATTTTTGACGATTTCATGAACAAGTACTCCTTCCGATCGGTGTCATAACCATTCGTGCCGCAACCTGTTCGGGGTTGGGCGATGGTACGGTTGGCCAATTGCCCAAGGTAGCTCCGCAAGGCGCGTCGCAGCCTGTTTCGCATCAAGTCACGACGACTAAGGCGGCGGAGACCCTGAGTCTCGTCGCGTACCCCAAAGACGGTTCCTAGTGCGCCGGAGAGAGTATACGGTGCGGAGCGTGCACGCGCAATGAATGGGGTCTGGTAGGATTGCGCACATGCGACTTCGAGCGTTGACAGAAATGGTTGAATGGCTTTGCGGCGGCAATGCTCGCGCTCGCAATCAATCATTCGATCGGCTCGAAAGGCGCCTCGCCCCACTTGCGCGCGTTAGTCTCTGGGTCATTTTGGTTTTCTCCGCGTCGCACGTATTCCCGAGGGCCGTGCATGCGAGCGTTGTCGCGGAGTACAGCGGCGGGCACACCGAGTCAACCGAGACCACTGAAACGTTTCCGTTCGTAATCAAGGACGTGCAACGCGAATACGGTATTAGTGTAACGGCGATCCTCGAATCGGGAGACGGGTTACTGCGTGTGTTAGACCCTGCTGGAACGCAGATATACCAGCACCTTTGGGGAACGATGCTGAGTCAAGAGCGGGCGCCGCTTGCCGTTACGGCCCCGGGCACATACTCGATGGTCGTGAGCGTCGAGGATGCGCGGGGCGATTGGCGCGCGCGCGTTGTAGCGCTCCCGGCTACGTCCGCGTTGAAGTGGATGTACGTGTCCGCGGCGTTGCTCATCATGTTGCCGCTGGTTGCGGTGGGAATTGCGGTCCGCCGGGGAAGCGGGTTCCGGTTCGTCGCGTTGGGCGCGGCCATGTTCCTGGCTGCGCGGGTCGTGTGGTTCATCGGTGCAATTGCGATCGATATCGCCGCGCGGTTCGCGCTTGAAGATGCCATGCCCTACCTGGCGTTTCTCTGGGTGCAGAGCGCCGTCCTCGGTCTGTGGCAGGGCATTGCGGCGACGATCGGCGTGGTGCTTGTTACGCGCCTAGCCAAGTCCATATGTGAGCCCCCTTCACGGGTGATTGCCGCGGGAATCGGTTCGGGAGCGCTGGAGATGATTGCCATCGGCGTGCTCTCCCTGTTCGGGCTGGCGATCATGTTTGGCAGCGGCTCCAAGAGTGGCAAGGCGCGGTTCCTTCAGGCGTACGACATGGCTGTCACACCGATTCTTCCGTTGGCCGAACCGGCAGTGCTTGCGCTGACGGCGCTATGTGGCGTGGCGGCGACGCTGCTGACCGTCTACGGACTTCGGTCCCGGCGTTTCGGCCACGTTGTAGGTGGGGCGGCGCTTTTCGCCGCGGTGCTGACAGCGGTCAGCGCGTCACGGTCGGTTACCCTGTTCGGGCCGGAATCGAAGTGGGTGACGGTGGCTGTTCTTCTGCCGCTGGCCGGGCTGGCCGGGGCGCTCATCCGGCGAAACCTGCTGGATTGGGTGGACAGTCCAAGGGCGGGCGAAACCGCCTTGGACGCCTTCGTCCGAGAACACGAAGGCTCTGACAATTGATCTGGAAAGTTTTCGCACTTCGGTTTAGAATGGAGCTATGGTACAAGTTGAGGAAGCGGTCGAGGCAGACCTAAATGACCTCTGCGCCATCGACCGGCTCGTGATAGGCAGTAGCGAACGGCGCAGTTTCCTTTCCAGCGCAATTGCCGCCCGCCGGTGCTACAAGGCGGTGTTGGGCGGCGAACCCGTAGGCTTTATGGTCCTCGAAACCGGGCTTTACGGTCACTCGTTCATTTCATTCATGATCACCCACCCAGGCCACCGTCGCGCGGGAGTCGCGTCAGCACTGGTGGACTACGCCGAAGCGCACGCGCCAACCGACAAGCTGTTCACGTCCACAAGCACGGGCAATACGGACATGCAACGTCTGTGTGAGTCGCTCGGCTTTGTGCGCGTCAGCAGCTTCGATAATCTGGAAGCCGACGAGTCCGAGATTGTCTTCCTGAAACAACTCGACAAGAAACCCGCCGCTGTCGGCGCGCGAAACTAGCGAGTCTTCCCGAAATACCCGCAGGGCGACATGTGGCTCAAATGCCGTGCCCGAGACGGCCGCCGTTCGACATCGGTCTGATTCTTCCCACCGGTTCCTTGTCGAGCGGCGATAGTCCGGTCCGGCGCAGTCCACGTCTTGGTTCACCCACCGGTTTCGAAGCCCGGGTAGAGTGTCATTCCGCCGTCGACGAAAAGGGTCACGCCGTGGACGTAGTCGGAATGATCGGAGGCGAGCCATACCGCGGCTTGGCCGATGTCCTCGGGTTCGCCGATGCGTTTGTAGGGAATTAGTTTTAACAGGTCGTGGTATGCCTGCGGTGTGTCCCACGCTTCCATGTTGATCGGCGTACGGACGGCGCCGGGGCCGATGCTGTTCACGCGAATGCGGTACGGTGCGACCTCCTGCGCGATACTTTTCATCATCAGCATGACGCCACCCTTGGACGTTGCATAGTTTACGTGGCCCGCCCACGGGATAACCTCATGCACGGAACTGATGCAGATGATCTTGCCGGCCGCGCAAGACACCTCCTTGCGCACCCCGCGGCGCTTGAATTCGCGCACCGCTTCGCGCGCGCAGAGGAATTGGCCCGTCAGGTTTACGCCGAGCACAAGGTTCCATTGATCAAGCGTCATTTGATCGAATGGCGCATCCTTTTGCAGGCCCGCGTTATTGACGAGAATATCGATCGTGCCCCAGTCGGCGATCATCTTGCGGAACATCTCAACGACTTGGTCTTCTTTCGAGACGTCTGCCTTGTGAACGTAGGAATTGCTCCCGCAGCGCGTGATCTCGTCCGCGACGGCCTGTGCCTTGTCGTCGCCGGTGACATAGTTGACGACGACGTCGGCGCCCGCGTGGCCCAGCGCGATGGCCACGGCTTTACCGATTCCCGACGACGCACCGGTCACCAACGCCTTTTGTCCTTTGAGCAACTTTTGGACCGGACACGCCGGCAGCACGGCCTCGGGCCATTGCGATTGAATCCACTGTAAGTCGGCCATGGTTCGTTCCCTCAAGGTGGTCGTTTTGACGCACGTATATTCGGTGGGGCTGTAAAGAAAGGTCAGGCGTATCCGATTTGTTGGTGGCGTGGGAGGGCACTGACGTGGCTGACATGAACCTGGGCATTCCGCGAATGTACACGACGAACGGCGGCAGACGCCGCGCAAGGGTGTAGAAATGGGTCTCACACAGAAACAACTTGTCACGAGCTGGGTTCTGCAAGTCGCGGTCGCGGCGATCTTGTTTCAGACGCTGTTCTTCAAGTTTACCGGCTCGGAGGAATCCGTCTACATCTTCACCAAACTTGGCATGGAACCGTGGGGCCGCATTGGCTCCGGCGTCGCTGAGTTGATCGCGTGCGTGCTCTTGCTTGTTCCGGCAACCAGCACAATTGGCGCGCTGCTTTCGTTGGGCGTAATCACCGGCGCCATCCTCAGCCACGTGACCAAACTTGGTATAGTGGTGCAAGACGACGGCGGTCTGCTGTTCGGGCTTGCACTCCTCGTGTTCGTGGGAAGCGCGGTGGTGTTGTTCATCCGGCGCAGGGAAATCCCCGTGATCGGGGCAAAGCTGTAGCATGACCGCGCATACCCAAACGCGAAGGAGCGGCGACATGGCGGTCCGGCTGAACACGCACGACGAATGGCTCGAACCCGATGGACTTGGCGGTTTCGCCTCGGGCACCGTGAGCGCCATCCGCACGCGACGCTACCACGCGCTGCTGTTGACAGCGCGCACGCCGCCAACCGGCCGGGTCGTGCTGATTAACGGATTCGATGCGTGGATCACGACGCCGCGCGGCAATTATCCGCTTACGTCGCAGGTCTACGAACCTGGTGTCGTCTCGCCCAACGGGTGGGAACGGATCGAGTCGTTCACGTCCGAGCCGTGGCCGAAATGGCGCTATACCGTCGCCGATGGCCTGCAAATCGAACACGAATTGTTCGTGCCGCACGGCAGTTCCGCCGTCGTGTTGACGTGGCGCGCCATAGGCGACGCTGCGGAATGTTCGTTGTCCGTTCGGCCGTTTTTCTCCGGCCGCGACTACCACAGCATGCACGCCGAGTCCGCGGCGTTTCATTTCGACCCCACATTGAACGGCGGCAAGGTGTCGTGGCGCCCCTACGCGGACCTTCCGGGTATTCACGCGTTGAGCAATGGGGAGTACATTCACGAGCCGCAGTGGTACCGGAATTTCATCTACGAAGAAGAGCGCGCGCGTGGGCTGAACTACGTCGAGGACCTTGCATCGCCCGGCGCGTTTCGGTGGAACCTCGCCGAGGGCCCCGCTGCACTGATTTTCGCGGCACAAGGCTACGAACACGTCCTCGGCGCGCCGCATGCGCCGGCGGAATCCATCGCCGAAGGCCTTCGCCATGCGGAATCGAACCGGCGGGCGAAGTTTGCGCATCCGCTACACAGAGCCGCGGACGCGTATATCGTCAAGCGCGGCGAAGGAAACACGATCGTCGCGGGCTACCCGTGGTTTACCGATTGGGGCCGGGACACCTTTATCGCGCTGCGCGGACTTTGCCTGTCGACCGGGCGTATCGAAGAGGCGCATAACATTCTTATTGAATGGGCGGGCGCTGTTTCCGAAGGCATGTTGCCGAACTTCTTCACCGACAGCGGCGCCGCTCCGGAGTACAACACCGTCGACGCCCCGCTCTGGTACGTTATCGCCGTTCACGACTACCTGCAACGGACGACAGGCAAGAACACCGCGGCCGTCGACGCCGCGACGTTGCGGGAAGCAATCGACGCGATTGTCACGGGATACGCAAAGGGCACGCGCTATCGCATCCAGATGGACGCGGACGGACTGCTCGCCGCCGGCGAACCGGGCGTGCAGCTCACGTGGATGGACGCGAAAGTCGGCGACTGGGTCGTTACGCCGCGCATCGGAAAGCCCGTCGAGATTCAGGCGCTGTGGATTAATGCGCTGCGCATCGCCAGTCAGTTCGCGGACAAGTGGGACGCGGTCTACAAACACGCGCTCGCATCGTTCGAGTCGCGCTTCTGGAACGAGAGTCATGGTTTTCTCTACGACGTGATCGATTGCGACCACCGGGATGGCGCGATGGACGAATCGTTTCGTCCGAACCAAGTTTTCGCCGTGGGCGGTTTGCCGTTTCGATTGATCGAGGGTGAACGAGCGTGGCGGATTGTCGACGCCATCGAGGCGAAACTGTGGACGCCCATCGGCCTTCGCACTCTCGATCGAGACGACGCGGACTACCGCGGACGCTACGAAGGCGGCGTTGGCGATCGCGACGGGGCGTACCACCAGGGCACCGTATGGCCGTGGCTGATGGGCGCGTTTGTGGACGCGTGGGTGGGCGTGCGGGGCGGCACGGACATGGCGAAGCAGGAGGCGCGCACGAAGTTTCTCGCGCCGCTGCTGAGTCACCTAAACGCCGCGGGTCTCGGACATATTTGCGAAATCGCCGACGCCGAACCCCCGCATATGCCGCGCGGGTGTCCGTTCCAGGCATGGTCCGTCGGTGAAGCATTGAGGATTCACCATGACATTCTCGGCGCATAGTTCGACACGAAATGCAGTATTGGAGGTTGACGAAATGAAATGGATTTTGAGAAATCGGTTTACGCTGGAAATCGCCGCGCTCGTCGCGTTGAACGCCGCCGTTCCGTTCGCGGCGATAGCCTCGACAACGGACTTCACGCTGAAGGAGGCGGGCGGCGGCAAGACATTCTCGCTCGCGGACGCGAAGGGCAAGTACGTGGCGCTGCATTTTCTGCTGAAAACGGAATGTCCGATCTGCCTGCGCCACACGCAGACCTATGCATCGAAGACGACGGCGTTTCCCAACGTGGTTCAGGTGTTCATCAAGCCCGATTCAGACGAAGCAACAATCGAGTGGGCGAAAAAACTATCGCCCGAGGAAAGAGCGAAGGCGCCTACCATCTACCGCGATCCGGATGCGAAGCTTGCGGACGAGTTCAATATCCCGAACGGCTACGCGTTTCACGGCGAAACGGTCCACTATCCCGCGTTGGTGCTGCTCGGTCCGGACGGCAAAGAGGTATTTCGGTACGTAGGTAAAGGCACGATGGATCGGTTCCCCTTCGAGAAATTCGCCGAAAAGATGGCTGAACTCACGCGCCCAGCGGCAGCCGGCCAGTACAATCTCGGCAGCGGCGGCCTAGCCTTGCAGGGGTACGATCCCGTCTCTTACTTCAGCGGTAAACCGGCGCCGGGCAAGAAGGACATCGCGACTTCGCACGCGGGCGTGACCTATTACTTCGCTGACGCCAAGAACCGCGACGCATTCCTTGCGGCGCCGCGGAAGTACCTCCCGGCCTACGGCGGCTGGTGCGCAACCGCGATGGCCTTGGGCAAGAAGGTCGAGATCAGCCCGGAAAACTACAAGATCACCGATGGCCGTTTGTTTCTGTTCTACAAGAACTTCATTTCCAACGCGATAAGCGACTGGAATAAGGACGAGCCCAAGAACATCGCCGCGGCGGATAAGTATTGGCACGAATTCTCCGGCGAATAGGCCCGATGGTCCAAGCTTTGCACCCTTACCCCGCGCGGCGCGGCCCTCCTCGGGTCGCGCCGCACCCGCGTTTCTCCGCCCAGCACTACGGCATCTTTCCTTGCCTGCCTGGCCGGTTGGCACGTACAATTGGGGCGATTGCGCGCAAGGCCGCGGCGATAGAAAGGTGCGGAGTTTATGCCGAAGTGTTCCATAGCATTAGTGTTCGTAACGACCGCGGTTCTGGTTGCGGGCTGCAATCCTCCCGAAACGAGCCAAGCGCCCGCGCCGGTAATGCCCGCGTTTCCGGCGGCGATGCCCACGGACCCCGCGGCGATGTTCGAGCAATGGAAGCAGGTCGTATCGAAACCCGAAGCGCTGGGCGCCAGCATGACGCACGTCGAACTGGCGCTCGCGCTGCGAGACCGCGCCCCGGAATACGTCGGGAAAATGATCGATCTCCTGGTCGATCCCGCGACCAACGCGCAGACGCGCAACCTGATTTTCATCAGCTTGGAGGTGGCGCAGACTCCCGAGGTATACCCGCGCCTCCTCGATCTGACCAAATCCGATGTTGACCCCGTAATTCGGACCGGGACCGTCGTCATGCTCAAGACCGCCACGGATCCGGCCGTCATCGCCCGATTGCGCGAACTGACCAACGACCCCGAGAGGCGCGTGAGGATGGCGGCAATCATGATGTTCTCCGAGAACGGCGACGCCGAGATGCGCGCCGCACTTCAGGATTATTACTTTACAGACGGGTTGCCGCCGGAGCATCGGGACCGCATCGTCCAGTCTTTGGCGATAACACCGGTTTCGAGCGATATTCGGGTCTTCGGGGCGGCGGCGAACGACGCGTCGCTGCCGGAGTTCACACGACGCGTTGCGACAGGTGGACTGGGCAGGATTGCCGAGCCGGGATGTCTGGAGCCGCTCCGGCAATGCGCCAACGGCGATAATCCGGCCCCGTTGAAGGAAGAAGCCGCCTACGCGGTCAAGAAAGTGGAGGAGAAGCTCGCGTCGACCCCGGCCGCGGCGGGCGCATCGTAGCCGCCTGCCCCGTGTGGGGACGCCGCAATTGTGGAAAACCGGGGGGTATGGTAGACTTAGGAATAACTATTGACGCGATGTGGTGAGGACAGCGACCGTGCTCTTCCGAAAATCGTTCAATCGTCGGCAGTTCGAGGACTGCGACCCCACCGCGCCCCCTCGGTACGCGATTTTCAAGAAACAGTTTACTGTCCCGTTCGAGCGGATGCTCAAGGGCACCGTTTCCGAGCGGGGTGGTGTTCCGATTCGGCAGTTCGGCGTTTACGTCGACGGCGTGGTCCGCTTGGTCACCAGCGGGGAAATGGTGGATCGCGAGACCTACGATGCCCTTATTGCCGCCGGGGCCATCGAGCCCGATCCCGACTATGTCCCGGAGGCCCCGAAGGAGGGCCCAAAAGTGCGAGTACTCTCGGTATTGGATGGCGGCATGGAGTCCTAGCGCGTGGCGTCAAGCATCGCGCTGGCGATGATCGTAAAGAACGAGGAAGATCAACTCGCGGATTGTCTCGCCAGCGTCAAAGATATTGTTAACGAAATCTGCATCGTCGATACCGGCTCCACCGATTACACCCTCGAAGTCGCCCGATCGTTTAATGCCAAAATTGGCCTGTTTCTTTGGTCGGACGATTTCTCCGCGATGCGCAACGAATCGCTGCGCATCTGTACGTCGGACTGGATATTCGTCCTTGACGCCGACGAGCGGGTGGCGAAGGACGACCTGCCGCGGTTAAAAGCGCTTGCCAAGGGCGCGCACGATTGCTGTTACCGGTTTACGACGCGGAACTATACGAACAACACCGCCGTCGCGGATTTTCAGCCCTGCGAGCCGGGTGATCCGAACGCGAAGGGGTTTACCGGCTGGTTTCCGAGCGTGAAGGTCCGCTTCTTTCCGAACCGTCGCAACGCGAAGTTTCAGGGCAAGGTCCACGAACTCGTCAATCAGTCACTCGAGCAGCAGGGCATCCGCGTGCTCGATTGCCCGGTTCCGATACACCACTACAATCTGTTGAAAAAAGCGGACCGCCTTCGCGAAAAGCAGGAACATTACCTTAAGCTTGGGCATCAAAAGGCCGCGGCGAACCCGAACGATCCGAATGCGTTTATCGAGCTTGGCGCACAGTACGCCGACGTAGGAGACTGGTCGAACGCGGCGGCCTCGTATCGTCAGGCGCTGAAGCTCGACGGCAGGAACGCGGTGGCGCTACGCGACTTGGGCGGCGCGTTGCACATGCTCAAGCGGCCGGACGAAGCCAAGCAGGCATTGCGCCTCTCGATCGAGATCGACCCGAAACAGCCTGCCGCGTGGCGCAATCTGGGCGTTGTGCTCGCAGAAGAAAAACAATGGGATGCGGCAATCGACTGTTTCCGCAAGGCGCTCGCGCTCGATCCCAAGTGGCCTGACGCGCACCGATATCTCAGTGTGGCGATAGAGGGTGCGGGCCGGTTGGAGGAGGCGGCGGCCGAATCGCGCGCGGGCCTCGAGCAGAACCCAACCGACGGTGAGAGCCTGAAACTTTATATTCACCAAATGCTGCGCCTGGGACTTCGGCCGGCGGCGCGAACCGTGCTGCTCGGCCTGATTGACCGCGGCGCGAAAAGTGCCGACGTGTTCAACGCGCTGGCGGAACTGTTCTTCTACGACAACCTGTTCGAGGACTCCAAGAAGTACTTCTTGCTCGCCGCGCAAGCCGGACTGCCCGCCGCATACAACAACCTTGGCGTCGTGCTGTACAAGCAGCGGCGGTTCGTTGAGGCGAAGGAAGCGTTTGAGCAATGCCTTGCCGGCGATCCAACACATCCCGGTGCGATCAGCAATCTGCAAAAGGTCCGGCCGCACCTCACGCTGGCGCCCTAAAGAATTTCTCCCGCATGCCGATAATCTTCTTCGAGGGCCGCAGAAACGCGGCGGCCTCGACCGACGCACGGATGCCGAGGTCAGTAGTCATCACGGAGGATTCTTGTCATGGGTCTGCGTATCAATACCAACGTCGCCGCGCTCACCACCAGCCGAATTCTGCGGCGATCCACAAACTCCCTCAACGGTAGTCTCGAACGGCTCGCCAGCGGTCTGCGCATCAATCGAGCGGCCGATGACGCGGCGGGTCTCGCCATTTCGGAGAACTTCCGAACGGTGATTCGCGGCAGCCAAGTCGCCCAGCGCAACGCGCAGGACGGCATCAGCCTTCTACAAACCGCGGAAGGCGCGCTCGAGACCACGACCAACATGCTGCAACGCATCCGCGAACTTGCCGTACAGGCGGCGAACGGCACCTACAGCACGGAAAATCGCCTGTCGCTTGACGCGGAAGTGCAGCAGTTGCTCCAGCAAATTGACGACATCGCGACGGACACCGAGTTCAACGGTCTGCGCGTGCTGAGTTCGGCCCAAAGCGTTACGCTGCAAGCGGGCGCGCAACCCGGACAGACCTTGGTGATCGCCGTAAACGGCGCCAAGACAAATGACATCAGCGTGAACACGCTGAACATCTCGTCGGTCGCGACGGCCGTCTCCGCGTTGAGCACCATCGACCGCGCGTTGCGCAGCGTGACGTCGCTGCGCAGTTCGCTCGGCGCATTCCAAAACCGGCTCGAATTCACGATTACGACGCTAACGATTCAGGAAGAGAACTCGACGGCGTCGGACAGCGCCTTGCGCGACGCGGACATCGCCCGCGAAACAATCGCGTTCACGCGCAATCAAATTCTGGTCAGCGCAGGCACGTCGGTCCTGGCGCAGTCCAATGTCATTCCGCAAACCGCGCTACAGTTGCTCGGCGGCTAATCGTAGCGAGACTGGGTAGACGCGGCGCGTGCCGGATCGCAGTTCCGGCCCGCGCCGTTTTTGTCTTTGAATTCACGCCGGTATACTGCGTCCCTCATGCCAACGATTACCGTCGCGATATGCGCACGCAACGCGCAACACATTATCGGCGCGTGCCTGGACAGCGTTCGGCGGCAGACCGTTGCGCCCGACGAGGTCATCGTCGCGCTCGACGATTTGTCCGATCCGACTGCGGAGGTTGCGCGCGCGTACGGCGCGCGGGTCATCGCGAGCAATGCAACCGGCCTTTACGAAGCGCGCAACGCCGTGCTCGACGCGTGTACCACCGACTACCTCGCGTTTACTGACGCGGACTGCATACTCGTCCCGGAGTGGGTCGAACGGGCCAAGCGCGTGCTAGACGAGAAGCCGGACGTGGCCGCGGGCACGGGACGGCACCCGCCCGTGGGCGTACGCAATTTCGCCGCGTGGCTGCACCACATGTGGTTCATCGTGGAGACCGAGCGCACGGGTTACACACAGGGCATCATAGGCGGAAACAGCTATTTTCGCACGGAGGCGCTGCGCGCCGCCGGCGGTTGGCTCAACCTGCCGCGACACAGCGCCGCGGAAGACGTGTATATCGCGCTCGCGCTGCAACGAGCGGGACAACGCATCTGGTTCGAGGAAGGCGCGGCCGTCCAACACAATTATGAAACGCGGTTCTACGGACTCATGCGCAAAGCGCGGATGATGGGGAAGGACATCACCGTCATGATGCGCGCGTGCGATTTTCGCGGCGGGCTATGGCGCTACACGCTCGCGATTCCCGCGATCGCGGCAATGTTCCTGCTGGGAATTCTCTTATGCCTGGTCAACGCACGGCTCGGGATCGCGGTGGCCGCGCTGCCGCTCGCCATCACGTTGTGTTTTCTGGCCGCGCGGTTCCGCAGCCTGACCGTGGCGCTGCCGCGATGGCTGGCGCGGTGGATTCTCATCTGGCCGTACGCGTACGGAATTCTCGAGGGACTCCTCAGTACGGTTCCGGCAGGCGCTCATCGCCCGTTACCGAATCGTCCCGAGACGCGAAACGCGAAACCCGAGTCCCGTCTTCGCATCCTTCTCGTTTGTTCCCACGGTGGACATCTTTCGGAAATGTTTCAGCTTCACGAAGCGTTCGACGGTCACGATATTTCTTACTTCTGTTATGACGCGGACACGACACGGCGACTGCCGAATGCAGAGCTCGTCCCCAACAAGCCGTACAGCCCGCTTGCGTTTGCCGCGAACGTCGTCCGTGTGTGGCGGCACTTCAATTGGGAACGCCCCGGTCTCGTCGTATCCACCGGCGCCGAGATTGCCATTCCGGTTATGCTGGTCGCGAAGATGCGTCGCGTACCATTCATCTACATCGAATGCGGAGCGCAGTTTACAACGCCGTCGGTCACGGGCCGCATCGCGTATCGAGTCGCCGATCGCTTTTACGTCCAGTGGCCGGAACTGCTTGCCGCATACGGTCCGCGCGCGCGGTACGCCGGGAGCTTGATCGACGAAACCGCGCCCAGTCGAAAGTGAAATTCGCACTTGCCTCGCACCGCGATCGGCATGGCTGATTGTTCCTGGCCATCCTTTGACTTGCCTGCAAAACGCTCCGTATCATACGCGTTTCCAGGGGCCAGTCACGGGGCGAATTCTGCGCAATGGGCCGAATCATAGCGATAGCGAACCAAAAGGGCGGCGTGGGCAAAACGACCACTGCCGTGAACCTGTCCACGGCGCTTGCGTTGGAAGGCCAAAAGGTCCTGCTCATCGATCTCGATCCGCAAGGAAATGCGACGAGCGGACTGGGCGTGAACAAGAACCAGCTTGCCCACACGCTGTACGACGTGCTGACTGACGCGGTCTCCATGAGCGCGGTGGCGCAGCAGACGGCGATCGAGAGGCTGCACCTCGTTCCGTCGAACCGTCAGCTTGTTGGCGCGGAGATCGAGTTCGTTTCGATTGACGCGCGCGAATACCGGTTGAAACGCGCCCTGGGGCACTTGGCTGACGCGTATGACTTCGTCATCATCGATTGCCCGCCGTCGCTCAGCCTGCTCACAGTGAACGGGCTCGTTGCCGCGAGCGGCGTGTTGGTCACGTTACAGTGCGAGTACTACGCCCTTGAAGGCCTTAGCGAACTGCTTCAGACGATCAAACTCGTGCGCGACAATTTGAACGCGGCGTTGCGCGTCGAAGGGGTGCTGTTGACCATGCACACGCACACCAACCTGTCGAGGCAAGTCGTCGACGACGTGCGCGAGCACCTTGGCCCGAAGGTTTTTCAAACCGTCATCCCGCGCAATGTAACATTGAGCGAAGCGCCCAGTTTTGGCAAGCCCGCCATGCTGTACGATGCGCGATCGGCGGGCGCGCAGGCTTACGAGGCGCTGGCCAAAGAGGTGCTCGCGCGTGTCTAAGTTCAAGAAAGGCGGATTGGGCAGGGGCCTTGGCGCGCTAATTCCCGGCCGCGATGTCGCGGACGATCCGATCGAGACGCCCATGGCCCAGACGCCAACGGCGCCGCTCGCCGAATCGCACGGTTTGGGCGACCGCGTGCTCGAACTTGACCCGCACACCATCAAGCCCAACCCCAGGCAGCCGCGTTCACATTTCAACGAGGAGGCGTTGCGGGAGCTCGCCGACTCGATCGCGCGTGACGGCGTAGTCGAGCCAATCATCGTGCGGCGCGTCAATGGCGAGTATCAGCTTGTCAGCGGCGAACGGCGCGTGCGCGCCAGTATTCTCGCGGGCGTCGCGAGCGTGCCCGCGATCGTGCGCGATGTCAACGACGCGGACATGCTCAAGTTTGGGCTGATCGAAAACATTCAGCGCGAAGACCTCAACGCCATCGAACTGGCGCGCGGATACGAAATGCTCATGCGTGAGTTCGGGTGGACGCAGGAACAGTGCGCCGAGGAAGTGGGCAAGAAACGCGTCACCATAACGAACACGCTGCGATTGCTCAATCTCCCCGAAGACGTGCAGCAAGCGGTCATCGACGGCGCGATCACGATGGGTCACGCCCGAGCGCTACTCGCACTGCCGAGCCCAAAATCGCAGTCAGCGGCGTGCAAGGCGATTGTCGAGAAGGGACTGTCCGTTCGCCAGGTCGAGCGCATGACGTCGCCCGCCGAGCCCAAACAGGCGAGACACGCCGCGCCGAAGAACCCCAACATCGCGGCGATCGAAGACGATCTGCGCCGCGCGCTCGGCACGCGCGTGAGCGTGACGACCGCGGGCAAAGACGTGTCGAAAGGCAAGATCGTCATCGATTACTACTCGCTCGACGATTTTGACCGCATTCTTGACCGCCTCAAAAGCAACCGATAGAAAGCCTTTTTCATGATCGACATCAAGTTTTTGCGCGAGAATATCGACGTTTTGAAAGCCGCGCTCGCGAACCGGGGTGCGCTGCTGGATTTAGACTCGATTCTTGAAGTTGACGCCGTGCGCCGCTCGACCCTGCACGAGATGGAACAACTCCGCGCGGAGCAGAACCGCGCCAGCGAAGAGATCGCCAAACTCAAGCGTGAGAAACAGGATGCGTCGCTACAGCTCGACGCGATGAAGTCGCTCAGCGCGCGCGTGAAGGAACTGGACGAGAAGGTGCGCGCGCTCGACGGGGACTTACAGCAGCGCATGCTGGTCATTCCGAACATGCCCGACGCGTCAGTGCCGGTCGGCGCGGACGAGAAATCGAACCGCGAAGAGCGGCGCTGGGGGACACCGCGCAAGTTCGATTTCGAACCGAAGGACCACGTCGATTTAGGCGCCGCGCTCGGCATTCTCGATTTCGAACGGGCCGCGAAGATCGCCGGCGCCCGGTTCTGCCTCTCGCGCGGCGCGGGCGCGCGCCTTGAACGCGCGCTGATCAATTTCTTTCTCGACATTCACACGCGCGAGCACGGGTACACCGAAGTGCTACCTCCGTTCATGGCAAACAGCGCCTCGTTCGTCGGCACCGGGCAACTGCCTAAATTCAAAGACGATCAGTTCGTTATTGGCAATGAAGGAAAGGACCTGTACCTGATACCGACGGCGGAAGTGCCGGTCACAAACATTCACCGCGACGAGATTCTCAACGAGGACGACCTGCCGATTCGGTACACGGCGTACACTCCGTGCTTTCGCAGCGAAGCCGGTTCGTACGGAAAAGACACGCGCGGCATGATCCGGCAACACCAGTTCAATAAAGTCGAGCTGGTGAAGTTTACGACGCCGGAGACATCGTTCGACGAGTTAGAGTCGCTTACAGCGAACGCCGAGCGGATGCTTCAATTGCTCGAACTGCCATACCGCGTTGTGACACTGTGCACGGGCGACATGGGATTTAGCGCGGCAAAGACCTACGACATCGAGGTGTGGCTGCCTGGGCAAAACGCCTATCGCGAGATCAGCTCGTGCTCGAACTTCACGGACTTCCAGGCGCGCCGCGCGAACATCCGCTTCCGCCGCGGCAAGAAGCCCGAATTCGTCCATACGCTGAATGGTTCAGGGCTTGCCGTTGGGCGAACCGTCGTAGCCATTCTCGAAAATGGGCAGCAGGCCGATGGTTCGGTGGTCATACCCACCGCGCTGCGCTCCTATATGGACGATCTGGAACGCATCGTTCCTGCGCCATGAGCGAAGCAATCGCCCTGGCAGCAGCGGCGCTGCGCAACGCAAAATTCGCCGTGGCAGTGACGGGCGCGGGAGTCTCCGCGGAAAGCGGCATCCCGACGTTTCGCGGTGAGGGCGGGATATGGGAGAGATATCCGCCGGACGAATATGCCTCGATTGCCGCGTACCGCCGCGATCCGAACAAGGTGTGGCGATTCTGGCGCGAACTAGCCGATCTCGTCAAGGGGTGCGCGCCGAATGCGGGCCACAACGCGCTCGCCGAGCTGGAACGTATGGGGCTGCTCCGTGCGGTCATCACGCAGAACGTAGACAATCTGCACCAGGCCGCGGGCAACACCCGCGTGATCGAGTTTCACGGAAACGCGCGGCGACTGGTCTGCCTCGAGTGCCGCAAACGCATGGGGATCGACGTCAATAACCTCGGCGACCTTGCGCCGCATTGCCCGATCTGCACTGGTCTGATGAAGCCGGACGTAGTGATGTTTGGAGAGGACATCCCGCGCCATGCCATGTTCGAGGCGCACGCGCTATCGGAGAAATGCGACGCGATGCTCGTCGTTGGCACGTCAGCGCAGGTCTACCCCGCTGCGCAACTGCCGTTCACCGCGAAATCGAACGGCGCATTCATTATTGAGTGCAACACCGAACGCACAGACTTCACTGACGAGATAACTGACGCGTTTGTCGAGGGGCTGTCGGGCGAGACGCTGCCCGCGTTGGTCCGGGCGATGGCACAGGGATAGTCGCATCATCTACTTCGTCTCCGCCATCGCGAGTGTCAGATCGCGCGTGAACGTGTTGATCCGTTTCTGCATCTCCGGGTGCGCTTGCACGTACGTCAGCATCGAAATCACGCCCCCGGCGGGGTCCTTAGCCAGTATATCCCGCACCGCCTCCGCTTCCTTGATTTCCTCTTCGGACAAAGTGCCGTCTTTAAGGTGGTCATACAGCGTAGCTCCACCGATGTTCACGGCAAACACCGATGACTCAGGCGCGCTGACAAACGTCGCCAACTCCCCGTACACGGCAAGCTGTTCTTTCGTCAAGTTCTTGTTTTCCTCCGCTTTTGCGTAGACGCCGTCCACAAAGACACGCGCCTTTGGCAAAATACGTTTCGGCAACACGACGAGCGCCAGCACACCTATTGCGACAACAATAACCATTATCGCGCCGATCCCCAACCCGCATCCAATCAGCAAGGTAGTGGGCTTATTCAGCTTGGGCCGGGGCATTGGCGGGGGCGGAACCGGGGGCAAGTCAATAGACACAGAGAAATTCCTCAATTCGTGCTGCGACGGTGTGACATTCTATGAAATCGGTTGGGCGAGTGTTACGTATTCTCTACGCGCGTGGGTTGTCCTGATCGCCAAGTACGCGGACTACCTCGGCTCGAGTATTCTCTAAACTAATCTCTAGGTAGTCAAGAACTATCGCCGCATAACCTCCACCTTCTTTTAACAAGCCCAGCAAGATATGCTCGGTGCCAATATAATTATGATTCAATTCGCGGGCAGATTCGACGGCCATTCCCAAAGCATTCTTGGCGCGTGGCGTGAATGCAATATCCGATGGTGGTATCAAAATCTTGGGTTTATCGCCGCCTTTGCGAATCGAGCGCTCAAGATTTGCCGACATCGTCCCAACATTAACTCCCAGATTCTTCAGAACGCGGCCGCCAATTCCATCCGGTTCCTGGCACAACCCCAATAAAATGTGCTCAGTTTGGACATATTTGCTGCCCAGCCGCGACGCAGTTTCTCTCGCGGAATCAATTACATTCCGCGCCTGCTTGGTAAAACGTTCCCACATACTTGGGAATCATGCCGTAACGCGTCGAATTAGTGCGAATTATCGGATATCGGGCGTCGAGATTGGATTGAGCGGTAAAACGCTCTGAATGCAAACTTTACCGCGTGCCTGCGACCTGCCTACAATTTGTACTTGGTTCGCGCGGAGGGAACTACATGACCAAGCAGATGCGCGCTGACGTGGACAGTCTGGCATTGCCGCACGGTCGCATGGTGGGAAGCCGCGGCCACGCAGAGGCGCGCGCCTACGTGCTGCGGCGCATCCAGGAACTTGCGTTGGAACCCTATGCCCGCGGCAGCTTCGAGTTCGCATACGCCGCGGGCGAGATAAAACTAATCAACGTGCTGGCGCGGTTGCCGGGCGTCCGGCGCAGTCTGCCGCCCGTACTCCTTGCCGCGCACTACGACACCTGCGGCCCGCTGCCCGGGGCCGATGACAACGCGAGCGCGATCGCGATCGCGTTCGCCATGGTCGGGCCGTTGCGTGAGCGGGCGCTACATCGAGACGTCATCTTCGCGTTCTTCGACGCGGAGGAGCCGCCGCACTTTCTCACGCCCACGATGGGTTCGACGTACTACTACGAGCACCAGCGCGACGAACCGATTCACTGCGCAGTCGTGTTGGACCTGATGGGCCACGATGTGCCGATTCCCGGGTATGAAGACGCATTGTTCGCACTCGGCATGGAGAGCGACAGGGACCTCGCCAACGTTATCCAAAAGACCCAGCCGCCTGATTCATTGCGCGTGGCCGCCGTGCCGAACCATTACATCGGCGACATGAGCGATCACCACGTGTTTCGCATCCATCAACGTCCCTACCTGTTCTTTTCGTGCGGACAATGGGAGCACCTGCATCTCCCCAGCGATACTCCCGAGAAACTCAATTACGAGAAGATGAAGCGCATGTCCGAATACCTGGTCGAAATCGTCGCCGCTGTGTGCGCGGAACCGTTGGCGGGGCCATTCGAGGGGTACGATTCGGCCCCGCACGAACTTGCAATTATGAACAGGGTTGCAGGCCCGCTGGCCGCGGAGATGGGAATGCCGCTGGACACGCGCGACGATCTTCAGCGGTTTGTCGAGGCGCTCGTCGTGCGCTACGGCCTGCTGACGGATCGCTAGCGGCGCTTCTTATCGGAGTCGCGCGGCTCCGCCTTATCGTCGAGCGAACTGCCCAGCCAGCCCTTCCGCCGGAAGTACACAAGCTGCCCGACAAAAATTCCAGCCATGACGAGCAATACAAGATAATACCCAAACTTCCAGTCCAACTCCGGCATGTTGTGAAAATTCATCCCATAAATACTGGCTACAAACGTCATAGGCATGAAGATCGTCGAAAACACCGTGAGCACCCGCATCACCTCATTCAGCTTTGTGCTGATGGAAGACAGATACACGTCCATCAGGTCGGACACCAATTCGCGGTATGCTTCGACAAGATCGAGAATTTGGATCGTGTGATCGTAGCAGTCCCGCATGTAAAGGCGCGTATCGCCCGTGAACACCGGGCACTCGTTGCGCATCATCCCATTGATGGCCTCGCGCAACGGCCATACCGCGCGCCGTAGCAGCAGCAGGTCGCGCCGTACCTGGTGGATTTGGTGCACGGTGCGCGGCGACGGTTTTTCGAGGACTTCGTCCTCCAATTCCTCCAACTGATCGCTGTAAACCTCGAGCACGGGGAAGTATGCATCGACCAGCGCATCGATGAGGCAGTACGCCAGGAAATCGGCGCCGTGCGTCCGGATTCGCCCCGCGGACTTGCGGATGCGGTCGCGCACGGGCGAGAAGCAATCGCCGCCCGGGCGTTCCTGAAACGTCAACACAAAACTGTCGCCGAGAAAGAGACTCAGTTGTTCCGTCTCGATGGTCTCGTTTTGATACACCATTCGCGCGACAAAGAAGACGTGTTCGTCGTATTCCTCGACTTTCGGCCGCTGATGTACGTTGACGACGTCTTCGAGCGCGAGCCGGTGCAGCTCGAACATCGTGCCAAGTTGTTGGATGACGTCTTTGTCTCCAAGTCCGTCGACGTTGATCCAGACGACTGGCCACTGCTGAATGAACGCGGCGACCTCGTAGGGGGCACCGAGCTGCTGTTCGACAAGGCCCTCGGGGCCGAACGCCATCACGCTGATTCTGGACTTGGGCGCGTCCGGATCGATCTCGATTGTGCCTGGCATGGCGCCCGGGCCGGTCCGCCGCCGGATGGTTGGCACCTCGCTATCGTCTACCTGCAGCGCCACACGAATACTCCACGTTTGCGTCGATCCCCTGCGGGCCGCGTGGCCCCTTCACGAACAATGCCACGTTACCCTATCAAAGGCGCACTCGCCGGTGCATCTGCTTCTGCTGTGGCGGTGTAGCGCGGCGGCGAGATTCGCGATGCGGCGCAATCCGATCGTTGCCGGCAGCGCGTATCGTGCCCAGAAGGCGTCAGTCAATCACCCGCCCGCGTCCCGCGCGCGGCTCGACTTGCGTGGCTGGCTCTCCGCCGCCTCCATTCTGCGCGGTGCGGAATCATGGTGACGGGTGAATATCGGCGCGTTCGGTTCAATCGGGTTGTCGCTCTTCTCGCCCGGTTTCCAGCCATGCTTGTACTTCAGGAGGAACGACGCTTCGTCGGTGTCCAGTTTCACGTCCATGCTAAGCCCGTCCAGTTTTCCAACATTGAGTTTGGCTTTGCCTCGGTCGTCCATAACGATCGCCGCGCGCGAAGCCCCGCTGCGCCCGAAGAGCACGAGTTCGCCCTGCTTCATCCGTTCGATGCGCTGGCGAAGCTCTTCGTTGTGGCGCACTTCGCCGGCCCATGCCTTGGAAAACGGTTTTTCACGTTCGAGGGTTGTGGCGCACCCGGCGACGGCTGGGAGAATACCGAGCACAAGAATCGGAGGGAGATGTCGCATCGTTCGATCCAACTCGAATCACCTACTGCTACCGAGCTGTAACGCTACTCGAACACACGCATTGACCGATCCGCCCCCCAATTTTACCATAGTCCGGGCGCACCCGTACGGCCCTGGGCGCTCGCCTTTCGCACCATCTGGACGCGACACATGGTAAAATGCATTCGCCCTGCCCCGTGAACCTGGCCGGGCATCTGGTGTCAAACAAAGCAAGGTGGACGCAACACCGCCGTGGTACTGCTTCGAGAAGCGCGCGCCCATTCCGATGTCGGACTGGTCGAGGAATGCCGCAAAGGCGACTCGGCCGCGTTCGACGAGTTGGTGCGCCGTTACAAGGACCGCGTCTACAACGTGGTGTACCGGTTCCTCGGCAACCGCGAGGACGCGCTCGATGTGAGCCAGGAAGTGTTTGTGCGCGCCTACCGCGGTATCGAAGGGTTTCGCGGAAACGCCAAAGTCTACACGTGGCTGTACAGTATTGCCGCGAACCTGGCCCGGAACCGCCTGCGCGATTCGGGCCGGTTGGGTAGAAACATGGGTACGTCGCTCGAACTGCTGAACGAATCCGCGCCGGGGTTGGCGGACTCGATGGGGCAGCAGATTACGCCGCGCGATAATGCGATTACGGACGAAACGCAGGCGCTCTTACAGCAGAGCCTCGGCGAATTGCCCGAGCACTATCGCATTGCGTTCGTGCTGCGTACCGTCGAGGACTTGAGCTACGAAGAGATCGCCGAGATCATGGGGTGCCCCGTCGGCACCGTCAAATCGCGCCTCAATCAGGCGCGGCAAATGCTCCGCGATCGGTTGAAGGAATTGTCTGTACTTTAGCGTTGAACGCAAATCCCGCCGAGGCAGGCTTGTCGGGCGCGTCAGTCGAATTGACACGAAATGAAAAACAGGGACGACATACGCGACCAGTTTTCGCCACTGCTCGATGGCGAACTCTCGCCGGAAGAACGTGCGGCGGTCGAGGCCGCGCTGTCCGACGACGCAGAGTTGCTGCGCGAGTTGGATTCGTTCAAGCGCGTAGACGACTTGTTCCGCGCATTGCCGGCAGAGAACGCGCCGGACGGCTTCGAAGATGCCGTGCGCGAACGGACTCACCCGCGCATGGTCGCCGCGGCGGCAGCAGCACCGCCGCATCGTGCGAAGCCGCGCCGGTATTGGACAGCCGGCCTGGCCGCGGCTGCGGTGCTTGTCGTTGCCGCGGGTACAGTCTTGTTCAACGTGTCCCGGCACGCCGCGCCCAGCCAGCTTGCCGCGAACTACGACATGGCAGTCAAGGAAACTGCTAAGCCGTCGCCCTCGTTTCGCGATGCGCCCGCGGCGGCGTCCGCGCCCGCTATGCCGGAAGAGGAACGCTTGGAGGCGCTGGGTTACACCAGCGCTGCGGCGCCTGCGACCGCTGCGCCTGCGACCGCTGCGCCCGATCCCGTGGCGGCACAACAAGCCATGCCTGCCGACGCGGCGGCAGGCGTCCGGCAGCGTGAAGCAGAGGAGAAAGCTGAAGACGTAGATCGGATCGCCTCGCTTCGTCAGGAATTGGACGCCGCAAACAACGGCGTCTCGGACACGCGAGAAGAGCAACCGCGGCGGGCGATGAAATTGGAGTCGGCGCCTGCACCGGCGCCACCACCGGCGAAAGACATGCCTGCCGAACTCGATTCTGACAACGGCATCGTTGCAGACGAAATGATCGCCGCCGGAACCGAGGTTCAGCTCGCGCCGCCCGCCGCAACGTCCGAGGAAACCGCTGTGGCCGCGCCCGCGCCTGCGCCCGCGTCGCCACCGCTCGAGGGTTCTTTGGAGAATCGGAGCGAGACAACAGGCCGCAAAGCCATGGTTGCACCATCGGCCCCGTCCGGCAAGATGGCAAAAGTAGGAAAGGACGATTCGGGCAAGCGGCAGATTGGCGCGCGCGCGTTCACATTTCGCGATGGCGTCTGGTTCGAAGACGGTTACAATGCCGAACCTACAAATGCGATCGACCGGAATTCGGCTTCTGCGAAGACCCTGTTGGAACAAGACAAGCAACTGAGCGGCGTGTTTGGCCTGGCGGGGCCTGTCGTGTTCAAGGCGAACCGGCAGTGGTACAAGCTGGCTGCGGCGCAAACCGACTGAGTTCCCCTGCGCCGAGAATAGTATTACTCATCACTCCAACGATAGTTCGCGCCGCACGATGGTGTATGCGGTAAGTGTCGCGACGCCTTCGCGCGCCACCTTCAAGTCAATCGCTCGAAGGGTATCGCCTCGAATAAGACTGGCGACGTCGCCCAACTCTTTTCCGGCCACCTTCGTGCCATCCACTTCGACGATGACGTCTCCGGCCGTCAGCCCGACTTCCTCCGCGGGTGTTTGGGGCAGAACTTCGATGATGACCATGAGGCCGCCAGGTTCGACGCGGCCTATCAGCACGCCAATACCGCGCTTCGAACGCTGACTTGGGTGGGGCT
This sequence comes from Candidatus Hydrogenedentota bacterium, assembly GCA_013359265.1. NCBI lineage: Bacteria > Pseudomonadati > Candidatus Hydrogenedentota > Candidatus Hydrogenedentota bacterium. Next base: position 217,106 of record JABWCD010000006.1, read on the forward strand.
CCGGAACGCCTGTCATCTCGCCCGCTCTGCCGATCGCGTTGGCAAGGCTGTTCGCTGAATCGGGGCGCACACCGTTCTCGACCCAGGCGACGCGACCGTTTGGCGCAATAACGAACGTCTTGGGTAGCGTCGTGAAGTTGAGCAAGTCCGGAAACGTTTTCTCCACATCGTCAACGGGCCCGCCGTACAACAGGGGGAACGTCACGCCGCGGTCGGCCTGGAACTGTTGGAGGAGTTGCATGTGCGATTCCGGCGGCCCGGGTTCGATGGCGATCCCCAACACGCGCACCTTGTCCCGAAACGCCCGGGCCGCGATGTCGTTGAGTATCGGGACAAACTCGATGGATCGCTGGCTCCACGATCCAAGTATGGCCACGACAAGGGTCTTGTCGCGCAACTCCACATCGCCGTTTGACACGTAGCCGGAGCCATCGACGGCGGGAACGAAGAATCGAAACGTTTCGTTGCGAACGTGATAGCGTGGTGCGGTATCGCGCTGATACTCGACGTACGCGCGAATGTCTTCCCAGGTTGTGTTTGCGCCCGCAAGTACTGCCTGCGCATCCTCCGCAGCGGAAGGAATTCGAAATGGCAACCGTTCGATTTGCTCTCGTGTAAATGGGCTTGGGCCGTTGTCGCCCAACGCGCCGGCGCATGCCGTGACCGAACAAACAAAAGCCAGCAACATGGCCGAAAAGATTCGCATGAATGCAGCCTCCCGCGACCCGTACGCGCCGCGTCAAACTACTCCCCGCCTATGAATCCATAATGCCTGCCCAACCAATACGCGAAAAGGTAATCGTGGCCGTTGAACTCCCCGGGAATTTCCGCGTCATTATTTCCCGCCTTGAACGGGGTATGCACCCAGGCCGACCACAGCTTCTCCCGGCGGTCGATCGGGACCGCGGTCCCGGGCCGCGGTTCGGGGCTGCGCGGCGCCGGATCGTACGCGAATCCGAACTCCCGCGCGTACGAATCGACGGTCGCCTGGTTCCACTTCATTTCCAAGGGAAACCATTCCAGCGTCTGTATCGCATCCGGGACTCCGCGCTTGTCATCCAGGTATTCTGCGGCGAGAAACGCGAACAGCGGATTGGCCTGGTCCTTAATCCCCGTCCCGGTCCCCACGCCAATCCACGCGCGCGCGAGGCTTGCCTTGTATTGATCGCGCAACGACTTGTTCTTTTCGAGACGCAACAGCGGTTCGAGCGCCAGCCAAATGAGCACGTCGTCCGAGAAATTGTGACGTTCGCCACGCCATTGATACGCGTGAACGGCCACGTCTGCGTACTTCTTCTCGCGCGCAAACCGCTCATATTCGCGCGCGTACTTCTCATCGCCCGTCACGTGATGCGCCACTTTCAAATGCTGCAGCAGAATGAGCGCGTTGAGTGGTTCCGTCTTTGTGACGTACTCTTCCGTGTAGTTGCCCCATTCCGTCGGTTTGCCGCTGTAATCGATGATCCGGTACCCGTCCGCCATCAACCGATCCATCAGCGCGGCGGCGTCCTTTGCAATCGCTTTCTTCTGCGCATCGTCCGCGAAGGTGTCGAACGCGATCGAGAACCCATAGAATACGCCGTCCATCTGGTCGCTGCTCACGTCCGTGCGCCATACGCGCTTCCCGTCCGCCGCCGGCTGCCAGTCGCCATCGTCCAGCTTCGCCATCTCCGGGGGCACGACCGCACGAGCAAGCAAGCCCGGTATCCCGCTTGCCGTGCAAAGCAGGTGCAAGGCGTCGAGCGCCTGTCCTCCCTGCTTTCGCGTTTCCGCGTCCTTTGTGACCGCGTATTTCATCGCGAGAATGCCGGTATAAATGCCCGTCATGTACGCGTTGTCCGGCATGTTGTACGAACGCACGCCGTCCACCGGATTGACGAGCCGCAATTTCGGCGCGAGCTGGCCGTCAATGACGAAGCGCCGATGCATGTCCGCGTGGAACACTTCAGCCTTCTTCGCCAGAGCCGGTTCGGCCGCGTATCCGCACAACGACGACGCAAGGAATACGCAATTGAAAAATGTCGTAGAGCGCACGTTGCTTACTCCTGAATTAAACACTGACACCGCGAATCAATTTGAAGACACGCTGACGGCATCGCCGCCACTTGGACTGCTCCCGCAACGGGCGCATGTGAATCGAATCTGCTCGTTGCTGCGACGGCCGCTCGTTCCTTATTTCGCTTGCGCCACTTTCGTGCCGTGCTGAGGCACCAACACTTCTACCTCCGCCGCGCTCATGAAGGGCTGGCCGGTCACCTCGCTTAAACCGCGCAGTTTGACAAATGCCGCCGTTGTGCGCGGCACAAACGCCGTCTTCGGCAGCGCGTCGTTTTCCCAAACGCCTTTTCCGACCGCGTTGCCCCAATCCTTGCCATCGGCGCTCACATATATCTCGAACTCTTTCACGCGCCCGTTCGCGCTGTCCTGCCGCGGATAATAGGTCAGCCCCGCGATTTCCCTCGGCGATTCCAGCGCAATGACGATTTCATGCGGATACCCGGGCATCGCCCCGACGAATTCCGTATGCCACGACGTCGCCGGGTTGCCGTCCACGGCAGCGGACGGCGGATACTCCGGCGAATAGCTGTCCGCCGAGGCCGTGAGCGTTTGCGGCGCGGTTTCGTCGCGCGCGGACCGCACAAACGCGAGGATCGCCTGGTACGCCTCGTTCGCCGTCCCGTCGTCCCAGCGCGTGCCGCCGACGTGCGTCACCCCTGTCGGGCTTTCCTCGCTCGACGCGCCCGTTCCAAACGGACTGCGCGGCTTCCTCAACACGAGGCTCTGCTCCGGATCGGAAATGTTAATTACTTTCAGGAGCGATCGGTAGTTGTTAATTACGTCGCTGTCCGTCAGTTCCGAGCCGTCTTTCTTCGGCTCCGCCAACCCAAGAATGGTGTGCGTTGCGTGACAGTCCGCGCAGGCATTCTTGTCCGCGCCTTTCTCGTAGAAATACGGGTTGACGTGGTCTCGGAAGAACAGAACGTCCGGCGTGCGCTCCGCTGCAATCTTGGCGTCGGCCGTTACGGCGGCGAGATCGACGTTTGCCGTGAGCAGCACCTGCTCGGCGGCGCCCTTCAACTCCGCGTCGCCGTCCATGACCGCGCGCACGCGCGGCGCGTAGCGCGGGACGCCGGCGACCAAGTTGCGCTGCTGGACAGTCTCCAAGGCCGCCTTGCGGATTTTGGGATCGGACGACACGAGCAGCTTCAACATGTACTCGTGAACGTCTTCTTCCTTCCACACGTTTTCGTTTTCACGCGCAAGCGCCAGCGATTTCACGCGAATCGCGGGGCTGTCGTCCGATAGACCAGCGTACAGAATCGGCGCCGCCTGGCTGCTCTTGCGCAGCAATTCGAGCGAGCCCATCAACTCGAACACCCTTTCGCGCACCGCGACGTCGCGGTCGGTCGCCGCCTGTTTCAGGATGCGCACCGCGCGCCGGCTCGGTCCCGCCGATGCGTCGCCCGCGGCCTGCGCGCCCACCAACGCGGGACGGTTCGCCAGCGCCTGAATGACGGGTATGCGCTCGGCCGCCGGTTTGTCCTGCACCGCCTTCCACGACATCTCGAGCACGGCCATCGCTTGACGGTCGTCAAGCATCGCCGTCAACAGAAGGGGCAGCAGGTCCGAATTGGGTTCGTCGGCGGTGATGCGCGCCTCCGCAAGTTCGCGGACGGCCGCCTTGACTGAATCGTTCGCCAATGCTTCCGGACTTCGCGCGACCGATGCGACCAGCACCGCCTGCAATTCGGCGTCGCCCTCCATCAACAACTCCGCCACCTTCGACGACGCGGCGTTCTCCGCGTCCTGGCGCACCTGCAAGAACCGCTTCACCGAATCGCGCGCCGTCGCGCGGAGCGTCGCGTCGTCCGCCTGTGTCGCGGAAAGCAGCGCGAGTTGGAACGGCGCGCTTGTGCCCTGCTGCGGCATCTCGAAAAACGTCGCCAACTGGATCGCGCGGGACTGCTGCGCCGGGCGCGTTTCCGTCAGCAGCGTTTTGCCGAGCGTTTCGTCAAGATATGACTGCGCCGGAGTGAACATGAAACTGAATTCGCGGTCGTTGCCCACGTCAATCATGTTCCTCGGGATTTGCGCGTAGTAGCGCCCCTTGAAGAACGAACCGTCAAAACTCTCGAGCAGCGCCTCGCGTTGCAGCGCGTTGCCGTTCGCCATCGCCGTTAACACGGGCTCGAGCAGGATGCTCTGCTCAACCTTCACGCGCCCGCCGAGCACACGGTCCGCCACGTCCTTCGGCACGTCGCGAATGTTGCGTTGCATGCTCACGCCGCCGCTCTGGTTTTCGTCGAGCAGGATGTACATGTTTTGCGCGAGGTTTACGCGCATCGCCGGCGTCTCGCCCTCGACGCCCATGCGATCGATGACGGTTTGAATCACAAGCTTCTTGAATTCCGGATCGTTGCTTCGATAGAACCACTGCCGCAGGGTTCGCAGGGCCTGCAATCGGATCAGTTCATCCGGATCGTCGATGAGCTTCACGAATTCACGTGCAATGTCCTGCCGGGCATCCATCTCCTGGAACTGGTATGCAAATGCGCGCGCCGCGCTCCGGCGGGTCAAGGGGTCCGCGCTCTGCAACGCGAACTTCAACGCGTCCGCTGCGTACCCTCGATTGCCCAGTTGACGCAACGCCCACGCCGCCTCGCGCCACACCATCTTCGACGAATCGTCCAGCATCGACAGGAGCGGCGCCGTGCTTTCCGCGCCACCCACGCGGCCCAACACCGCCGCTGCCGCCGCGCGCACCGGCGCTTCGGGCCGCTTCAACAACGGAAACACCAGTTCGCCAATCGTCGCCTGCTGCTCCGGCGTAATCTCCCAGATGTTCTCCAGCGCCGCGATGGCGTCCACTGCGGGCGCATCCGTCGCGGGCACGACTGCGGGTCCGCCGTCGTAGTTACCCATGCCCTTCAGCGCTTCGCCTTTTGGATACGCCATCGCCAGCGCGATCAACGCATAACGCGACTCGCGCATCGGCGTTTTGAAATTCTCGTGCGTGTCCGTCTGAAACCATCCGCCGAACGGTTGCTGCTGCGACATCAGGAACTTCAGGGCCGCCTGCAATTTCGGCTCCTGTTCCGGACGAATGCCCGCCTGCATCAGCGCCTGCACGACGTGCCCCGTCGCGTACACCGCGCTCGTTCCGTCTACCCGCCCTTCCTCGTCCCAGCCCCCGTCGGTGTTGTGGACCGCGAGTATCTGCTGAGCGTGCTTGTCGATCGTCGCGCGGTACTTCTCCCGATCCATTTGCGAAAGGCCCTGCACAAAATGAATCCGATCGTGCAGCGACGCCACCCGCGCCTCGGTCTCCGGCGCGACGTAGATTGCCTGTAAATTGTCCGCCGCCCGCGCATACGACTCGACGCCCGTCCGCCGGTACAGTTCGCGCATCACCAGCCAGTTGCGCCACGCATAGCCGAATTCGCTGTCCAGTGGCACCACGCCGTTCTGTTCGTCTTCCGGCATGACGTTCCGTCCCGACCACGCCGACCGCATCAAGGGCCCAAACCGTTCGACGATTGGCGTTTCGCGCCCGCTGATCTGTCTCTCGAAATTGATCAGCACGTTCCCCTGCATGCCCTGCGATTGCAGCGGAATCGCGATGAACCGCTGCCACCACAACCCGTCCTCGCCGTAGAACGGCGTGATCGAGTTGTAAATGCGCTCAACCACGTAGCGGAAATTCGATTTCGACTGGATTGGGTACCCGTTTTGGTGCGCGACAAACTGCGGCTCCGTCGAAAACACCGACGGATGGCACGCCGTGCAGCGCATCGCCGTTTCGTGCATGTTCTGAACGCGCTTGTAGATGTTGCCCTCGCGCGGAATCTGCGCGAACCATGCGTCGCCGACGTCCATGATGTACCGCAGCCCCACTTCGACGGCGAGCTTCGGATCGTCGTAGGGCGGCACGGGATACTTGTACGAGCGAAGCTGGTAGCGCGGATGGTTCGCATTTACTTCGAGGTAATACGTGCCCTTCGTGAACACGCGCGAGATCGATTTCGAATACCGTTCGCGCTCGCGATCGTGGACGATCTCCATCGGGTCCTTGCCCTCGAGATACGGCACGGCTTTCGACGAGTCGGCGGGATCGATCGTGTAACACCGCATGTTCACCGACACGTCGCGATCCGGAATGTCCAACTCGAAAATGACGAGCACCGGCCGTTCGTCCGCGATGTCGATGCGGAACCAATCAAGCCCGCGCTTGCTCTCGTCCACATTGTCGAGATAATCAACGTCGTCCGCGCTGCCCTCGACAGTCCGCCCGATTTCCAATCGGTTCGCTTGTGCGGGCGAATCGTTTGGTTCCGCTTCGAAAGCGGTCTCCGCCTCCGGCCCGCCCAACTTCACCAACCGCGCCAAAACATCCAGCGGGCGCGCCGCGCCCTGATCGTTCCGGCTGATTGTTATCGTCGCGGCGCCGGATTGTTCTGCCGAACCCGCGCGAAACGGCAAATAGAAGCCCGGGTCTCCCGCGTGGAGGTCTTTCGCGATCGCCTCCGTCCCGGGTGCCGTCACCTCTACCCGGACGCGCTCGCCCGCCGCAAGGCCCGACGTCAACAAGCCCGCGTCAAACGAGTAGGTCGAACTGGACTCACACGGTGGAGTGGAAAGCGTCACGCTTTGCCCCGGCGCCAGACCCGTCTGCCAGGGCCGCTCGAAATCCAGCGTCCCCTGCGCCATAACGACGGGGGAAACCCAGGCGCCCAAGCCACACACCAGCGCACCAAGCAGAACTCGGTTCATTGCCCTGTACCTCACGCCCTAAAGATAAAAAAGGCATTGCGCCTTACAGCTGGTTCAGTGTAACACAGCAGGGCCAACGACTGCGGTGTATCGTCGCTCCTCGCGAGTCGCTAGGTCTAGGAGTCCTAACGAGATTCTCCACCTGCCCATTCGCGGCGAGGTGTTTGTAAACCCAACACGAATCTCAAGCCGTTATCAATGATCTCCATTGTTTTTGGAGACAAGGTTTCGATGCGATCGATAAGGTAATCGCGATCGAGGGTATACAGTTGCGAGACATTCACGACGGATTCGTGAGCGAGGCCACTATCTTTGCGTGACACCCGCACATTGCCAGGCAAGTTGGCGAGTCGCAAATTCGATGTAATTGCTGCGACTAAGACTGTGGCGATCCGGCTGGAATTGAGAACGTTGCACTGAACAATGAGGACGGGGCGGCGGTAGCCTGGTTCCGACCCGCGCGGTTCGGGGAGATCCGCCCACCAAATCTCCGCTCGACGAACTACCATTCTTCTCTTGGCAACCTTGAGAATTGCATTCGTTCAAGCGCTGAGTCGGGTTTCGTCGCTTCAGGATCTGCGTCACAGACGGCATTGATCGCATCGATCAGCGCCTGCTCGTCGTACTGTTCGATGTATCGAGAAAGCGCGCGTCGATACAGCTCGCTCCGGCTCACGCCGAGCGTTTTTGACAAGCGTTCGGCGTTTTCGAACAAATCATCGGGTAGCGAAACTGCTGTTTTCATACCCCCAGTATAACTCAAGTTATACCGGAACTCAAGGCCTGTTTACGGCAACGAAAACCGGTCGATCTCCGCGCCCTTATCGTCAATCGCCCTGAGCTTCAGCCCCCTCTTCGACACATCCACCACCCAGAAATGCGCAGCGGACTTCTCGACCCTGTTGTACCACCGTACCTGCGGGTCGATCACGCGCGCTTCCCGTCCGAAGCACCCGTCGCCGATGTAGACCGTACCTTTCTTGACCACCTTGCCGTCTTTGAGCGGCTTGCTGCGCTTGAATACGTGATCGTGGTGCTCCATCCCCAGCGTAAGATTGTATTCGTCGAACAGCGGTCCCCAATGTTCACGACCCAATTTCGACCCTCCGCCATCGTACGGCCGGTGCGCGGGATACAGCGGCACGTGGTACGCCGCGAACTTGTATTTCACGTCCTTGTGTTGCTCGAGTTCCTGCTTCAACCACGCCGTCTGCTTGCCATCGTGCGGTTCGAGGTGGCCCGAGTCGAGCAGGAAAAACACCGCGTTGTCGCCCACCTTTTTTGTGTGAAACACGTTCCGGCCCTGACGCCCGAACAGCCCCATGTACCACGGCGACGTCATCGAGAACTCGGTCGATTCGTACCGGTTCACCTCATGGTTCCCGATCGCCGTTACAATCGGGATCATCCGCCCGTCCGTCGTCACCATCAACTGGTCCCAGTTGTCGAGCCACTTGTCCCACGTCGCGAACCCGCCCAGCAACCCGTTCACGTACGCAATGTCGCCCCCGACGATCCCGAAGTCGGGATTCTCTTTTCCCGCAAGGGTCAACAGCGGAATCACCAACCCGTCTGCGCCCATGTCCCCGCCGTTTACAAACCGGAACGGCGCGTCCCCACCCGGTAAGGTACGGAACTTCCGTTCCGTCGACATGCCGTACTTGGCCTCGCCGCCGACGAAGTAATACGTCGTGCCGGGCTTCAGGTCCTTCAACGGCGCGACATACAACGCGCGGCGATCGCTCAACTCCATCGTCGATTGGACATACCCCGCCGTGATCTTGTTCGTATACGCCTTCGCGTCGCCGCCGCGCGGTTCCGTGTCGTAATACACGTCCACCGGCGCGGCGACCTTTTCGCGCTCCAGCACGTTGATGTCGATCGACGTCTCCGGCGCGCCCGAGTACGTCAGATACACGTGCAGTGGCTCTGCCTGGCTTGCGAGCGCGGCCCACACCAGTACGGATACGACTGCTCCCCAGCGTCTACATGCGGTCATCGTTTTCTTCTCCCTTCGATTTTCTCGTGCAATCTCGGCCCGTCAATACTGCTCCATGTAACGCATCAGCATCCCGTACCATCGGTTTCCGGATGTGACGACTTGCTCAAGTTCCTTGGTCTTCAACGCAGACAAGTCCAAGCCGGCGCGGCTCGCATAACGCGCGAGCGTTTCGATCTTTTCTTTTTCTTTGGTGTAGAGCGGGTAACAAACCAGCGCCTGGCGCCACGCGTCTTCCGATATGTCTTTGACCTCCGGATCGCCCACCCGGAATCGCCGCAGCAGACCGAGGCTAACGTCCCACTGATACTTCGGCCCAGCGGCGCGCGCGATCGCGTCCAAGCCGCGCTGCACACTGCGGTCCTTTCTCCGGTCGATGTACACGCGGCACTTCGCGCACACCTGGTGCGTTTGCCCGGCTGTGACCTCGCGGCACACGGGACACGTGTCCACCGCGTTCCACTGTTTCTCCGCATCGTCCTTCGGGCGCCAGAACGCAAGAAACCGGCCGTTCCATCCCTTGCGCACCTGCAATCGGGAGTTGACAATCCACTTACCGTTGGGGTCGGCCACGGTCTCCAGCGGAAGCGTGTTTCGAAATACCGGATTGTTCGGATCGTTCACCATCACTTCCCGCGTCTTTTCGTCAAACGCGGATATTGCCACGTAATGCGCTTCCACATGAATGACCATCCAATGCTGTGCGCGAAGCTGGTCTTCCATCAGCGCCGCTACCTGCGGCAACACTTCCGACCCGTCTTTGTTGAGCGAGCTTCGCGTCGAAATCACGCAGAACCCGTCGTCGATTAGCATCTCCATCATGATCGGCTGTTCCGAACTTTCGTATGCGGGATAGTTCTGCTCGACGAAGTTCTGTTGCGGATACCGCAGCTTGTACTCCGCAATGCGCGCATTATGCCGAAGACCAAGGCGGTCTTGCGCAAAATCGGAACTGGTTTCGCCGCAGAATCGCAAAATCGTTTCCATCGCCGCGACACCGCAGTGCATGCGTTTTTGCCGCACGCTTTTCGCCCCATCCTCACGTGTCAGTTCGGCGTTGGCGGCGGAAAGAAGAAGCGCACCCGCAATACCCAGTGCCGCGCTTATCCGGACGAACCTTTCCATCGGCTTACCAATAATTCCGCATCAGTTCTTCTGCCCACTGCGGCTGACGCACCTCGCCATCCGGTAGAAACTCCCGCATGACAGGCTTGATGTCGAGTACCGGCGTTCCATCGATCGCGTCCAAGCGCTCAACAAACAAGTTTCGTCCCTCGCGCCGAATCAATTTCGCGATGGTGCACCCGATAAAATTGGGCCGTGCCTTCTTTCGCTGCGCGTAAATGCCCACTTTCGGCCAGTTCGCGTTTTCACGCGGATGCTCCGCGCCCAGGACAGGGTTCGATTCCAGCGCCTTGTGGAAAATGTAGACGATCTCGATGTGCGAGAATTCCTCGATACCGTTCAGGCTTTCATCAGGCAGTTCGTCGTTAAGCCGTATCTGCGAAGGAATCATCGCCCAACCATCGTCCACAACGTCCTTCCTCGAATTGTAGACCATGCCAATGGTACGAACAGTGAAATTCATCCTCGCCCTTTCCACGGCCGAAGAGCTACGGCGCCATAGTCCCATCGCGTAACGGCGAGCCGAATGGGGTGTGCCATTCCCGGCGCGATGTCTTCGCGCGCGTGTCGTACACGGCAAGCCACCCCGGCTGGCCGTCCAGCACCGTCACAACCTCTCCAGCGCCGTCACCATCTAGATCGATCAAAAGTGAATTCGTCGGCCGGCCCGGTAGCGTCATTCGCTGAAGAATCTCGCCCTTCGCCGACACCACGTATTGGTCGCCCCACGGCTCGCTGTTCGGCAAGCGGGCATAGCCCCACGGATTGCCCGTACCAACGACAATCTCCAAGTTGTCATCACCGTCAAAATCTCCGGCTACGGGCGAGTTGTCGTCAAGATACGTGCGTTCGACGGGTGTCGTCCATTCGGTCTTGCCCGTGGACAACTCGACGCAGCGAATTGCGCGCACACCGTTCGATCCGCCGTCGCGCGTATTGGTGATCCCAACGCCCTCAAGCGCGGGGTCGTCGTCGAGATTCGCGATCGCAATGCCGGTAAAGCCCAGCGCGGCGCGAGACACCAGCCTGCCGCTGCGATCGAAGACGTGGGCGTGGTTCCATTCCTGCTTGTTTCGGTGTTCCAGATCGAGCCCCACTTTGACCAGTTCGTCCGTGCCGTCACCGTCCACATCCACGACAAACACCGGCGTCGATCCGAGGTCTTCGGCATGACCGTCTGTGCGCCACACCGGTTTGCCTGAATTGTCGAGCGCAATGAACGACGACGTTCCGTCGGGATTGTTGTACTCGCTGCCGTAGACCGCCTCCGGGCGGCCGTCGCCGGTCACGTCCACAAACGCGGGAAGACTCCAGCAAAAATTGATGCCCGTGTCGACACGCCATTGTGCTTCCAGGTTCGGCAGCGTAAGCAGCGACAACGATTGCTGGTCCGCATACAGCACGTCGACGCGGCCATTGCCATCGATGTCCGCGACAATCGAGTTGTTGTTTCCAAAGCGTGTCCTGTTCCGAATCCGCGCAACTACGGTTCCATCTGTTACGCGCACAAGATTCGCGCCGCCGGGTATGTCATCCCGGTCCGGCACCCAGGAGAACAGCACCATTGGCCCCGCATTGTCGTCGATCCAGTGCAGGTAAGCGCCGGACTGCGAGCCGCCCGTAGTCCCTGGTTCGTCAAGTGTTCGGATCAATACGCCGTTCGCGCCTACAACGTCCACTGCGGCAATACGCTTGCCGCCACGAACAGCATCGCCTTGCACACAAAACACCGTCTGCCCATCGACGATTCCCGCGACGACATTTACCGGAGTGTGCACGGTAAGCGATGCGCGAAACCGTTCCGCAAGGATTTCGCTCTCCACGGCAGTCGAAAACAAGAGGAGCGCCGGCGCTACGAAAACGATCTTCGTCAAGCGTCGTGCAGAATCCGGCTGCACAGCTATGACCTCTTCCGCGGCGCGCAGATTGCCGTAAGATAATCGGGCTTGGCGTCATCGCGCACAAGCTCGAGATACTTGGCGCCGTCCTTGTAGTCCAACGTTACGGTCCGGTAGGTGTCGCCGGTCAGCACCAGCAACTCGATGTTTCCGCGCATGACGCTGTCCTTGACGGCGTCCTTGAGGCGGTCATTCGAGAACTTGCGGCCGTTCACGCCGATAATCGTTGTGCCGGGCCCAAGATTGGCCACATCGATCGGCGATCCGGGAACGATGTTCGAGCGGACTTCGCCTCCGTCGCCGACGTCCGCACCGATCGCATCGAGTGTTGCTACGTACTTGCGCTCCTTCTCGCGGTCCTTCACGTACTCCGGCGCTTCCGTCGCATACTGCAAGCGGTAGCCGAGGAGGCCGACGACATCGAGCGGAAGGCTTTCCTGCGTCTCGGCGACGCGCGATTCGATGAACTGCTTCCAGCCGAGCGGCGCAACCGCCTCGAGCGCACCGCAGAGTTCGTCGAATGTGAACGGTGAAACCGGCAGCTTAGAGTTGTCTACCGCGAAGAACGCGCCCAGAAAATCGTCAAGCGACTTTGACCCGCTTGTCGCCTCGCGAATCTTTCCGTCGATCTCCAGCCACAGCAGCTTTCCCTCGACGTAATAGTCCTGGTTCCGCCGCAGGCCGCCCCAGTAGGTGCTGCGTTCGCGCAGTTGGCCCGACGCCACCGCGGTGTCTTCAAGCGGGCGCCATTGGCGCCCGGTTTGGCTCTTGAGAAAGCTGATGTCGTTTGCGAGGTGCCGCCTGTAATGGTCGAGCTCCCAAATGCTGGCGCGCACGTTGAGCACTTCGCCGAGGTATTGCGTCAGCCCTTCGTAAACCCACAGCAGCTCGGTGTGCTGCGGCGTGTGGAAGTCGCCGGTGACCATCGCTGCGGGACGCCGATATTTGCCGCACCACGCGTGAACGAACTCATGCGGCAATAGATAACCGACCCAGCCCTTGATCGGCTCCTCCTCGATTAGGTCGCGCTCGCCGACGCCATTGAGGCTTGACCGCCGGTGCTCCAATCCGTTCGCGGGTATGTCGTTGCTGCACGTGACGAGGAAGTGATATGTGTCGTATGGCGCGGACTTGAAGATATCTCCGGCTTCCGCGACAACGTTCGCGTACTTCGCGATCAATTCCGGTTTCAGGTTTGTCGCGCTTTCGGATTCTGAAACGAGATGCAGCAACGCGGGCGCGAAATCCTGCTCCAAAGGAATCGTGCGCAGGTGTTCGCCGCAGATCAGGGGACTGTCAATCAGTTCGTCCAACGGCTCCGGCTTGAACGACACAATACCGCCGTGTTCTTCGTGTGCCTCCAACGCTGTCGCATACTTCCATCCCTCCGGCAATTGAAGGGACAGCGTTGGCGAAACATCGGTGGGCTTCCACGCGAACGGATATACGAGGCACGTATTCCAGTTAATGACGCCAATCAGGGAGTTGCCGAAACTGTCCACGCCTCGGCTATTGGCGTCGGGCTGGCTGCAGATGTAATCGACTTCGATCGTCAACTCGGAAATGCCCGGCGGAACAACACACACGAACTGCCAAAATTCGACGTCGTCCCTCTTCCAATCGAGGGCCTTGCCGTCTTTCGTCAGAAAGCGCAGGCCGCCCACGTTTTGCACCGGGCCTGAGCCCGCGTGGGTCCCCGGCATCCACTTGGGATAGGCGAACCGCTGTTCGCCGGGGGGCACTGGCACGGTGATCCGCGCGTGAAGCAGTTTTCGAGGCAGGTCGCGCGCGTCCACCTCGATGGTCATACTCTGCGAATCCGCCCCAACGACAAGCGCGCTACTCGCGACAAGGAGCGCTACCCATACCGATAAACGCGCGACAGTGCGGAGCATGCGAACGTCTCCCCGTGCAGTTTCACCAATGCAGCCCGGTGACTATAATGCCGAGTATGCGCAGGCAATCAAAATTCCGGGCGGCCTCCCTTGTCGCGGCTTGCGTTCTCGCCGTCGCTGCCTCAGCCGAGCCGGCCGCCGTGCGGTTCAATCGCGACGTACTACCGATCTTCGTAAAGAACTGTTTCGCATGCCACGGCGCGGACGCCGCGAAGCGCAAGGCGGATTTCCGCCTCGACAACGATTCTGCACTCTACAGACCGATCGCTTCGGGCGCTACCCCCGTGGTTCGCGGCGACCGTTCTGCGAGCCGGCTGTGGAACGTCATCGCCGCAAGCCCGTTCGCAGACGATCACATGCCGCCCGCCGATTCCGGCAAGTCACTGACTCCGGAGGAAATCGGGACAATCGGCCGCTGGATCGATTCCGGCGCGGCCTACGAGGAACATTGGGCGTTCCAGCCGTTACGCAAGGCTGCGCCGCCCGAGGTACACGATGCAGCATGGGCGCGAAACGTGATCGATCGATTTGTCCTTGCGCGTCTCGAACGGGAAGGATTGGCGCCGTCGCCGGAAGCGAACCGGCGAACACTGATACGTCGGCTGTCGTTCGACCTCATCGGGTTGCCGCCGTCGCCGGAGGAAGTGGACGAGTTTATCAACGATTCCAATCCGAACGCGTACGAGAATCTCGTCGATCGGTTGCTCGCGTCGCCGCGTTATGGCGAACGCTGGGGACGCCACTGGCTTGACGTGGTCCACTACGGCGACACGCACGGTTACGACAAAGACAAGCGCCGGCCTAACGCCTGGCCCTACCGCGACTACGTCATTCAGTCGCTGAACGACGACAAACCGTATGGCCAATTCATCAAGCAACAAATTGCGGGCGATGTGCTTTCCCCAAACGACTCAAACGGTGTCATCGCTACCGGTTTCATCGCCGCGGGACCGTGGGACTTCGTCGGCCACGCGGAGCTTCGCGAGGGCACGGTCGACAAGAACATCACCCGCGCGCTCGATCGCGACGACATGGTCGTGAACACGATGGCGACGTTCGCCAGCATGACCGTACACTGCGCGCGCTGCCACGATCACAAGTTCGATCCCATTTCGCAGCGCGAATACTACGGCCTGCAGGCGGTATTCGCGGGCGTCGATCGTGCGGATCGGCCTGTCGACAAGGACCCGGCCATTTACGCTCAACGTATTGCATTGACTGCGGAGCGGCGTAAGCTCGATGCGCGCGCAAAGGAGATTGAGACGGCTTTCGCCGCCGTCACGGACGACGAATTGGCGAAGATTGACGAACAACTTGCAGGCGCGCGCGCAGAACTGAAGAAGCTGGGCGAAAGTCCTACCAATGGATATCACAGCGCCATCGAACGCATGCGAGACGTCACGAAATGGGTCCAGGTCGATCTGGGATCGTCGCAGAAGATCGACTCGATCCATCTCATTCCCGCCATGCCGACGGACTTTCCCGATACACCGGGCTTTGGTTTTCCCGTGCGCTTCAAGATCGAAACGTCCGACGACGCGGCGTTTCAATCCGCGCACATCGTTGTAGACGAAACCAAGGCCGATTTTCCGAATGCCGCGGACACGCCGTATCGTGTCGATAGTGTCGGTGGGACGGCAAGGTACGTGCGCGTGACCGCGACGAAGCTGTGGGAGCGCACTTCCGACTTCGCGTTCGCGCTCGCGGAGTTGCGCGTGCAGTCGGGTGGAAAAGACATCGCGCTTGACGCGAATGTTACCGCGCTCGATTCAATCGAAGGCGGACGCTGGAGCAAGAAGGGGCTGGTCGATGGATTCAGCAGCCGCCGGGCCATCGTCAAGTCCGTTGGCGCAAATGAAGGCACGCAGGCGCTGGACGCGCGAATTGGCGAACTTCAATCGCGGCGCGATGAACGTGTGAACGCACTCGTTGATTCCGCGTTGAGCGACGAGCGCGACGCCGTCCGCGCGCGGTTGAAGGAGATCGTTACTGCGCTCGATGCGTTGCCCGAGCCGCAGATGACCTACGCCGCGGCAAACGACTTTCGACCCGAGGGCACGTTCACACCCGCGGGCAAGCCGCGTCCCGTTCACATACTTCAGCGCGGCGACGTGAAGTTGGAGGGCGAACTCGCGACTCCCTCGGCGCTGGCAGTCGTGAAGCCACTGGACGCGCAGTTAGCGATTTCAGACCCGGACAACGAGGGCCAGCGCCGCGCCGCGCTCGCAAATTGGCTCGCGGACCCCAAGAACACGCTTACGTGGCGCAGTATTGTGAACCGCGTGTGGCACTATCATTTCGGGCGCGGCATCGTCGAAACGCCGAGTGACTTCGGACACATGGGCGCGTACCCCACGCACCCCGAACTGCTCGACTGGCTGGCCGACGAATTCCTCTCGCACGGCCAGTCGCTCAAGTGGCTGCATAAACTGATCGTCACCAGTGCAACCTACCGCCAAGTGTCGGATACTAACGACGCGGGCGAACGCGCCGACGCCGGCAACCAACTCCTCTGGCGCATGAACCGCCGACAACTCGACGCCGAATCGTTGCGCGACGCCGTCCTCGCCGTCAGCGGCAAGCTCGACCTGACCATGGGAGGGCCCGGCTACGATTTATTCGCGTTCAAGGACGATCACTCCCCCGGGTACTACTACGACAAATTTGACGTTGCCGATCCGAAATCGTTCCGGCGATCGGTGTATCGGTTCGTTGTGCGCAGTGTCCCCGATCCATTCATGGAAACGCTCGACTGCGCCGACCCGTCGCAGAACGTCCCGGCGCGCAATACGACCATCACCGCGTTGCAGGCTCTGGCCGTATTCAATAATCCGTTTGTCGTCAAACAATCCGAGTACTTGGCCGAGCGCGTACAAGCGGCAACTTCCGATCCTAATGCCCAGGTTGTTGCAGCGTTCCGTGCCGCGCTTGGCCGCGAACCGTCGGAAAGGGAACGACAAGCGCTGGCGTCTCACGCGGATGTGAACGGGCTCGCCAGCGCCTGCCGCATCCTTTTCAACAGCAACGAGTTCATGTTTATCGACTAACACACAGGAGAACCCATCCCGTGCTGACACGCCGTCAATTTCTTCGCAGTGCATCCGCGGCTGGGCTCGCGATGGCCGCGTCGAACCACACGTACGCGGCGTCCGCCAGGCCGCCCAACGTCATCTTCATTCTCGCGGACGATCTGGGCTGGGGCGACTTGCGGTGTTACGGCAGTACGGTGTCACAGACGCCGAACCTCGACGGGGTCGCGCGCGGAGGAATACGCTTCGCCAACTTCTACGTGAACAACCCGGTATGTTCGCCGACGCGCGCCGCGTTCATGACCGGCCGGTTTCCGTCCGAGTTGGGGATTCACGCGCATTTCGCGACAGCCGAACAGAACGAGAAGCGCGGCATGCCGCAGGCGCTCGATCCCGCCACACCGACGCTCGCGGACACGCTGAAGGCCACGGGGTATGCCACGGGCCATTTTGGCAAATGGCACCTTGGCGATGTGCCGCCGTCGGAGTATGGGTTCGACGAGCGCAGGGTGTACAACCTCGGCGGCAAATCCGATTGGGGCGAAGACAGGTCGTTTTGGCGGCGCTCCAGCGAACTCATCGCCGACGAGGCGATCCGGTTCATCGAGAAGCACCGCGAGGGGCCGTTCTACATAAACGTGTGGAGCCACGCGACGCACGCGCCGCTCGACCCGAGCGAGGAACAAATGGCGCCGTTCCACGATGCGCGACGCTCGGACCGCCTTACGGGTAAGTTCACCACCCCGCACGAGGTCTATCACGCGGCCCTCGCCGAACTTGATCGCAATATCGGCCGCATTCTCCAGAAACTGGACGAACTTGGCATCGCGGACAACACCATCGTCGTATTCTCCAGCGACAACGGCCCCGAAGACATACACGTACTCACCACTGCGCACAGCGGCATCGGCAGCGCGGGGCCGTTCCGCGGGCGCAAGCGCAGCCTCTACGAAGGCGGCGTCCGCACTCCGTTCATCGTGCGCTGGCCGGCGCGCACCCCCGCGAACGTCGTCGACGAAAGGACCGTTCTCAGCGGCGTGGATTTCCTCCAGTCCATCGCCACGCTATGCGGCGCGAAGGCGCCGGACAATGTGCCGTTCGCCGGCGAGGACATGTCCGCCGCGCTCACCGGCTCGCCGCGCGACCGGTCGAAGGCGCTCTATTGGGAGAGGCGCTTCATCGTCATCGGCGATCCGATGCACATGAGCCCGATGATGGCGATTCGCGAGGGCAGGTGGAAGCTGCTCATGAACCCCGACCGGTCGCGCATCGAGCTCTACGACATCCCCAACGACCCCGTTGAAGTGGA
Organism: Candidatus Hydrogenedentota bacterium; assembly: GCA_013359265.1. NCBI lineage: Bacteria > Pseudomonadati > Candidatus Hydrogenedentota > Candidatus Hydrogenedentota bacterium. The sequence goes on from JABWCD010000006.1 coordinate 235,132, forward strand.
CAACACCGCGAGCGATAACCCTGCCATCGTCGAGGAAATGTCCAGGAAACTCCTCGCGTGGCACGAGTCCTTGCCCAAGGGCCCCATTGAACCCCGCGCCGGCGCACTGTCGCTGCCGTGGCCGGCCGCGCTGGAAGAGTGAGTCAACCCTTATCCACACGGCGAAACAACCGATCCAGTTCATCGGACAAGTTGAGTTACTTGGCGAACTCGCGCAGCGGTCCGGCACGCAATCCACGCTGGCGATTCGTGCAACGCGGACGTCAGGCGCAAGTCCGTCTCGCGCAAGTCAGCGGGCATCGTCAAGGTTTACCTTGTCCAATAACGCTTGCGTGCACAGATCCGAGGCATACAAACGCCGCGCAACAGCAAGCGCGAGCCGCCGTCCGCCGAGTTCCGGGTGTTCGCGCTGCACCCGGACGGCAAGGTTGTCCCATACGGCGATGAGGAACCCGCGACACTGTTCGGAAGCGAGACCTGGATTCTCGTCGAGCAGTTGCAGGTATTTTCGATCGACGCTTGTCAATGTTTGCTCCAAACACCCCAAGCTCACGTCAATGTATATCGTCTCTCATACCAATTGCCCACGGTGTTGCAGTCTTTGGTGTTCATGTGGGCGAGAGGCGATTTTTCGAAACGAGGGGTTAACAATTGACTAAATATTTGTAACATAATTAGTTTCAATATCATACGTACTTGTAGTTATCGTTCGCACTATCGCCTGGGCGAATCGGTCTGTCCATACCCGTCAGCAGTGGCAAAATGCCGACAACTGTGATTGGAGCAATTGAATAATGGGTTCATTACCTGCTGTCCAGATGGAGGGCGCTGCCAGAACTGGCCAGCAGCGATACCGCCTTGGCAGTCGGCGGCGAGGAGGGTCGTTTGGTTTTGATGGGCGACGTGGATGGACGGAACGGACGGAATGGACACGCATGGACGAAATGGACGGGGAACGACGCGCTTGTGATTGCAGGAATAATGGGGTCTATGCGATGACGTTCTTGAGTTTGCTTTCGTCCAGTTCGAGTCCGAGGCCGGGGGTGTCGGGGACGGTGAGGCGGCCGTCTTTGCATTCGAGGGGAGTTATGAAGAGGTCGTGGAGGGGGCTCTTGTGTCCGTTCTCCGTGAGTTCCTGGGCCATGTCGTTGTCGACGAATACGCTGGTGTAATGGAGTGTCGCGGCCTGGCCGATGGTGGGTTGGGTCTGGTGGGGGCAAAGTGACTTGTGGCGCGCGGAGGCGAGGGCGGCGATCTTGACGGCTTCGGAGATGCCCGCGCACTTGACGAGGTCGGGCTGGACGATATCGACATTCGCCTGTTCGATAAGGTCGCGGAACTGCCAGCGCGTGTATTCGTGTTCGCCGGCGGCGACGGGCACGTCGATAGCGTCGACCAATTTCGCATAGCCCGCGTAGTTGGTTTGCGCGAGCGGTTCTTCGTAGTGGATTACGTTGAAGCGCTCGAATTCTTTGCCGACGTTGATTGCGGTTTGTAAAGAATAGCCGTTGTTTACGTCGTACTTGAGTTCGACGTCGTCGCCGATGGCTCTACGCACGGCGTCGAGCACGGCGAGGTCTTTTTTCACGTTGCGATCGGGAACGAGAGGGCCGTAGTCCTGCCGGATTTTGACCGCGGTGAAGCCGTCCTTCACGGCCGCTTCCGCGCGCTTTGCCACGGATTCCGGCGAGGCCTCCGCCGCGCCGCCGATGCTCGCGTACACGCGCACGGAGTCGCGCCGCTTGCCGCCGAGCAGGCGGTGGATGGGCATGCCGGCGACCCTGCCAAGGATATCCCAGAGCGCGATGTCCACGCCGGCGAGCGCTTCGGTTTGCAGGCCCATCACGCCCTGTTTGTAGGTGCGGTAGAAGACGCGGTCCCAGCAGCGGTCGATGTCGAGCGGGTTCATGCCGGTGAGCAGGGGCGCGAACGCGTCGCGAATCAGCAAGGCCGCCGCGGCCGCGTTCATCGGGCTCACTTCGCCGATTCCGGTGACGCCTTCGGAGGTGCGGACGATAACCCAGCATTTGCCGCCTTTGAGGACATAGGGTTCGACGGCGGTGATCTTGATGTCGTGCTGGGATGCGAGGACGCGTTGGGTACGGAGGGCGGTGTCGAGCACAGAGCCGACAGCAAAAAAGCCGAGCCCTTTCAGGAATCCGCGGCGAGTGAACATAGGTTGCCCTCCGTCGATAGGCGCTAAGGAAAGTGTCCATGATAGCGCATTTCAGGGACACGCCGCTCCGGTGCTATGCTTCGCCACGGGCTAGAGTGATTACCGTGAACGTTCAGGCGACAACCGAAGAACCTACTGCAAATGCGCACTTGCGTGAGCCGTTCTCCGATGACATCGAGTTCCAGGAGGAGATGCTCCGCGACGTGTCGCGCACGTTTGCGCTGACGATACCGCAGTTGCCGGAGCGGTTGCGGACGGTCGTGGGCAATGCGTACCTCCTGTGCCGGATCGCGGATACGATCGAGGATTCGCCGGCGCTTTCGATTGAGCAGAAGCTGGCGTTCAGCGAGGCGTTCGCGGCAATCGTCGAGGGCGCCCGGGCGGTGGACCGCTTCGGCGTCGAATTGGCGGAATGCATGACGCACGGGAGCCTGGATGCGGAACGCGATCTCGTCCGGAACACCGAGCGCGTGATCCGGCTGACGCACAGCTTCTCGCCGCCGGAGCGCGCGGCCTTGTCGCGCTGCGTGCGCATCATGACGGGCGGGATGGAAGAGTTTCAGGAAGGAAAGTTCACCGACGGCCTGCGCGATATCCCGCATCTGGACGCGTATTGCTATCACGTGGCGGGCGTGGTCGGCGAGATGTTGTGCGACCTGTTCTGCGCGTATTCGCCGGAGGTTGCGAAGAACCGCGAGAAACTCGCGGCTCTGGCGGTGTCGTTCGGGCAGGGTTTGCAGATGACGAACATCCTGAAGGACATCTGGGACGACAAGGCACGCAACGTCGTGTGGCTGCCGCGAAGCGTGTTTGATGCGCACGGGTTTGATCTGCGGGAATTGGGCACGCGCAAAAACGATCCGGGATTTCGCGACGGGCTGATTGAGTTGATTGGCGTGGCGCGCGGCCATCTCGAGAACGCGTTGGCCTACACATTATTGATTCCCAAGAGCGAACCGGGCATACGGAAGTTCTGCCTGTGGGCGATTGGCATGGCGGTGCTTACGCTGCGAAAGATCCACGCGAATCCGTTTTTTGCCTCGGGTGACGAGGTGAAGATTTCGCGGCGGGCCGTGCGCGGCGTGATTGCAGCGTCAAACGCGGCGTGCAAGAACGATTTTGCCTTGAAGACGCTTTTTGCAGCCACTTCACGGGGCCTGTCAAAAACGTGACCGGAGGAATTGACATGAAGCGGACGTTTCTCGTCGGCACACTCGCGCTGTTCTCGTACGCGGCGCACGCGGCGCTTTCGCTTGCGGAAGGGTGGACACAGGAGTCCACGCGGGACGAGGTGCGCCCGGCGTTCGCATTCGACGCGAAGGGCGGCGCGGACGGGAACGGTGCGCTTACTGTCACGACGGACGCACGCGAAGGCCAGGATGGGCGCTGGGTGACGACGGTGCCGGTGAGCGGTGGCAAGTGGTATCGCTTCCATGCGTTGTATCGCGTGCACAACGTGGACGTGCCGCGCCGCGCCGTGAGCGCGCGGTTCATTTGGAAGGACGAAGCGGGTAATCACGCGCTGCGCGATGCGCCGGGGGCGGACACGTACGCGGGTGGCAAGCCGCCGGTATCGGAGCCGGAGTATCCCGAGTCGCACGGGACGAGCGCCGAGGGATGGACCGAAGTGTCGGGCGTGTACCGCGCGCCGGAGAAGGCGGTGAAAGCGCAAATCGAACTGCATTTTCGCTGGGCGGCGAAGGCGCGGTGTGAGTGGAGCGATGTTGCGTTCGACGAGTGCGAGCCGCCAAAGCGGCGCATCGCGCGGCTCGCGGCGGTGCATTATGTGCCAAACGGGGGAAAGACCGCCGAGGACAGTTGCAGACAGCTCGCGCCGTTCATCGAGCAAGCGGCGCAGCAGAAGGCTGACCTTGTTGTACTGCCGGAGGCAATCACTGCCACGGGCAACGGGCTTGAATACGCCGCCGCCGCGGAGCCGATTCCCGGTCCGTCGACGCAGTATTTTGGCGAATTCGCGAAGAAGCACAACTTGTACATCGTCGCGGGGCTTGTCGAACGTGATGGACATCTGGTGTACAACACGTCCGCCTTGATTGGACCGGATGGTGAAGTCGTGGGCAAGTATCGCAAGGTGACGTTGCCGCGGCCGGAAGTGGATTGGGGCGTGGTTCCCGGGGACGAGTATCCGGTGTTCGACACGCGATTCGGCAAGGTGGGGATGATGATCTGTTACGACGGTTTTTTCCCCGAAGTTGCGCGGAAGTTGAGCAACAACGGCGCGGAGGTCATTGCGTTTCCCGTCGCAGGATGCAACCCGATGCTCGCGGCGGCGCGGGCCTGCGAGAACCACGTGTACGTCGTGAGCAGCAGCTACACCGACAAGAAAGCGAACTGGATGATCACGGGCGTGTACGATCGCGAGGGACAGGTCATCGCCCGGGCGGAGGAGTGGGGCACGATTTGTGTCGCCGAAGTCGATCTGAACGAACGCCTGTATTGGTCGAGTCTCGGCGACTTCCGCGCGGAATTGCCGCATAACCGGCCGGTGTTGGAGGGGAGATAGTCTGCGAGACCAACCGCGGATTGCACAATACGGCGGAGCTACGACCAAAAATCAACGGGTACCGGGTACCGGGTTCCGCGGAGAACAGGGAGTCGGGTATATCGGGTCTGTCGGGTCTGTCGGGTCTATCGTTTCGCCGTCTTGGCGCTCGGAAATTGCGACAAGCTTTCACAACTCCGAATATGAGTCGTACGAATGACACAAATGTTAAGAAACGCCAGTCGAGTTCTCCAACGATTGTCTGAGCATTTTGTGGTTGAATCAATGTGATGTTAAACCCACCGGCGGAAATCTGGGACCTGCATACGCACCTCAATGGCGTGCCGGGGCGGACGCCAGACGAGCGAATGGCGCGGTTGAAAGAGTTTGCCGATCGGATGGGGATTAGCCGATTCATCGTGTTCATGGGGATGGAATTCGCGTATGAACCCACGCCGGAAAAGTCTCGCAAGGACAATGATGAAGTCCTGCAGGCGCTGAGTCATTACCATGATCGCGCGATGGGGTTTGTGTATCTGAACCCCAAGTTCACGCAGGAGTCGTTGGACGAGTTCGACCGGTGTGCTGTTGATGGGCCGATGGTGGGGATCAAGCTGTGGGTGGCGGAACACTGTAATGCAGCGAGTCTTGACCCGATAGTCGCGCGCGCGGCAGAGCACAAGGCGATCGTATTTCAACACACGTGGATCAAGATCACGGGCAATCTGCCGGGTGAATCAACGCCCATGGAACTCGCCGAACTCGCCGCGCGGCATCCCGACGCGATCCTTGTATGCGGGCACAGCGGCGGCGATTGGGAACAGGGTATCCGCGCGATCCGTCCGCACAAGAACATTTACGCCGATCTCGCGGGGGGCGATCCGACGGCGGGGTTCACGGAGATGGCCGTGCGCGAGCTGGGCGTGGAGCGTGTGCTCTACGGGAGCGACGCGGGTGGGCGCAGTTTCGCGTCGCAGCTTGCGAAGGTCTACGGCGCGCGCATTTCCGACGAGGACAAACGCCTGATCCTCGGCGGCAACTTGAAACGGTTGCTCACGCCGATCCTCGAATCGAAGGGCGTGAAATTGTGAGTGCGCCGATTACGGACGTCCATGTGACGCTGTCGCGGTGGCCGTTTCGACGTCTTCCGCTCGATGAAACGTCCGCGCTTGTGGACGCATTGCAGGCGCGCGGTGTTACGCAGGCGTGGTCAGGCACGTTCGATGGGCTGCTGCACAAGGACATCGCGGGCGCGAACGGCCGCCTTGCCGAAGAGTGTGCGCGCCATGGCAACGGGGTTTTGCTGCCGTTTGGCGTCGTAAATCCCAAACTTCCTGACTGGGAGGAAGACGTGCGCCGGTGCGCCGAATCGTTCGGGATGAAGGGCGTCCGGCTTTATCCGAATTACCACGGGTACACATTGGACGACCCGGTGTTCGCGCGCTTACTCACGCTTGCGACGGAACGCACCCTCGTTGTCCAACTCGTCACCGCGATGGAAGACGAGCGCATGATGCACCCACTCATGCAGGTGAAAGCCGTCGATGTCACGCCTCTAGAAACCGTGTTGCCAGAGGTCCCCGGCGCGCGCATCGTGCTGCTGAACGCGACGCGAACGGTACCGTTTCCGCTGCTTCCCAAAATCGTTGGCGCGGGCGAGGTGTATGTCGATATCGCGTCGCTGGAAGGCGTGGCGGGAATCTCGAATCTAATCGAACGGGTACCTTCGAATCGGGTCTTGTTCGGCTCGCACGCGCCCCTGTTTTACCCCGAGAGTGCGGTACTGAAACTAGACGAATCGACACTTGACGCCGAACTGCGCGACGCCATTGCGTCAGGCAACGCGCAGCGGCTGTTGACCTAACGCGGGTGCGCATGGCCCCGATGGAGATAAAGGGGGGCACACAACTATGAAATTGCAGGGCAGTCGGTGCGCGCTACGCCGGTGGCGGCGGGGCGACGAAGATGCGCTGGTGCGCTACGCGAGCAATCGCAAAATTTGGCGGAACCTAAGCGACCGGTTTCCGCACCCCTATACGCTCGACGTGGCACGTGAGTGGATCGAATTGCGCGCGAACGACACACCGCCGTACGCCAACTTCTGCATTACGGTTGGCGACGAGGCAATCGGCGCGACAGGATTCGACGTACTCTCCGACATTCATCGGATAGTCGCACGCGCGGGGTACTGGCTCGGCGAGCCGTTCTGGGGCCGCGGTATCGCGACGGAAGCGTTTTCGCTGCTACGTGACTACGCCTTCGCGAGCTTTCCGGACATTCACCGAATCGAGGCTACGGTATTCGAGTGGAACCCGGCATCCATGCGTGTGCTCGAGAAATGCGGATTTGCGCTCGAAGCGCGCATGCGCAAGGCGGTCATGAAGGACGGCGAGGTCATCGACCAGTTTCTCTTTGCGCGCGTTCGCGATTCATCCTAAAAACGGCAGTTGAACCGCCAACCTGTGGATTGCGTTAAACGTGACCGTCACCATCTGAGTGAGGGACACCGTGTTTCGCTTCCTCCTTCGCTAGAGCTATGGAGGACAAGCCGCAAAGCCTGCGCGAAAGACGGTGTCAGTCCCGTTCAACTGCCGTTTTTAGGTTCATAGCTCGGCTGGCGCGTGGCGGCGCGGTCGTGTACCATCCGCGCGCATGGACCGTCTCGCCATCGTCGTTTTTGCCCTCGTTTATGTGGGGATGATCTTCGGGAAGTATCCGGGTCTTGCCATGGACCGCACTGGCATGGCGCTGCTGGGCGCGATAGTGCTCATCGTGGCGGGGCGCGTGGGCGAACGCGAAGCGTGGGACGCGATCGACGTTCCCACTATCGTGCTGTTGCTTGGAATGATGGTGGTCTCGTCGCAGTTGCGTCTTGGCGGGTTTTACACGTTCGCCACGCGCAGGATTGCGGCCGCGTCGGTTTCGCCGCCGATGCTGCTGGGATTGGTCATTGCGAGTATGGCCGGATTGTCCGCTGTGCTGACGAATGACGTGATATGTCTTGCGGTTACGCCCGTGCTGATCGAGGGCTGCGCGCGGCGAAGCCTGAATCCAATCCCCTACCTGCTCGGGCTTGCTTGCGCTGCGAACATCGGGTCGGCGGCGACGCTGATCGGAAATCCGCAGAACATGCTGATCGGCCAGGCGCTGAATTTGTCGTTTGCAGGCTATCTTGCGGACGCACTCGTTCCGAGTGTACTCGGTTTGGCTGTGGCGTGGGGCGTAATCGTCGTACACACGCGCGGGCGATGGCGCGCGGAGACGCCGCTACCCGAATACGGCGCGCCCATGTTCAATCCGTGGCAATCCGGAAAAGGCATCGCGGCGGTCGTGGCGCTCATCACCGTGTTCCTATTCCTGCCATGGCCGCGCGATATCGTGGCGCTCGCCGCGGCGGGACTCCTGCTGATGAGCCGCAAGATGGCGTCGCGCGCAATTATGGGTTTGGTTGACTGGCATTTGCTGCTCCTGTTCATGGGATTGTTTATTGTGAACCACGCGTTTCAATCGACCGGCGCGTTGGATGCGATCGCGGCATGGCTTCGCGAGCAGCGGATCGACATTGCGCAACCCGCGTGGTTGTTCGGTGTCACGGTCGTGCTGTCCAACCTGGTGTCAAACGTCCCTGCGACGATGCTGCTCCTCCCTTCGGCGACGCACCCAAGTGCTGGCGCGGTCCTCGCGCTGTCAAGCACGCTGGCAGGCAATCTGTTTATCGTCGGGAGCATCGCGAATATTATTGTAGTGGAGCAGGCCGCGCAATTCGGAATCAAGATTTCGTGGCAGGAACATGCACGGATCGGCCTGCCGGTGACGGCTGCGACGTTGGGGATCGCGGGGGCGTGGTTGTGGATCATCGGATAATCGTGGGAAGGTGCATGCAACTTTGGATTGAATACGAAGGGCTTCATTTTCATGGGGTGGCATAACGAGTTATGAGGGCGATTGTAGATTCGAGTCCTGCACGCCGGCTTGCGAAAGACTTGGTCGAATTTCTGAACTGCGTGCCTGATGCGCACATTGCAGTTTCGGGGGGATCGACGCCGAGGGCGCTGTTTCGAATTCTTGCGGCCGAGTATCGCGGGGCGGTGCGGTGGGACCGTGTCACGATTTGGCAGGTGGACGAGCGCTGCGTGCCGCCGGACGATCCGCAGTCGAATTGGAGGATGCTCGCGGAGGAACTTCTATCTCAAATTCCAGATTTGAAATCCAACAGGATGGAAGCGGAACGCGACGGCGCGGCGGATGATTACGAGTCGCTGATTCGTCGGCATGTGCGAGAGGCGGCCCAACGCGCTTCGCAGACAACACGCAATGCGGGAGGGGCCGAACAAATTGAAGTTCGACCGATGTTGTCAATTCCACAACTTGATTTGATTTTGTTGGGTATGGGCGCGGACGGGCATACCGCGTCGCTCTTTCCTGGTACTGCGGCGCTTGAAGAGCGCGAGCGGCTCGTCGTTCGCAATGCCGTGCCTCAACTGAATACCACGCGCGTGACGATGACATTTCCGTTGATCAACGCGGCGCGCGAACGGTGGTTTTTGGCGTCCGGCGCCGACAAGGCGAATGCCTTCAAATGTGTGCAGACCGGCGAGCTTCCTTCCGCCAAAGTGTGCGATCCCGTGTGGTACGTCGATTCCGCGGTGGTCGGCGCTTGAGGCGCAAGCGGATGTCAGCAGGCTTCTAAAGGATCAACACCGGCTTTCCGAGACACGTGCGTAATTCGATCGATTCGAGTGCGTCAGGCAGGGATTCGATCGCGTATTCGCGGTGGATAACCGGCTTAATCTTTCCGTCTCCGTACATGTCGTACAGCAGTTGTTGTGTCTTTGCGACGAGTTCGGGATCGCGCGTTTGGTATGCGCCCCAGAAGAGGCCGACCGCACTGCAGTTTTTCAACAGGAGCCGGTTCGCGGCGATGGTCGGGATACGTCCGGCGGCAAAGCCGACGATGACGATGCGTCCTCCAAATGCGACGCATTTGGTCGTCGCGTCGAACACATCGCCGCCGACGGGATCGATTACGACGTCCGCGCCGTTGCCTTCCGTGATGTCCTTGACGGCGTTCAGGAAGCCGCCGGCGCGGTAGTCGATAGCATGGTCCGCGCCACACTGTTTGCACAGCGCGACTTTTTCGGGGCCACCCGCGGTGGCGATGACTTTCGCGCCGAGCGCCTTTGCGAGCTGAATGGACGCCGTGCCCACACCGCCGGCGCCGCCGTGAACGAGCACCCACTCGCCGGGTTGTACCCGCCCACGATATACGAGGCCGAAGTACGAGGTCTGGTAGTTGATTGTGAACGCCGCCGCGTCCGCAAACGACATCTCGTCCGGTATGGCAAACGAGACTTGATCGAGCGCGAGCATTTTTTCCGCGAAGGCGCCCATGAGATTGACGGTAACAACGCGATCGCCGGCCGAGAACTTGCTGCCGGTCCCCGCTTCGACGACTTCGCCCGCGGCTTCGCTACCCGGCACAAACGGCAGTGGCGCTCTCATCTGATACTGACCCGAGATGTTCAGCAGGTCCGCATACATCACGCCCGCGGCCCTCACGTTAATGACGGCGGACTCGGCTTCAGCCATCGGCGGGTCGGCAACGCTGAATCGCAGCGCCGTCTTGTAGTGGCCGAACTCGTGAACCAACCATGCGCGCATGCGGCGACTCCTTTGGAATGATTGCGGCACCGCGGGGATTGTGAATACCGGCGGCGCCGAAATCAAAGGGCGTCAGTTACTGTTACGGCAATGCGTATGCGATAACCGAGTCGCCGAGTTTGGTCCCCGCGCGGCCATGTCCGCCGGCCGCGATCACAACGTACTGTTTGCTGTCCTTGCGCAGGCGATAGGTCATCGGCGTGGCCTGTCCGCCCGCGGGTAGGCGGCCCTTCCACAGTTCCTTGCCCGTTTCGATGTCGTATGCGCGGATGTAGTCGTCCATTGCGGCGCCGATGAAGATTAGACCGCTTGCGGTGACGAGCGGCCCGCCGAGGTTTGGTACGCCATAGTTGATCGGAATCGGCACGGGCGCGATGTCGCGGACGGTGCCGAACGGCACTTGCCACGCGATATCACCTGTGTTCAAATCGATCGCCGCGAGCGTGCCCCACGGCGGCGGGTTACAGGGCAAACCCGACGAGCCGAGGAGATAGTCCCGGCGCATGCCATACGGCGTGCCGTCCTGCCGCTGGATTTCCGCGTCCGGGTTGTTCTTCTTGATCTCGTCAAATTCCGCGCGCGGAATCAGCGTCACAATGAAACCCAGCACCGACGCGTTCACAACAAGTGTTTGGCGCACGGGGTCGACCGCTACGCCGCCCCAGTTCGTGCCGCCCGCATTGCCGGGGAACATCAGGATCGGTTCGTTCACGCGCGGCGGCGTGTAGATGCCTTCATAATGCAGCGCGGCGATTCTGTCGTGCGACTCTTTCTTGCCCGAACTGGTGAGCCCCCACCCTTCGTCCGGCGACAACGTATGCGGGATGAGCGGCGCCGGCTTCACGGGGAACGGCTGTGTTGGCGAAGTCTGCTCGCCGGACACGTTGGACTGCGGAACAGGCCGTTCTTCGACGGGGAAGACGGGCTCGCCAGTCTCGCGGTTCAACACGAAGATGAGGCCCATTTTTGTGGCCTGAATTACGACAGGGACTTCTCTGCCATCACGCATGATCGTAGCCAACGTCGGCTGGCATGGCACGTCGTAGTCCCACAGGTCGTGATGCACGGTTTGAAAATGCCAGACCACTTCGCCGGTTGATGCTCTGACCGCGACAACGGAACTGCCGTAGTAGTCGGAACCGTATCGCTCCCCGCCGTAAAAATCCGGCGCGGGATTTCCGGTCGGCATAAATACCAGATCGCGTTCTTCATCGACCGAAAACTGCGCCCAGACGTTTGGCGTTCCCAGCGTGTATCCTTCTTCCGTTTTGGGTTGTGCGGGACCGGTGTATTTGTCGGGCGGAGGCGCGAGGTCCCATGTCCAGGCGAGTGCGCCGGTACGCGCGTTGTACGCACGCACGACGCCGCTGGGCGCGTCCACGCGCTGATTGTCGGAAACCGCGGAGCCCAAAATGACATGGTCGCCGGCAACCGCGGGTGGCGAGGTCATCTGGTACTCGCCGATCCAACGTTCCTCGCCAACGCCACGCTTGAGATCGACTGCGCCATGTGAGCCGAAGTCCTTGCAGGGCGTGCCATCGACAGCGTCCAACGCGATAAGCCTTCCGTCGCACGTCGCGGCGAAGATACGTTTCGGATGCGGGTCCACGCCCGATGCGTCCTCCCAATAGGTGACACCGCGGCTCGTGAGTTGATTGCTGTAACGGACGCTCAAATCGATCTTCGGATCGTACTTCCAAATCTCCTTGCCGGTTTCCGGATCGAGCGCAATAATTTTGTTGAACGGACTTGGAAAATAGAGGCGGCCGTCATTGAGAATGGGTGTCGCTTCGAACGCGGACGTCGCTTTGATGGCTCCCTTGCCATCCGAGACGTCGCCGGTGTGATATTCCCAGGCCTTTTGCAGGTATTTTACGTTCGCGGGTGTAATCTGCGTCAACGGCGAATAGCGCGAACCGCCCTTGTCGTTGCCATAGTCCGGCCACGTCGCGGTCGGGCCGTCCATCGCAATCCGTACATGAACAGGCCAGAAATACCAGGCCAGGTAGGCGACAGCGACGAATACGAGAAGGCGCAAGAGTATCCGCCATGCGCTTCGCTTGGCTTTCCTTTGCGTTGCCATGAGGTGTCCCCCTCTCAGGGCGTGCACGATCATGAGGTTTCGGCCGCAATGTGCACCTTTCCCCACTCAGTTCGATTATGCCAACGCGGAATTGGTTTATCGACCGAGGCGCGATCGGCAGTCTTACGCGGCGAAAACGGAAAGGCCCGCGCGCGCGGGCCTTTCCAAACGATTCGCGTAAGAAGTGTCGCTTTTAGCAGGGCAATTCCCAGCCCTTGCGGTATTCCTTGCTTACGATTTCTTTCGCGTTGCGCACGTTGGTGACCTCGCCCTTGACGTTGTCCCAGCGGAGCTTTTTGCCGGATTTTACGACGAGGTTGCCGAATTGCACCATTTCCGTGAACGGTCCCGCGTAATCGAAGTTCGAGCAGGCCTGCTCGCCGGATTTGCACGACGACAGGAAGTTCAAGAAGTGGTCTTCGTTCGGAATACGCGGCAGCGTCGGAACGGGCTTCTTGTAATCCTTCATCTTCTCGTCGGGTACGAGGCGGGGGTTGCCGCCGTATTCGCCCTGCGTGACGATGCCGGATTCTCCGATAAGGAACGAACCGTTTGCGTTGTCGTCGCCGAGCACGCAACTGTCCGGGATGCCTTCGGGCCGCTCGGGACGGTTGTAGATTTCCTTGCTTGGGTCTTTGGGGTCGGGCCAGTGACCGTCATACCAATACACGTCGACCGCGGGCATGTCCGCACCTTCGGCGAAGTGGTACTTGATCGTCGAGGTCAGCGGGAAGGTTTGTTCGTTGCGGCCCTTTTGCATGACGACTTCAACCGTGAACCACGGACGCTCGTTCAGCTTCAGGCACATGTACACCGGGTCCATAATGTGGCACGCCATGTCGCCGAGCGAACCCGCGCCGAAGTCCTGCCACGCGCGCCAGTCATGCGGCACGTAAGCTTTGTTGTAGGGACGCCACGGCGCGGGACCGAGCCAGCGGTCCCAGTCGAGGTTCTCCGGCGTGATCTGCGGCTCGAACGGTTCGCCGCGGCCCTGGTTTTTCCACACGGGGCGGTGCGTCCACACGTGGGCTTCTTTCACCTTGCCGATTGCGCCGCCCCAAATCATTTCGCAGAGTTCGCGGCAGCCGTTGCCCGAGTGGCCCTGATTGCCCATCTGCGTGACGACGCCGGCATCGCGCGCGGTGAGGGTGAGCAAGCGCGCCTCGGCGACGGTGTGCGTGAGCGGTTTCTGCACGTATACGTGCTTGCCCATCTTCATTGCGTAATACGCGGCGGGCGCGTGCATGTGGTCCGGCGTCGAGACGTTGACGGCATCGATCTCCGGGTGCTTTTCGAGCATGTTCCGGAAGTCTTTGTACTTCGGCACGTTCTTCATGGACTCTTGCGCGAAGAGTTTTGCCGCCCGGTCCCAGTCGACATCGCACAGCGCGACGACGTTTTCGCCAAGGTTTTGGAAACCCATGATATCGCCTGCACCCTTGCCGCCCGCGCCGATGGCGGCCACGTTCAGCTTTTCGTTTGGCGACAATCTCCGCGGCACGACCTTCGCCGTGTTTGGCGCGGCGGCGGCCCCGGTAAACGTCATGACGGCACTCGTCGTCGTGGCGGCAAGGAACGCCCGCCGGCTCAGCGACATTTCACTCATGATTCAGACTCCTCCCGATCAGGATAGAAGCACGCGCGCACCCCGCGCCGTGCGGCCCCGTACGTTGACCCGCCCAAGCGGAAAGAAAACACTATACGCCTGTATGTGGACACCGCGCAAACGGCGTGGGCCTAACCGGACAAGTTGCGGGCCAACGCGCCGGGTCGTATCGTGAGACGGTCGTATCCGGGAAAACGAAAACATGGAGACTATCATGCAGGTTGGCCGACGCGAATTCTTGAGATGTGCTGCGCTTGCGGCAGCAACGGCCGCACTGCCCGTGCCGGCGACGGCCAAGATCGTGAACGGCATTCCGTACCGCGGCCTTGGCAGAACGCACGAGGACGTATCGCTGTTGGGCGTGGGCGGAAGCCACATTGGCAACAAGGAATTGTCCGATGGCGAGGCCATTAAGATTATGCGGACCGCGGTGGACGAGGGCATCAATTTTTTCGACAACGCGTGGGAATACAACGGCGGGCGGAGCGAAGAGCGTATGGGCCGCGCATTGCAGGATGGATATCGGGAGAAGGTGTTCCTGATGACCAAAGTCATTGCGCGCGACGCCGAGAATGCGCGGAAACAACTGGAGGCGAGCCTGCGGCGGTTGAGCGTGGACCACATCGATCTATGGCAGGTGCATTCCGTGGGCACGTTTGAGCCGGGCGACAAGGACAAGGTGTACTCGAAGGGCGTGCTCGATGTGGCGATGAAAGCGAAGGACGAAGGCAAGGTCCGGTATGTCGGGTTTTCGGGTCACGTCAGCCCCGAAATTCACGTCGCCGTAATCGAGGGCGGGTTCGAATGGGATACCGTTCAGATGCCGGTAAACTGCCTCGATCCGCACCGCGCAAGTTTCGTCAAGACCGTGATCCCGGTCGCGCAGCAGTATAACCTGGGTGTAATCGGAATGAAGTCGCTTGCGGGTGGTGGCGTGCTGAAGACCGGCGCAGTAAATGCACAAGAGGCGCTGCTGTATGCGATGAGCATGCCGGTATCGGTCGTGGTGTCGGGTATGAATTCATACGCGAAGTTCGAGCAGAACCTTGCGGTGGCGAGATCGTTTCGGCAACTGGACGCGTCCGAGGTTACGGCGCTACTCGCGCGCACGAAGCCCTTCGGGGAGAAGCCGCAGTACGAGTCCTACAAGCAGAAGGGAAGCAGCCACCGTTAAACCGTGCGGCCGCCACGGTTCAGCGCGGATTCGATCACGCGGTAGAACTCGCGCGTGCGGTACGGCTTCTGGATAAAGCCCGCCATGGTCTCGCCGTGCGACTGCGCAATCGCTTCCTGTTCGTTGTATCCGCTCGAGAGGACAACGCGAAGGCCCGGTTTGATTTCGTGAAGGGCGTGGATGAGTTCCCCGCCCGCCATGCGCGGCATCGTAAGGTCCACGATCGCGAGGATAATCGCGTCCTTCCGCTCGTCGAACAGGCGCAACGCGGCGGCCCCGTCCAGCGCGGTCAGTACTTCAAAACCCCGCCGCTCGAGCATCATCTTAGCGATTCCCAGCACCGATTCTTCGTCGTCGACAACAAGGACTACGCCTTCGCCTCGCGTGGCCGGGACGGTTTGCTCTTCGTCCGACGTTCCGGCGTTTGCGTCCCCGAGCGCGGGCAGGTAGACGGTGAACGTCGTGCCACGCCCTACGGCGGACTCGACGCGGATTGCGCCGCGGTGGCCGCGCACGATGCCGAGCACGGCCGCGAGCCCAAGTCCGCGGCCGGTAAACTTTGTTGTGAAGAACGGGTCGAAGATGCGCTGAAGCGTCGCGTTGTCCATCCCGACTCCGTTGTCGGTCACGCGCACGTATGCATAGGCCTGGCTTTCCCGCAGTTCGCCGCCGAGAATGTGCTGGCCGCCGTCATCGCCGCCCCAAACGAGCCTACCGGTCGACATACGAATGGCGCCTTCGGAATCGCCTATGGCTTCGGATGCGTTCGTGATTAGGTTCATGATGATCTGCCGGAGTTGGGTCGCATCCGCCTGGACCAAGGGCAGATTCGGATCGGGGTCGAACGTGAGTGTGACGCGCCTCGACACCGTCACGGTAAGCAGATGGCCCATCTCTTCGACCATATCGTTGAGCGACACGGGCACAACGACAAACCGGCCGCGACCGGAGTAGGCGAGCATCTGGCGGCACAGTTCGGCGGCGCGTTCGGAAGAACGGACGATTGCGTCGAGACTGTCATGGAGCGAGGAATTCGACGGCGTTTCAGCCAGCGCCAAGTCGGCGTTGCCGAGGATGCCGACCAGTAAATTGTTGAAGTCGTGCGCGATGCCACCCGCGAGAACGCCGAGACTTTCCAGCTTTTGGGTCTGTTGCATTTGTTCCTCGAACGCGCGCCGTTCCTCATCGGCTGCTTTGCGCGCCGTGATGTCCATGACTGTGCCCGCAATACGGACAGGCGTGCCGCCAGCCTCCCATTCGACGACCTTGCCGCGGACTTGAATCCACACGGGCCGTCCGATACGGGTATGAATTCTGAACTCGATGTCCAGATTGGGACAATGTCTGCCGACGTGCGCCCACATATGGTCGGAAACGGCGGGCAAGTCGTCGGGATGAACGTGTGACCGCCATATCATAACGTCCTGGGGAACGGTCTCCATCGAGTAGCCGAAAATCTCGGCACACCGTTGGTTGACGGTGGCGCGCGCACCCGCGATGTCGAGGTCCCACAGCCCGAGGTCTGCGCCATTGAGCGCCAATTCGAGCCGTTCTTCGCCTTTGCGAAGCGCCTCCTCGGCTTTCTTGCGCTCCGTAATCACCTCCGTGAACATGATGATGCCGCCGATCGCGCCGGAGTCCTCGTACCACGGGCGGACTTCCCACCGGAGCCAATCTTCCGTGCCGTCCGCCCGCACAAAACGGTCTTCATCGCGTTTCTCGATCGCCCCGCGGAGACAGCGCTGGTGAACGTCCAACCAGTCCTGGTTGCTCCGTATTTCCGGGAACACGTCGTAATGGCATTTTCCGATGATGTCTTGTTCGGTCAGGCGATAATCGAGAAGCCACCGCTTGCTGGCGACCAGATAGCGCAGTTCGCGGTCCAGCATTGCGACGGCGGCGGGCGTGTGCTCGACGAACAGGTAGAGGACCGCGCGGCTCGCCCGCAACGCTTCCTCCGCCTCTTTCAATCGGGAAATGTCCTGGATGAGGCCGATAGAGCGAATGGACTTTCCGTCCTCGCCGTGGACCTCGACCGACGCGTCCGCGACCCAACGGACTTTGCCGTCCCTGGTGAGGAAATTGCCTTCGCTCGACCACGTCTGGAATTCGCCCGCGCGGGTGCGGCGGATGGCGTCCGCTTCGGGAATACCGGCGGCCTCGCCGTGTAGCGTCACGATATTGGTGCGCTCCTCCCAGAGCCTGGGCGTAAATTCGCGCGAAGTGTACCCCGTTATTCGTTCGATGTTTTCGCCGACGTACGTGTACCGGCCCTGCTCATAATCGAGTACGTAGGGGACGGCGTCCGCGGCCGTGATGGCCTGGCGATAGTACCCGTGGAGTTGACGCAGGTTCTCCGACGTTGCCGTCACGGACGTAATTGCCGATCCGAGGAGGAGGGTCGTAAGACACAGCGTAATGAGAAACAGTTGAATGTCGTGCATGCCGGCGTGTTCGCCTGATTGGACGACGAAAATGGCGAAGGACGCGGATACGAAGAAGACGCCGGTTGACGCGCCCTTGATACCGCGCCAATATGCGGCGAAAACGAGCGGTAAGAAGCACGGATACAAGATCGCGCGGCCTTCGCTTTCCGATTCCGTGATGCAGAAGACGATCGTGGGTATGAGCACGGCGAACCAGACCGCGGTGGACGCGAATCGCGGCAACAATGCCCGCACCGCCCGGCCCGCCACCGCGTGTGGCGATTCCCCGCGCACAAACCTCAGAACGCCCGCGCCCCAGGGAAATATCAGTGCAAGGAGGAACGGCGCAATCGAAAGGATCGCAACGACGTCGCCAATCCAGAAATCGAGGGCGGAATGCCAAATCGATTCCTGTACTCTGTCCGCGGCGACGAGAAGCCCGGCGTATCCGAAGGCCACAAGCGCGCTGGCGGCCGCGACGCCGATAACGAACATCGCGGCGCTGCGTAGCTCGGTGAGTTGGGTGTCGATACGGAGTTTGGTCCGAAGGACCCAAACGCAAAAGGAATACACAATAACCGGCAACGCCGCGACCAGCACCGGGAGTAGCGGTACCGACGGCATGTGCTGGTGCCAGATGAAGTAATTCCCGATAACGCACACGAGAAAGTAGATCGGGGCGTAGCCAATACCGAAGCGCAGCAGCACGGCGATTGCGACCCCGACAGGGGCGTACCAAAGCGAAATACCGCTGCCGGAAAGCCCGCGGGCCATCGACGCGCCAAGGTCGAGCGCGAAAAAGACGATCGCAAAAGGTGCGCCGATAACGAGCGCGCGCAGAACGCGGTCGTTCCACGCGCCCGATAGTGTTGGAGTAGATGGCGTGGACTTATCGCGTTGTGCCGTTGCGTCAGTCACCGGTAGCCTCGCGGGGGTTAGCGCGTTGCGCTCCCTGCCGACGAGCATAGTCAAGCCGCGCGTGTAATGCCACTACAAATTGCGGGGAGTGCCGGCGCCGCAACGGTAGAACGTAGGGCCGCGTTCTATTCCGGCCTTCAAGCTGGTACTATGTGTCTGGGGAGGATGTTGGATGACACGGCGGACAAAGTCACATACGCTGAACCAACTGGTCGTCGAGCGGCTCATGCATTACTATCACCTTGTCGCCGAACAGATCGAGACACAGACATCCGGCTACGTTTCAAGCGCGCAGATCGCGGAACTGCTCGACATGGACGACACGCTTGTGCGCAAGGACCTCGCTGCGATCGGTGTGCGCGGACGGCCGCGCGTGGGTTTCAGCACGCAGGTGCTCATGAATTCGATCCGCGAAACGCTGGGGTTCAACGAACGCTACCGGTCGGTTATCGTGGGGGCGGGCCGGCTTGGCGGCGCGATCGCATCGTACGGCGGATTTGGCAAGTACGGCCTAGACATCGTCGCCTTGTTTGATGCGGATCCGCTGCGCGTGGGGACTGATTTGGGCGGCGCGAGCGTGCTGCCCATTGACTCGCTCGAATCGACCGTGCGCGAGCACGGCGTCCATCTTGCCGTGCTGACCGTGCCCGCGGAAGCGGCGCAACCGCTAGCGGACCGGCTCGTGGAGGCGGGCATTCGCGCGATCTGGAATTTCGCGCCGACGAGCCTCGTATTGCCATCCAACATCTTCGTGCGCCACGAGCACATCTCCGTTGGGCTGGCGGAGTTGGCGTACTATCTCAAGCGCAACGATTTGTCGAACGACCGGAGCTAGTGGTCTGCGTCATTTGAATTTGGCGGTCCCAGTCACGTGGAATACCGCCCGGCGCGGAGACCGGGCGCTACAAACTTCAACAAAATCGATTGACGGGAACCAATAGGCGCACAGCCAAAGTTGAAACCCCACGCGATCTCCTGTCAGTCTGTCCGGAGCGGAATTCGTGTGAGGCTGCCGAGTAACCGCGCCGGTGAAATCGGATCGCGAAACGGGGACTGCCATGTGGAAATCGCCGGTACCGCCCTCGTCGGCGGAGAGGTCTGATCGGCTGCGCGCGTCGCTCGAAGCGCGCACCGTGGCCATGCCCGGCGCCATCAACGCGCTTAGCGCGCGGCTGATCGAACAGCGGGGGTTCGAGGCCATCTATGTTTCCGGCGCGGTGCTTGCGAACAGCGTCGGCGGCGTGCCGGACATCGGCTTAATGACGTTGACGGAATCCGCGGCGCACTGTGCGTCCATCGCCCGGGTGACGACTCTGCCGATTATCGCGGACGCGGACACCGGGTACGGTGGAGCAGAATGTGCGTTTCAAACCGTGCGCGCACTGGAACTGGTAGGCGTGAGCGGAATCCATCTCGAGGACCAGGAATTCCCGAAACGGTGCGGCCACCTCGAAGGAAAGTCGCTGGTCAGCGTCGAAGAGTTTTGCGAGAAGATTGCCGCCGCGGCGGAGGCGAAAGCGAGCGAGGACTTTTTGCTCATCGCGCGCACCGACGCCCGGGGCGTGACCGGCTACGACGATGCCGTGGGGCGCGCGCACGCGTATCTCGAGGCCGGGGCAGACGCCATCTTTCCGGAGGCGTTGAGCACGGAGGAGGAACTCAGGCGGTTCGCGGACGACGTGGACACCATCCTGCTCGCAAACATGACGGAGTTTGGTAAGACGCCGTATTTGAGCGTCGACCTGTTCGGCGAGTTGGGTTACAACATTGTGATTTTTCCCGTGACGCTGCAGCGTGTGGCCATGAAAGCAATGGACGATGCGCTGTTGGCGATTCGCGAGAGTGGGTCGCAAGAGGACCTGTTGAATGAGATGCAAACGCGCGAAGCGCTGTACGATTTACTGAAGTATCGACCGGGGTAGGAGGAGTTTCGAATGTCGGAGAATTACAGGCCAGGCCTCGAGGGTGTCATCGCCGGCGATACCGCGATCGCGTGCGTGGACCAGGGCGTGCTCTTGTACCGGGGCTATCCAATCGAGGAACTCGCGGAGAAGGCGACGTTCGAGGAAGTCGCGTTTCTCCTGTTGAACAACGACCTGCCAGACGGCGCGCAGTTGGATGCGTTCAAGAAGGAACTCGATTCGTTTCGTGCGCTGCCCGCGGAGGTGGTCAGCGCGTTGCGCTTGGTCCCGAAACATGTGCCAATGATGGACGTGCTCCGCAGCACGGTCTCGATGACGGGGCACTTCGATCCCGTGTCCGATCCCGAGGACAACAGGTCGCGCGCGATTTGGTTGACCGCCCAGATCGGCGGGATCATTGCTGCGCGCTACCGTTTGTTGAACGGACAGGAACCGGTCGCCGCAAAGCCGGGGCTTTCGCACGCCGCGCAAATTCTGTACCAGGCGCAAGGGACGGAACCGGACGCGTTGTCGGCCAAACTGCTCGATCTCACGCTCGTTCTCTACGCGGAACACGAATTCAACGCGAGCACATTTACGGCGCGTGTGATCTGCTCGACTATGTCCGATCTCGTGTCCGCGATTGTCGGCGCGATCGGCGCGCTGAAGGGACCGCTGCACGGTGGCGCGAACGAGGCAGCGATGGACATGCTGAAACAATTCAAATCCGGGGACGAGGCAAAGGCGTGGATCAAGGACGCGCTGGCGAACAAAAAGAAGGTGATGGGGTTCGGCCATCGCGTCTACAAGAACGGCGATCATCGTGCGCGGATTCTCGAGCGCGAGCTGCGAAAACTGGCCGCGAGCAAGAACCAGCAGGTCTGGATGGATATCTACGACGCCATCAAGGACCCGATGGTGAACGAGAAACGGATTTTTCCCAACGTCGACTATCCGTGCGGGTTGACGTACTATCTGCTCGGCCTGCCGCTTGACCTGTACACGCCGTTGTTTGTGGCGTCGCGCGTGACCGGATGGAGCGCGCACTTCATCGAGCAGTCGGCGAACAACCGCATCTACCGGCCGCTCAGCAAGTACGTCGGACCAGCGGCGCACGCGGTGCCGCCGCTGGCCGGACGCGGATAGTCCCGAGGCTACTTTCCCCAGCCGGTGATCGCGGACTCGTTAAACACGGCCTGCATGATGGTTGTGCGGCGGTTTTGCGTGTAGATGATGTGAATCTTCTCGTCACCGGTCTGAATGGCGTAGGGGTACGCGAACGTGTTGTCGCCGCCGCCGATGTCGCGCCGGTGCGGCCACGTCTTGTCGTTATCTTCCGAGATGACGACTGTCAGCGGCGTGCGCTCGTTCATGTTGTCGTTGTACACCATCAGCAGGTGGCCGTTCTTCAATTTAATGAGGTCGAGGGCGGAATTCGGGTTTTTGAACTGCGTGACGGTCCCCTCGCTCCACGTGTACCCGCCATCGCGCGACTCGGAGCGGATTGCATAACCGGAGTCCGTCGGCAGGAAGTCGCCGCCGCGGCGCATGTACGCGATCAGGTAGTTCGGGTCGATTTGCACGACCTGGGCCTGAAGGTTGCCGGTCGGCGATATAATGCGGTTTGTTTCCTTCCATGTCTTTTCTTTCGGGTCGTAACGCAGGAAGTACGACGACGTATCGGATGCGGTCTTCTCGGTATCGGATCCGGTCTCGTGATACAAGGGAACGAGATAGTTGCCATCGTGCAACACGATTGGTTGGCCGCGCACCATCGAGCCCGGTTCAAAGGCGATGACGATCGGATCGGACCAGGTCACCGCGCCGTCCTTCGACTGCTTCGCCATAACGCGCCCGTCGGACCACGTCTTGCCGTAGATGTTGTTGTAAAAGAGCCAGACGACTCCATCCGGCGCCTGCCACACAACGGGATTGCCGTCCGCGTGATCGGGCGTGTCAGCGATCACCTGCGGTTCGGTCCATTGCGTATCGCCTTTTTTTTGCCGCGATCCGTAGACGGCCGTATCGGTCATGTACTCGTCAGAACCCCCATAGTACGCAATGTACAAGTCGCCGTTCGCCAACTCGGTAATGGACGCGGGATGCTTGTACAACCCGGGATGCTCGGGGCCGAAGACGCGATACGTTTCGATGTTGTCTCGCTCGGGTATGCGCGGCGGATCGACCTGCGCTACCACGGACACCATCGACGCCAAAACCATCAACCCAGCAACTCGCAGCATTTCGTTACTCCTCACTGGCGCCAGCCATCCCGCAACTCTGATTTCTGCGCGCGCGTTCTCGTTCGTAATCTTCGGGCGTATCCATGTCAAACATCACACCGCTGTCCGGCACATCGAGGCGCTGCACTTCACCGGGATGTTCGCGCAGCAGTCCGCGCAGCCCAACTGCGTCGAACCGCGACATAATAGCATTGCGAAAGCGGGATGCAACTACAAGCGGATGGCCCGTCCGGTCACCGCAGGCGGGAACCACAATGCCGTGCTGCCCCGAGCGGAACGCCTCGATCAGCGCATCGACCGTGCTGGAAGTGACATTCGGCTGATCGCCGAGGACGATAAGGAATGCGTGGACGTCTTCGGGTATGGCAGCCAGTCCGCAGCGTACGGACGACAACATTCCCTCCGCGTGGTTTTCATTGTGCACCAATGCGACCGGTCGCCCGGCGAGCGCGGACTCGATTCGCGCGCGATTATGGCCGGTCACAACGACGGTCCGGTCAATCTCGCTCGCAATGACTTGATCGACCACATGTCCGATCACAGTGCTGTCGCCGAACGGCAGCAGCAGTTTTTGTTCGCCCATGCGGAGCGACGCGCCTGCGGCCAACACTACCGCCGCAATCATGCCGGACCGCACACGTTGAGCGATGTGGCCGCACCCTCGTGGTTTCGGCGGACGCGGATTATCTCCGAGAGGATACTCACCGCGATTTCCTCGACTGTGACCGCGCCAATATTCAGGCCGACGGGGCTGCGTACGCGCGTAAAGTCGTCTTCGTCCGCGAGTCCGTCGTCGATCAGGCCCTTACGAATCATAAGGGCCTTTCGCTTGCTGCCGATCATGCCGATGTATGGTGCGGACGAACGAATGCAACGCTTCAGTACGACGCCGTCGTGACGATGGCCGCGCGTGGCAATGACGACGTAGGTCGACTCGTGGATGGGGAATGCCGCGACCTCCGTTGCGATGTCACCGCAAATGGTGCGCACACCTTCGGGATACCGGCCCGCGTCGGCGAACGGCGCACGGTCGTCGATCACCGTTACGCGGAATCCCAGCCACGATCCAAGTTTCGCCACCGCCTGCCCCACATGTCCCCCTCCCGCGACCAACAGGACGGGCGCGGGCTCGACCGGTTCGATGTATACCTCCGCGACGGTTGTGCCCGTGGCGTCTTTCTCCTCATGCCAGGCGGGCGCGGCGGACCGAAGCGCGTCGCATAACGCGGCCGATCCCGGATAGGGACAAAACGACTCGATCTCGGCGTCCGGTACCCAGTGCGCGTCGGCATGACCATCGGGATAAATTTGAAACAGCAGCGCGCCGCGGCCTTCCGCGTCTGTCGCAGCGGCGATCGCGTGTCTGTGCCGAGCGGGATCGGGCTCGACGAAGACGCGAACGTTTCCGCCGCAGATGAGGCCGTCGTCCCAACCGTGGTCGTCGTTCAGATTCAGATCGAATACGAACGACGCGCCGGTGTCGAGCGCATCCAGCGCGCGCTTGCGCGCCTCCGCTTCGAGGCATCCGCCGCCCAATGTGCCATGCACCGCGCCATCGCGTTCGAACAGCGCCTTGGCGCCCGCCTTCTGGGGCGTTGAACCAGACGCGCGAACGACGATCGCGAGCGCGAACGGCTCGCGCCCTTCAATAAGCGTGATCGCGCGACGATAGAGTTGCATAAACGTTACCTGGACCGCCGTGGAAGCGCGACTCGAATTGTAAGACGCGCGGCAATGGCCGTCAAAACTACGCGACCGTGCGGGCGCTTACACAACCGCTTCGTTCGTGAGTGGCGCGATCTCCGAAACCCGTGGACGGCGGCCCTTCACCATGATGTTAGGCCGCCCGATGCTCTGGCCGGACAGTTGGCGGTTCAACGGATCGCGGTAACCGCCGCGTACGAGGCGGCGGACCTTGTTCGTCGTGTTTATGTAACTGCCGTGGACCGTAAAAATGTTGAAGCAGACGACGTCGCCGCGCTTCGCGGGGACGGGTTCCGTATCGACAAGTCGATACGCGCGCGTGTTCAGGTGCGGTGTACACGGCTCGCCCTCGGGCGTGACGGTAATATGCGGCAACGCGCCCGGCTTGTGCGATCCGCGCAGAAACCGAATTTCTCCGTTCGCATGGCAGGTGTCGTCGAGATGGACGAGCACATCGAGATAGCGGTTGTCCGCGTGTTCGTAAAACGCATTGTCCTGGTGCATCGGAAACGGATGGCCGGACTCCGGCGGCTTGGCATGCAGTGTCGTGTGATGCAGTTCGATATTTGGACTTCCGATGAGTTCGGCGATCGACTCGACAAGTTCCGGTTTCGCCACCGCGCGCATCCATGCCTCCGAGTAGAAATGGAGATCATGCAGCGACGTCAGCCGGGACCTCTTTTCGGTCTCCTCGTCCATATACTCCTTGCGCCAGGGGCCGGTCCATCCGATTTCGGTAACGGCCCACTGTTCCATCATGAAGTCCAGCTCGCGTTCGAGTTCGTCCATCTCACTTGAAGTAAACACTGCCGGGATTCGCAGATAGCCGGCGTCCCGGTAGAATTCGATTTCGTCATTCGACAGCATGCGCAATCCGACCTTCATCCGCCTTCACGGTAATTCCGCAGCACGACGCTCAACGCCCCCGCCGCCGCGCCGGCGCCGCAACCCATCAACGTGTAAAGATAGGCTGCGAAATCGGGCTCCGCGAGGAGAATCGATTCGCCAAAATAGTGGATCGTCGTGTCCGCCGCGCCAATGAACAAACCGACGATTGCGGCCTTTCCCATCTCCAAATTGAGGACGGTCACCGCGCCGTACACCGATCCAATGAGAAATCCCAACATGCCGCCGGAATTCAATCCTGCGATGAACGATGCGGAGCCGGGACCTCCCCCGACAAAAAACTGCATCACGGCGCCGAGCGCGAGGCCCAGCGCCGCCGCGCAGGCCCATCCCCACAGGAGCGCGGTGACGATGACCTTTCCATACGGGATGGGTTTCTTCTCGACAGGCTTCTGTTGCGGGGCGGCGCGAGGCGGCGGCGGTGCGCCGAGTATGTCGTTCATCAATGCGCTCGCGTTGGCGAGGTCCGCGTTACACGTCGGGCATTGCCTTGCGTTGCCCGGTAACGCAACTCCGCACACTGGACAGGCAGCCATGATCCCGGCCCTCCCGGTAAGCCCTTGCAGAAACGCAGATTATCACCCAACAGCTCGACGACCTCGAACCAGAATACCGAAGTCCGCCGCTTGACGCCATTCCCGGTTGGATGGTTTAATTGATGAGTTCGTCATTACTGCGAGGTGTTATTCATGAAACGCGCCGGATTTACGCTCATCGAGTTGCTTGTTGTCATCGCAATTATCGCGATACTCGCCGCCATTCTGCTGCCCGCGCTGTCGCGCGCCCGAGAGGCTGCCCGGCGCGCGTCGTGTCAGAACAATCTCAAGCAGATGGGTATCATCTACAAAATGTACTCGGGCGAGAGCCGCGGTGAACGGCTGCCGCGCACGCACGGGGACCAGGCTTTCGGCCCGGCCGCGAATGCGACGGGTTGTGACCCGGATTCGCTGCAGGCGCAGCCGTCGTTCAGTCCGCACATGCCGGCCATATATCCGGAATACCTGACAGACGTGAACGTGCTGGTGTGCCCGTCCGATGCGCTTGACGCACCGGACGACAATCCGACGTTACAGGTGATCGACGATGGCAGCAACACGTGTGCGTACGTCGGATACGTAACCTACGGCGATCAAAGCTACAACTACCTCGGTTACGTGATGGATCGCTGCGACCAAAGCGACCCGTTTGTGTCGACGCCGTTCCCGGGACCGGCCCAACTTGTGGGCGCCGCGCTCGTGTACGGCGGCGTGCTGTTTAACGAAAATCCGGCCGACGACGGAATCCTCGATAACGACATCAACCTCAGCACCGTGGGATTTGGAGGACTTGGTTACGGCAACGGCGGCGGCGACACCATTCACCGCCTGCGGGAAGGCGTCGAGCGCTTCTTGATCACGGACATCAACAATCCCGCGGGATCGGCCATGGCGCAAAGCGAATTACCGATCATGTGGGACAAACTGAGCACAAACGTGAATGGCGGCGTGGGCTTCAACCATGTGCCCGGCGGGTGCAACACGCTGTACATGGACGGGCACGTGGAATTCGTCAAACTCGGCGGGGAATTCCCCGCGACCGCGGAACATGCGCAATTGAACTCGCTCTTCGAGTAGCCATAAACAATTCCGCGGCCCCATTCCGCTCGAGGCGGGATGGGGCCGTTTATTTTGTCCCGGACCAACGATTACTCGGCAACGCTTACCTGAAACTTCCCAGTGAACCCGAACGGTTCCACGCCCGCAAGAAGAATCGTGTACGCCCAAGCGCCCGAGTAGGAATCCAGCAGACCGTCGCCATCCTCGTCAACGCCTGCGCCCGTCAGGGTGAGCACAACGCACAGCGCCGTGGTGCAGCCGCCCGATATCAGCGACAACGTGCCGTTGTCCTGAAGCACGCCGCCCACTTCGACGACGCTCGATGGCGGCGTTTCGGCCCATTCCGGGAATTCGATGCACGAGTAGTCGATGGTGACGATACCCTGCACGAGATGGTCTTCGGGGAAATCCGCCGCGGGGTTATGCGTCAACACAATCTGTAGCGGACATTCTTTCACGCGTTGGGGATTGTCTTCGTTGCTCTTTCCTTTCCACGTGCCCGTGTACGTACCAGTCGCGTCGTACGGCGGCGGCGGGAATGTGCCCGGGCATCCGGTCATCGCAATCGCGAACACGACAGCCATCAACATTGCGGTTGGTTTTCGTTGGACCATTGCATCCTCCCAAACTGGTCCAGGCGCCGGTTGATTGTCTCAACCCCTGCACTGGTCTGACCGAGGGGCGGACGCGGGAGGTTTCAAATCGAGCGGCTATCGGCGGCGGGATGAATGACTCATCGTACTTGTATTCGCTGTTCGTTATCCGCCAATTCCCCTACGGTCGAATCAACACCGGAATTACTATCGACTCGTCGCCGGGCACGTCGGTTTCAACCGTCAATAACGTGCCGCTCAGTGAAATCGACGCGGGATTCAAAATCGATACTTCGATTGAGGCCGGCTGGTCCGCACCCTGTTGCGAATCGACGAGAACCTTTGCGTGCAGCGTTCCGGTGTCGAATTGCAGGCCCAAGATTTTCATCGGCGCGCCCGCGTCGTTGCGCAGCTCGATGCGTTGCGTCGCGTGGCCGGATTCGAGCGCGACGCGTTCGGGGGCGATCAAAACGCCGCGCGCTACGTTGAAGAAGACCGGCACCTCCGCGACGGGCTGGTCGTTGCCCGACGTCATGATGTACACCGTGGCGCTGTTCGGCCCTGAAGGCGCGTCCTTCATGACACTCACGACGACGCGATGCTGGTCCTGTCCGCGCACGGGCTCCAACTCCGCGGTCACGGGGCCGGCGGTTTGCAGCGCAGCGATGGCCGGCGCCTCTCCTCCCCGGCTTGCGCGCACGAGAATCTCGCCTATGGCTTCGCCGCGTTTGACCGTCTTGTGCGGCGAGTGCAATTCGAGGGGCATGACGATAACGTCGCCAACGACGAGGCCGCGCGCGGGAATGGCGATGGTCGTCTCTTGGCCGGCAACCCGAACGCGTGCGGTCACGGTTGCGGCAAAGTCGCCGAGGGGCGTGTCCTTTGCAAGCGCGCACTTCACGTCGATCGCGTGGTGACCGTTTCGCGTCACTTTGGCCGCCGTGGGCGTCAGCAGCTTGTTGTCTGACGCGATGTCTACAAGTTCGATGTCTTGTGCCGCATCGCCTGGAATGATAACCACCGTGCGGCGAATCGTTTCGCCACGCGGGGCTTGCTGCCACAGCAGGCCGTTGGGCGGCCGCAGCACGGCCAAGGTCTCGACAACCGCCGTGACGTTTATCGTGACCGCGGGCCGGCCCGGGTCGTTCGTCGTAACGGCAACAACGGCCGACTGCTTTCCGGTACGGTCCGTGGCGTCGAATCGTACGGGCGCCTGCGCTGATGCGCCTGGCTGAATGCTTCCATCTTCGCCCTCTGGGGGCTCGATGGTCGCGCACGTGCACGTTCCCTTGGCGCGCAGTACGATGAGCGGCGCGTCCCCGTCGTTATGGATCGTGACCGATTTCTCCGATTTCGTCCCCGCTTGAAGGGTACCGAAGTCCAACGATTCCGGTTCGACCCGGACCTTGGGCGCGGCCGCCGCGGAAAGGCCAAAGAACAGCACGAGCAAAATCATCCGGATAACATTCATCGCTGCAACTACCCGTCTATGGTTTCTTCCCGAATCATGCATGCCGGACGAAACCCGCGCAAACGGAGCGCAGATCCGGCAATTGAAGCGGACGCCCGCGACCGATACAATTCCGCGAATTCCACGGGACACGCCGTAATGCCAATCCGCTTTTTCAACACAATGACGCGCAACAAGGAAGTATTCGAACCGCTGGCCCCGCCCCGCGTTGGGCTGTACACCTGCGGGCCGACGGTCTACAACTTCGCGCACATTGGTAATCTGCGCACCTTTCTCTTCGAGGACTTGCTTCGACGGCACCTGAAGTACCGCGGTTATGCGCTCACCCACGTCATGAACCTCACCGACGTCGAAGACAAGATCATCCGCACGTGCCGAGAAACCGGCGAATCGCTCAAGTCGTTAACGGGCCGCTTCGCGCAAGCGTTCTTCGAGGACCTCGATACGCTTGGCGTCGAACGCGCGGAGGTGTATCCCGCCGCGACGGACCACATCGCGGAGATGGTTGACATCATCAAGAAGCTGCGCGACAATGGCCACACCTACGAAGCCAACGGCAGCATCTATTTCAAGCTGAGCACGTTCTCCAAGTACGGCCAACTGAGCAAGTTCAAGCTCGACGAACTCAAGACGGGCGCAAGCGGCCGCGTTGACTCCGACGAATACGAAACCGAGGATGCGCGCGATTTTGCGTTGTGGAAGGCGTACGACGACGAAGACGGCGCGATCTTTTGGGAAACCGAACTCGGCAAGGGCAGACCCGGCTGGCACATCGAATGTTCGTGCATGAGCATGAAATACCTTGGCGAGTCCTTCGACATTCACTGCGGCGGCATCGACAACATGTTTCCGCACCACGAAAACGAGATTGCACAGTCGGAGGCCGCTACGGGCAAACCGTTCGTGAAGTATTGGCTGCACAGCGCGCACCTGTTTGTGGACGGGCGCAAGATGTCCAAATCGTTCGGCAACTTCTACACGTTGCGCGATCTTCTTGCGAAGGGGCACGACCCGAAGGCGATTCGTTGGACGCTTATTTCCACGCATTACAGGCAGCCGAGTAATTTTACGTTCGACGCACTCGAGGCCGCGACGGAATCACTGCGGCGCGTGCGCGATTTCCGGCGGCGCCTCGAGGACGTCCGCATGCCCGGCGACGGCCTCGGCGAGCTGGATACATCGTGCGAAAAACAATTCGGGGAGGCGCTCGACGACGACCTGAATATCTCCGGCGCGATCGGCACAGTATTCGATTTCATTCGCGAGACGAACAAACTGGTCGACAGCGATATCATCGGCAAGGACGGCGCGCGCCGCGCCCTGACACTGCTCGACCGGTTGGACGCCGTGACAGGGCTGTTCGGTGCGGAAGAGAAAGGAGAGGTTCCCCCGGACGTCACGGCGCTTGTGGCCGAACGTCAGCAGGCGCGCCGCGCAAAGGATTTCAAGCGCGCGGACGAAATTCGGGACCAATTGCTCTCGTCCGGATGGGTGTTGGAAGATACGCCCGACGGGCCGCGCGTCAAAAAGGCCTAGCCCCAAAACGGCGCGCTAAACCGGGTCCCCGGGTTTCCACTCGAAGATGCGTTCGGGGTGCTGGAAATACCCGTTCATCACGCGCTCGAAATCGAAGATGTGGCCGCCGTCCATCGCGCGATGGTCGAACGTCACGCAAATCGTCATTACGTGCCGTGGGACAATTTCGCCATTGACGACGCGCGGCATCAGGCGCGTCAGCCCGACGCCCCACATGAACACGTGCGGGGACGGAATTACGGTCACGGTTTGCCAGCCGTCGATCGACATGCCGATATTCGCGATGGTAATCGTTGAACCGATGACGTCTTTCGGTTGGAGCCTTTCCTCTTCCGGCGTGTTTTTCACTTCTTCGTCAATGGGCGCGGGCCACAACATCGATTTCAGCCAGAGCCACATCATCGGCAGTCCCGAAAGGTCCAATTCGCGCACGGCGGTGCTCAACAGTTCGGCGGCGATCTGACGGTACAGTTGGTTCATGTCGGTGCGGCGGGCTTTGCGGGTCAACGTCCGCATTTCGTTTGCCACGTCAATCAGCGTGCGCTTGTGCGGGTTCCGAATCACCGGCCCCATCACGCCGCGCTTGGTATGCACGGTAAACAGCGGGACGATGTCTTCCATCTCGTGGAAACGTCCGCCGTCGCGGATCGGCGTCCACTCGAGGTAGCCGTTGATGATCGGGAAGTGATGCGTGACGTGCGCGATGGTCTTGAGATAGAAAGCGGAAAGGTTCTTGTGTACCGCCATCTTGGTGATTTGTTCCGGGGTCAGCTTGCCGCCGCTCGATTTTATTTCCCGGATAACGCGTTCCCCGTACTCGATGACGGGGGTAACGTCGAACTCGACGTT
Source organism: Candidatus Hydrogenedentota bacterium (assembly GCA_013359265.1). Taxonomy (NCBI): domain Bacteria; kingdom Pseudomonadati; phylum Candidatus Hydrogenedentota; species Candidatus Hydrogenedentota bacterium. The sequence goes on from JABWCD010000006.1 coordinate 266,477, forward strand.
CCCAGCGGCGTGGGGGATTTCCCGTGCCGACTTGGATAACAGAAATGCGACACATTGGCGCACGAAAGACAGTTTGTGGGTCTTGCGCACCTTGAGGTTCTCGTGCGCCCAACGAATTTGAAAGTCGCGAAACATTGAAAACGTGCGATGCCCGGGTTCAATCCAGCCACACCACGCTGGCGCGTGGAGCACCCACTCTAGTCCGCAGGTTTTGACCTGCTCTGCGGATGAAAGGTTTCGCCATAATCCCCCCGCGTTCCCGCGTCCATTGCACCGCCCAAGGTGGAGAGCCGATACAATAGGGGACGAGGACCGCCGTGTCAATTTCGCGGCATCCCGTCGATGCCTTGAAGGCGGATCAATGTGCGCGGTACAGTATCGATGCTGGCTTCGGTGTAACAAAACATGGGGATTCCGTCATGAAGTACTTCTCGCGCATGGCGCTCGAGGGCGCCGTGATTGTCGCGTTGCTCGCCGCATTTCCGTTGCCAGCGAACGCGGTGGGGCCCGAGGACATCGTCGGCACGTGGAAAATGGTGACCAATGTCAACGGCCGCGATCTCGAATCGGACGTGGTATTCGAATTGAAGGACGGGGCGCTGGTCGGCGTGGCGCGGTCGCAGGGAGGCGGACGTGGTCAAGGCGGTGGCGGCGGGCGCGGCCCGGGGGCGCGCGAACTGCTGGATGTCCAGCTCGAAGGCGACACGCTGAGTTGGGGAATCATCATGCGCCAGGCCGGAAACACGCCACTGCGCACCACAGTAAAGGTGACCGGCGAATCGTTCGAGGGCTCTATCACCATCCCGTTTGGCGAAGGAAAAGTGACCGGTAAGAAGTGGACCGCCGAGGCCGAGCGGCAATTGACCGAGACCATCAAGGCAATGCTCGGCGATTGGGACATTATTACGACGTACGAAGGGCAAGACACCGAGTCCACCATGCGATTGTTCCTGGATGAGGAGCAGGATCTGCGATTGGCGATTCTCATGCCGGGCGCCACCCTCGACGTGCGCCGCGTTCGGTTCGACGGGACAAACCTCTCGTTCTCGACCAATATGCCGTTTATCGGGGGCGAACCCGTGCGCGGGCAGATGAAGATAGCTGACCTAAAGTGCGAAGGGGTCATCTCCTCGCCGCTAGGAGATATTCCGATCCGTGGCGAGTTGATCGATACGGCAAAGCTGGTGCTCGCACCGTACGACGATCCAAAGCCGATACTGGGAGCTTGGGACGTCACGGCCAGCGTGCGCGGCGAAGAAAGCAAAGTAAAGCTCGCGATCGAACCGGACGGCGAACGCCTGAAGGGTATCGTGGAAACGTCCGACGGGAAGTTCGAGTCGAGCGAAGTAGATTACAGGAAAGTTGGAGATTCGATGGGCCGCCTGCGCTTGAGCATTGTCATTCCCAGTCTCGGCGAGAAGCCACAGACGTTCGAGCTAATCTTCAGCGGCGACGGGTTCGAGGGCGAGGAAATCCACTCGAACGGCGAGATATACTTCGAGGGCACTCGAGCCGCGGGCTAGCAGCCCGTGGCAAAAATCCTGTAGCGCCCGGTCTCCGCGCCGGGCGAATCGCGGAGAGGCCAAGTTCGGCCCAAATTCGCGCCCGCCACAGAGAGCGGGACGCTACAAATTGCGGTATTTGGACTGTTGCCACGCGCTGCTAGCGGATTCGCACACTGCTATCGTTACTCGACCACCGCATAGAACGTACGTGTGGTCGAGTGTTTTTTCTTGTCCTGCACGGTCAAAGTAACCGGATAACGCCCCGGCGAGTTAAACGTGTGCTCCGCGCGCAACTCTTTCGACTTCGCGCCGTCGCCGAAATCCCAAAACGTTTTCGTGAGCGAAAATGTCGGATCGTAGGGCACGGCCAAGCCGGCAACGTACGGCGGCTCGACCGTCACCGGCAACATACCCGCGGGCGCGCGGACAATATCGAGCACGCTAAACGTGGCGGGCGTTCCCGCCGTCGCCTTGATTTCGTACAGCATCGGCAGCACACCGACCGGCGCCTGCCCGACCAACACGTCCGCGACCGCCCGCATGCTGATCTCCGTTTGTTCCGGTTTGCAGTACGACAATACGATCGCCTCGGCGCCGCTGAGTTTTGGCAACGTGTCGGGATATCCCAGCAACACGACGACAACCGCAATGCCGCGCCCCTGCAGCGCGGAAATCAATCGCGTCTGGCTGCTCACGCGCATGTTTGGTGTAAGCACCACGACTACCGTGCGCATGCCCATGATGTGCTTCGTAATTCGATCGATCTCGAAGTCGAATATTTCGCCACCGTGCTTGGCTGTGGCGATTTCCTGGCTCGACACATGTTTCAGGTATTTCTCGAGTGCGGCCTTGAGCGCATCGACGCCCGCCACGCCCGTGACGCCGACGGGCATGGATTTGGCCTTGTTCAGCGGGAGAACATTGTTCCGATTTTGCACGAGCGTTATCGAACGCCGCTCCAGTTCGTACACTTCGTCGGGGTAGTCGCGCTTCTTTGACAGCGCTTCGGCCTCCTTCACGACGGGCATTGGCCGGCCTGCGAGGTTTTCGTCTTGCTTGAGTCGCATGACACGGCCAAGCGCCGCATCCACGGTCTCCTGCGGTATCCGGCGGTCCGCAATGGCTGCCGCAATAACGTCCACGGTGCGCATCACGCGGCGGCCCGCCTGGTTCCACAGCAGCATATCCGCGCCTGCGGCGAGCGCCGTTTCAGCGGCGACCGACGGATCGTATTTCAACGCGATTTCCTGCGCATCCATCGGGCCGGCGACAATGACACCTTCGAACCCCAGCCGCTCGCGTAGCAAATCGCGCATCACCACCGCCGACATGCTCGCGGGCACGTCGTCGCCGCCGAGCGTCGGCACGAGAATGTTGCCGACGTGGATGATAGACGTCCCTTGTTCAATCGCCCGTTTGTACGGAAGCAGGTCTTGCGCGTCCAATTGCGCGGAAGGCGTCAGCAACACCGGCGGGCCTTGGCCCTGTTTGTTGGCGCCGCCGCCTGGAAAACCCATTGGCAGCGCGAGAATGCCATTGTCCTCGAGCGTCTTCAGAATCGCGGTCCCACTTTCCGCGACGAACCGCGGATCGCTCCCCAGACATTCGAGCGAACCCTTGATCTCGGGAAGCGACGGCGCAAGCGTGAGCGCGGGACCGAGATGGAAATTGAATCCCATCGCCTTGAGGTGCCCCGCCACCAACACCGAAAGACGTTGCGTCACGTCCGGGTCGTTCGCCGCCGCGACCGCCATCAGCGTCGGCATGGGCACGAACGTGGTCGGCATGAGGTCGTTGGTTGGCTTGGGCAGGCTGTAGAGATTGGTGCCGATCAACAGCGGAATTCCCGTCGCCGCTTCGAGTGGCATGCCGCGCAACCGCGTGATGTAGTCCACCGCGGTCACCGGCTTGAGTACGCGCGGAATGATCACACCGCCGGGCGTGTACCGCAGCAGAAAATCCCGATCGCTCGAGTTCGGACCCGGCGACCCCTCCAACGTGACGAGCATCAATTGCGCCAGGCGCTCGCGTACGTCTAGCGCCTGCAGGCGGTCCACCAACGACCGCTCGGCGCCAGCCTCATCCGTCTTCGTTTCGTCCGCGGGCTTCTCCTTCGCCGCCTCTTTCGGCGCCAGCCCGATATTGGGTTGTTGCGCGTCCGCGCACGGCGCCGCGCCGCATACGGCGAGCAAAAACGACGCAGCGTAGAACGTGGCGAGGAATTTCGGATTTCGGATTTCGGATTTTGGATTGACTCGATGCCGTTCGTCATCGGCCTTGACGTACTTCGCCGCATTGCGAACAGCAACTTCGGCCTCGCGCCACGACGCGCGGAAGCACGCCAAAATCCAAAATCCAAAATCCAAAATCCAGAATCTCACAGTCCCTCTTCGATCTGCCTGCGTTCGAGCGCCAACAGGCGGTCACGGTATTCGACGGCCTTCTCGAACTCCATCCGGTCGGCCGCCTCTTTCATTTTGCGCTTCAGCTCTTGAATGGTCTTCTTCAAATTAAACGACGGAAGGTACAGGTCCTGCTCCTCCGCCGCTTTTGACACGGTCACGTAGTCGCGTTCGTGGATGCTGCCGAGAATGTCCGCGATCGCCTTTTGCACCGTACGGGGCGTGATAGCATGCCGCTTGTTGTACGCAAGCTGCTTCACGCGGCGGCGGGCCATCTCGTCGAGCGCGCGCCGCATCGATCCTGTCACAGTGTCCGCGTACATGATAACGCGCCCGTTCACATTGCGCGCGGCGCGCCCGCACGTTTGAATCAGACTCGTTTCCGACCGCAGATAGCCTTCCTTGTCCGCGTCAAGGATCGCGACCAGTGTGACTTCGGGCATGTCGAGACCTTCGCGCAAGAGGTTGATTCCGACGAGCACGTCGTAGTCGCCCGCGCGCAGTCCGCGGACGAGTTCGATTCGCTCCAACGTCTCGACGTCGGAATGCATGTACTTGACGCGCACGTTCAAGTCGCGCAGGTAATCCGTCAGGTCTTCCGCCATGCGCTTCGTAAGCGTTGTCACAAGTGCTCGGTCGCCGCGCTGCGCGACGTTGCGCAGTTCGTCAAGCAGATCGTCCACCTGGTTCGACGCGGGCCGCACCTCGACCTCGGGATCGATTAGGCCCGTCGGGCGCACGACTTGCTCGACAATCAGGCCGCCGCTTCTCTCGAGCTCGTAGTCGCCCGGCGTCGCGCTGACGTAGATACATTGCCCCGCGAGATCGGCGAACTCGGCAAACTTCAGCGGCCGGTTGTCGCGCGCGCAGGGCAGGCGAAACCCATACTCGACGAGTTTGTCCTTGCGGCTACGGTCACCCTTGAACATCGCCTCCAACTGCGGGACGGTGATGTGGCTTTCATCGATAATCACTACGAAGTCGTCGGGAAAGTAATTCAGCAATGTGTAGGGCGCCTCGCCGGGCATGCGCCCGTCGAGATGCCGCGAATAGTTCTCGATGCCGGTGCAATAGCCGACTTCCGAGAGCATCTCCATGTCGTACCGCGTGCGCTGTGCGAGGCGCTGCGCTTCGAGCAGCCGTTTCTCGGCATTTAGTTCCTTGAGCCGTTCTTCCAACTCGAACTCGATACCTTTGATCGCGCGCTGCAACGTGTCCTGTGTCGTCGCGTAATGCGAGCCGGGATAGATGGCGATGCGGCGCAACTTGCGCTTAACTACCCCGCGCAACGGATCGATCTCGTATACTGACTCGATGTCGTCGCCGAAATACTCGATGCGCAGCGCGATCTCCGCTTCGTACGCGGGAAACACGTCCACCGTGTCGCCGCGCACACGGAAGGTCCCGCGATAAAAGTCCGTATCGTTGCGCGCGTACTGCATCGCAATGAGGCCCGCGATGAGGTCCTCGCGCGGCATGGTGTCGCCCGGCGCGACTTCGACGCGCAGCGCGCCGTACGTTTCCGGAGAACCAATGCCGTAAATGCACGACACGCTCGCGACGATCAGCACGTCGCGCCGCGTCATCAGCGACCGCGTAGCGGCGTGGCGCATCTTGTCGATCTCGTCATTGATCGACGATTCCTTTTCGATGTAGGTGTCGGTCGTGGGCACGTACGCCTCGGGCTGGTAATAGTCGTAGTAACTCACAAAATACTCGACGGCGTTTTCGGGAAAGAGCTGCTTGAACTCGCTGTAAAGTTGCGCGGCGAGTATCTTGTTCGGCGCGATGACCAGCGCGGGCCGGTTCACCCGAGCGACGACGTTCGCAACCGTGAACGTCTTGCCGGAACCGGTCACGCCGAGCAGGACCTGGTGACGCAAGCCTTCCTTGAGGCCGCGCACCAACTCTTCGATCGCCTGCGGCTGGTCGCCCTCCGGGTTGAAATCACTGGTGAGCTGGAAGCGCGATGACGCTTCCACGGTAGCGTTTCGCCGCGTCATGACACCTTCATGAGGGTGAAGGCGGACATCGGCACACTCTGGACTTCGACGACCCCAGGCACCTGGCGCAGCGTAGCGGCCACGCGCGCGACACTATCGCGGTCCGGCGCCTCGAACACAAACTCGAACAGACTCTTGCCGTTGTCGCCGGGATGGAACTGCGCGCGCGTGATGCTGATATTCATCGGGCGAATGGCGTTGGTGATATCGGCGAGCATGTTGGGTCGTTGCCCCGTGGTGACGCGCATCCCGATCTCGATGTGGTCGTCTCCCGCCCACGACGCCGCGATAATGCGCGACGAATCGCGCTTGGTCTTCGCGAAGTTCGGGCAGTCCGCGCGGTGAATCGTGATTCCCGGCGTTTTCGTCGCGTAGCCGATCACGGCGTGGCCCGGCATCGGCGTGCAGCACTTTGCGAACTGCACCTGAATGCCCTTGTTGCCGTCGACGCGAATGAGCTTCTCGCGGGTCGCGTCGTCGACGTGCTTGACCTTTGGCCGCGATTCCGGCAATACGCGGACTACGTCGCGCCGCAATTGCGCTTCGAGCGGTTCGAGTTCGCCGAGTTCGCGCAGCTTCTGCCGGATGCGCGTCCGCGCCTTGCCGGTCACGACAACATCCAGCCAGTCGAGGTGCGGCGTCTGCGAGCGTGATGTCAAAATCTCGACGACGTCGCCGGTCTGCAGGTTGTACCGCAACGGCACGAGCTTACCGTTCACACGCGCGCCAATGCAGTGGTGCCCGATATCCGAGTGCACGTGGTACGCGAAGTCGAGTGGCGTCGCGCCTTCCGCCAGTTCCTTCACTTCGCCCTTCGGCGTGAACACATAGATGTCGGGCCTGCCTACGTCGCGGCGTATCGTGTCGATGACTTCGTCGGGCCCGTGGACGTCCTGCAGCCATTCGTACATCTGCCGCAGCCAGCGCAATTGCCCATCGAATTTCGGGTCGGTCTTTCCGTCCTTGTAGACCCAGTGCGCCGCGATGCCTTCGCGCGCGACACGGTCCATGTCCTCCGTGCGAATCTGGATTTCGAGCGGCAACCCGTTCTCGCGCATGACGACCGTGTGAATAGACTGGTACATGTTCGCCTTCGGCATGGCGATGTAGTCTTTGAACCGGCCCGGTACGGGCGGCCATTGGTGTACAACCCCGAGCGCGTTGTAACACCCCGAGACCGTCTGCGTGATGATGCGCACGGCAAGGATGTCCATCACTTCGTCAAAGTGCTTGTTCTGTTGCAGCATCTTGCGGTAGATACTGTAGAGGTGCTTCGGCCGGCCAATTACGCGCGCGCTGATTTCCGCCTCCGCCAGCCTCGCTTCGAGATACGCGATCGTCTCTTTGAGCCACGCCTCGCGCTCGTGCCGTTTCATGGCCACGTGCGCGGCGATGTGCTTGTATTCCGTCGGGTTCAGGTGGTGGAACGCGTGGTCCTCCAGTTCCCACTTCCATGCCGCGATACCGAGACGGTGCGCAAGCGGCGCATAGATGTCGAACGTCTCGCGGCAGATGCGTTCGACGCGCTTCTTATCGCGCAGATACGCTATCGTGCGCATGTTGTGCAGCCGGTCCGCAAGCTTGATGAGAATGACGCGCACGTCCTTCGCCGTCGCGACCAACATCTTGCGCAGGTTCTCCGCCTGCTTCTCCATCTGCGTCGGCTGCGACTCGGTCCATTTCATCGACTTGATCTTGCTGACCCCGTCGACCAGCGCGGCGATTTCCTCGCCGAATTCGCGGACCAGTTCCGTGCGCGACACGCGCGTGTCTTCGAGCACGTCATGCAACAGTCCCGCCGCAACGGTGACCGGGTCCAGATTGAGGTTGGCGAGAATCCGCGCCACCTCGAGCGGGTGGGAAATGTACGGTTCGCCGGAATCGCGCTCCATGCCCAAATGCGCATCATTCGCCACGCGATACGCCTTGCGCACAATATCCAGGTCCGCGCCCGGCATGTGCTTGCGCATGTGCTTCAAGAGTCTTGCAAACTGCTCGCGCATGGGTCTTTACCTACTTGAAGCTATTGTACCATTCACGCGGACACCACAGGTATCCGCGCGGAGCACGGCAGATGCCGCGGCTAATTCCGCCGGTTACGGCCCAATGCGCAAACATTCTCGTGCTCGTGCTCGTAATCGTAATCGAACACTCGTACACCGGCTGCACGTTCGTGCCGCATGTGTCGCGGCAATTCAATTTCCCTCACACCGCCGCGTCGAACTCCGGCCTGTAATAGACGACCCCGCCCAGTCGCTGTAATGCGCCCTTCTGCGATTCCATCAGCATGAACGATTCGTCCCGCACGTCCCACGGGCACCTCACGCCGAAAGTGGAGGCGCTGCAGAACCCGAACCGTGGGTAATAGTCCGCATGCCCCAACACGACTACGTACGGCGCACCCATCGCCCGCACCCGCGCCAGCCCTTCGCGCACCAGCATCGAACCAATTCCACGACGCTGATACGCCGGCGTTACCGCCAAGGGCGCCAGGCCCATACCGGCAACCGGATAGCGTGTACTGAAACTTGTTTCGGGGGCGGCAGCGTCCGATCGCAGCTCCACCGGACTGAACAGTATATGCCCAACAATCGCGTCGCCATCGACAGCCACCAGCGACACAAGCCGATCACAGTTCACGCGCAGCGCATCGACAATGCAGCCTTCCGTCGTCTGCCCGAACGCCGCATCGTTCACCGCGCGGACCGCATCCGCATCGCCGGGTTGTTCGTCGCGAATCGAAATCATGCGCTACTTCTTGATCAGCCAAATCTCGTTCAATCGCGACCGTTGACGCCAGTTGAGGTGCTCCTCGTTCGGCACGTCCCACGTCACGACAATAGCGCCATCCTCAGTCGCCTTCGCGGGTACGGGAAACTCTTTGATTTCGCCGGGCAGTTTTCCGTACTTGGTCGGCTCGACGCGCTCGCCGTCGACTTTCGTCAACGCCTCGCCCTGGCCGGACATGCGCAAGACATATGTCCCACCCGGTTCGACCGGATACCGCACGCCCACCGGCCAGTCCATGTAGGTCAGCCACGAAATGCGGTCGCGGCACAGGCCATTGTCTTTCCACACATGATCGGGGTTGAGACTGCGTATGCGTGTGGGGTCGGTGTCGGTCGTCTCGCCGCGTAACACGCGCTGCGACTTGCTCACGTTGCCAACGTCATCGTAAAAGACGCAGCCCTCCGGGTTTTCCCAGGTTGCGAGTTCCTTGAGCCGCGCGGCTTGCGCCTCTTCAGTTGGAAGCTCGCGTACTTTCTTGAATTCGTCTTCGAGCCACCAGCGGTTGTTCAGCGGACGGTCCACCATATCCAGTACGGCGCCCCGTTCGGTCCCGCTCGCTGTGTACTTCGGCACGCTCGTTTGCAGTTGGACGCTTTGGAAGAGCGCCTCGCACAACGCGTCGATTCGCTTGCGCAGGTCGGCGCGTACCGGATTGGACTCCGCGCGGGTCAGAATCGCTGTGGCCTCCTCCATCGCCTTCGCCGGGTCGTCGAGGTGCGCCAAGATCGCCGCGTTCGCTTTCGACTCCAGTTGCGCTTCATACATGCTGCGGTGCCGCTGGTACGCGTCGTAAACCGCGCGCAGTTGACACATCTGCCAGCGCCAGTTGTCGCGCAACTCCGGCGCTTTTGCGTCCAGCGCGTCCCACAACGCAAGCGTCGCGTCTATGCCGCCGTTTTCGCCGATCGGGCCTTCCCAATTCTTCTCCAGCGCGAGAATGCCGTCCGCCGCCTGCTCTGCCACGTCCGCGCCGAAGAACAGACGAGTGTATTCGAGCACCGCGTCGCGCACCGGCATATTCGGGTCCCACGCGCGCAGGCTCCAAATCGCTTTGTTTACGTCGTCATGCACGCCGTCGGAGTACGTGAGAAAGCCGTCGGTGTGCGGCGCGTAATAATTGTGCAGCGCCGCCTCGAACACCGGGCGCGGATTGATGCACTCACGCCCGAGCGTCATGCCGAACGCCGGGTCCCACCACGTCACGGGATACTGCGCGCGCACGCTGTGCGTAATGTCGGGATAGTGGCGATGTTTGTACTGCGGTGCGAGTCGGCGGCGCGTCTCGTCGATAGAAGGACTGCTCGGGCCGGAAACCACGCCCGCGAACCACCTTGGCTGCTCGCGATTGATGTAGTCGTAGAAGTAATCGACCTGCTCCTTGTTGAACCCCTGCAGCGACATCCACAGTCCCGCTTTCGGATGGTGCTTGTGCAGCAGCTTCGCGACATCCTCAAGGAACGGCATCACCAGGCTCGGGTGGTTGTCGCCCGGATCGCCGCCCGGGAAAAAAACGCCGTCGAGACGCGGACAAGCCCTGTACAACGCCTCATGCTTCTTCAAATGGTCCGCGCGGATTTTTCCGTCGTTTAGATCGAAATCCGCGGGCGTCCACACCCAATAATCTAGGTCGTACTTCGCGCAAATCTCGCTCATCGCGAGGTTCATCTCGTCGCGCGGCACTTTCATCAACGGCGACGTGCGGTCGTCCTGGAAGGGAATGTTCTCGATGCAGTTCGTGCCGAACAGCGCCAACTCGCGAATATACTGGTCGAACTGCTCGACGCTCCACGCGTCCCACGAATTCGCCGCGTGCCGATAGCCAAGCTGATGCCCGCGGATGTAATAACGTGGTTTCGAAGTCAGGTTGATGCCGGAAACAAATTTGCTGCCTTCAGAGAAATCCAGACTTCTAAGGAGCTGTCCGATACCGAAAAGTAGCCCGCGTTGCGAAACACTGCTTATCGTAATTACCGGCGCGCTGTTTTTGTTGGCGAAGGTCTCGATTCGATAACCTTCGTAACCAATTGTTGAGCTATTCCACTTACCGTTATAGACAATTTGCAGCCTTATCGCTGGGCGGTTGGATTCCTTAGTTTCGATCGGCAGTGTGAGGCCGGTTCGCTTCGCAATTTCTTCAACTAGCACCTGCGCGAAAACGGCCTCCAGTTTGCCAACTGGGCGGTCGGAAACACGAACGGCTGCGCCAGAAAGGTCAATCTCCGCTCGCGCACATAAACCCACAAACAATATCGTCACGATCATTCGTTTCATGGTGCAGTTGTCCTTCTCGTTCCCAAATTTCCATTTGGGAACGCACTCTTGAAAAGCTCTGCTTTGCTCTTAGTTCCGGCCACCTACTTCTTCACCAGCTTCCGGTACCTGCTTCTTCGATTTTCAAACAACTTCGTTCCCATCTCTTTCATGCGCCAGTCCTCGTACTCTTTGAAATTCCCCGTGAACCACCGCACATTGCCCTCGCCCTCGAAGACGATCAAGTGCGTGCATATGCGATCGAGAAAGAAGCGGTCGTGACTCGTCAGCAACACGCAGCCGCGGAAATTTTGGATTGCCTCTTCCAACAGCCGAAGCGTGTTCACGTCAAGGTCGTTCGTCGGTTCGTCGAGCAGGATGACATTGCCGCCTTCTTTCAGCAGCTTCGCGAGGTGGCACCGGTTGCGCTCGCCGCCGGACAACTCATCGACCGTCTTCTGTTGGTCCGTGCCCTTGAACCCGAATCGCGCGAGATATTGGCGGATCGGCACCTTCTGTTTGCCCAGCGTGACCTCCGCCGCGCCGCCGCTGACTTCGTCAAGCAGGCTCTTCCCGCCCTCGAACGAAGACCGTTCCTGGTCCACGTACGACAGCGATACCGTTGATCCGATCATCACCTCGCCCGCGTCCGCCTGTTCCTTGCCGACAATCATGCGCATCATGGTTGTTTTGCCGGTCCCATTCGGGCCGACAATACCGACCACCGCCGCCTTCGGCACGATGAAGCTCGCGTCCTTGAACAGCACTTGATCGCCGAACTGCTTCGTCACGTTCTTGAATTCGATTACGTCGTCGCCCAGTTCCGGCCCGGGCGCGACCGAGATCACCGCCGTGTCCTGCTTGCTCGCGGCGGCCTCGCGCGCGACCAGTTGTTCGTAGTGCGCGAGGCGCGATCGGCTCAATTCCTGCCGGTCGTTGTTGCTCATGCGAATCCACGCGAGTTCGTGCTCGAGCGCGCGCCCGCGCGAGTCTTTCTTCTCGCCCGCGGAAAGCTTCAGCAATTTTTGTTCGAGCCACGTCGAATAGTTGCCTTCCCAGGGGATGCCGTGCCCGCCCTCGAGTTCGAGAATCCACTTCGTCACGTTGTCGAGGAAATAGCGGTCGTGCGTGACGATGATCACCGTGCCCGGATAGTCGCGGAGTTGGTGTTCGAGCCAATCGACCGTTTCCGCATCGAGATGGTTGGTCGGCTCGTCAAGCAGCAACAGGTCCGGCCTATCCAGCAGCGCCTTGCACAGAGCCACGCGCCGCTTCTCGCCGCCGCTCAGCGTGCCAATGACGCGGTCGTCGTCCGGCAAGCACAACGCTTCGCTCGCGTGGGCCATGTGCGTTTCGAGGTTCCACGCGTCCGCCGCATCGAGTTTGTCCTGCAACACGCCCATGCGATCGATGGCCGCCTGCATCTCGTCATCGGACATCTCCTCGCCCATCTTCGCGGTCAACGCCTCGTATTCGCGCAACAGCGCCGTCGTGTTCGCAAACGCCGATTCGAGCACGTCGCGCACGGTCTGCTCGAGATCGAACACCGGCTCCTGCGGCACGATCCCCGCGCGAAATCCCTTCGTGATTTCAGCGCGCCCGATGAACTCGTCGTCCATCCCCGCCATAATGCGCAATACGGTCGATTTACCCGACCCGTTCTCGCCGACAATGCCGATTTTCGCGCCGGGATAAAAGCTGAGATAGATGTCCTTGAGTACGTGTTTCTGGCCGTAATGCTTGTTCAACCCAAGCATCGTGAAAATAAACTGCTCCGCCATGAAGGAAAAACCTGACCTTTCTACTGTTCTCTCGCGTTATTTGGGAAATAGGTCGTATAGGTCCTATACGGCCTATGCGAGTGGAGTCTCGCGTACAAATGAAAATCTGTTATGCCTTACCACCCACTATCTTCCGGATAGCAATTCCCATACTTCACGCTCTTCCGCGGCGCCGCCATCATCGGCTCGACTGCGTCGCGCCACTTCTTGTAGTGGTCCGTCTCCTTATGCCGCGCCGGATCGTCCGCGGTGCGATACACCTCCACCAGCACAAACTTCGACGCATCGTCCTGCTGCTGAATTACGTCGAACCGCGCGATGCCCGGCTCTTTCACGCTGTTCCGCGCGTTCTCGACTGTCGCGGCGCGGAACGCGTCTTCGCAGCCCGGCTTCACATCGACATGCACATGCACAACAAGCATGACTTGACTCCCAAACCGTCAGCTTCCCAGTAGTCCAAACCGCTTCATCAACATCCTGTCCAACATCCGCGCCGGCATCAATCGCTTCAGGGCAGGGTACAGGTTCCCGCCGTGTCCCACGCGAATAACCGCCGGCGCCACCTCGCGCGTGGTCCTCTCCACGATGCGTTTGGCGACGAACTCCGCCGACTCCGAATGCTTTTGCGACGCGCGCGCCCGAGCGCCGATTCCTTTCGCAAACCGCTGGTACGGCGAATCGTCTTTCATGACGACGTGTTCCGCCGCCGTATCGCCGAACCGCGACTTCACACCTCCCGGTTGCACAATCACGACGTCGATTCCGAACGGCGCCAGTTCCATCCGCGCCGCTTCCGAGATCGAATGCAGAGCCGCTTTTGACGCGCAATACACCCCCGCAAACGGCGTGGTCAAAATTCCCGACACACTGCCGATATTCACAATGCGCCCGCGTTTGGCGGCGATCATGTGTGGCGCGACCGCCTTCATCATCTCGATCGCACCCACGATGTTCGTCTCGAACTGCGCGCGCACCTGATCCGCCGTCACATCGAGGATCGGCCCCATCTGCCCGTACCCGGCATTATTCACGAGCATCGAGATTGTGCCTGCCTTTGCAGCGACGGCGTCCACCGCGGATCGTATCGACTCGACGGCAGTTACATCGAGCGCAAGCGTGTCGATGTTCGTTCCCGCGATGTCGCCCAACGTTTCCGGCTTACGCGCAGTCGCGAACACGCGATGTCCCTGCGCGGCGTATTCGACCGCCAGCGCCCGGCCAATGCCGGTCGAGCACCCGGTAATAAGCACTACTTGATTGGCAAGCATCGCACAACCCTCGGGAAAGGAGGAGAATACCAAAAGACGGCGCGGCAGACGAAGGGGCGCTGCGTTGTTTCCTCTTCAATCACTTTTCGCGGTGCGAATATGGAGTGCGGCAGCAGAGTCTTCGGCGCTGCCGCTTTGACTTGCGGCGGAGCCGGGTGTGCGACGAGATGCGTCGATTTACTCGAGCACAATGCGCGTTGTGAGCCAAAGCGGTAGCGCCGTCCGCCTTCGCAAGGCTGCGGCGCACTCTGCTACCGCACTCCATACCAAGGCTTGATTAGAATCCCGGTACTGAAGAGACTACGAGATTAGGGATTGTTCGCATACGGCAGCGGGTCAGCCACACCCGCTTCCTCGAAGGCTTTCAACCGCTCCACGCACGTCGGGCAGGTGCCGCAAGCCTTCTCCCCGCCGCGATAGCACGACCATGTGTACCCAAAGTTCACGCCCAGTTCGATGCCGAGACGGACCGACTCGACCTTCTTCTTGTGAATGAACGGCGCGTGGACTGTAACCGGTTCGCGGCGATTCAGCGACAACACGTTGTTTACGCGCGCAAGGAACTCGGTCGTGCAATCCCAATATCCGTATTCATCGAGCGCCTGCGCGCCGTAATAGACATCGCGAATGCCCTGCGTCTCAGCGTAGGCCGCCGCAATCGATAACAGGATCATGTTGCGGTTCGGCACGTAGGTCGGAGGTTGATCGAGTTGCGCTGTCTCCAAGTCGCTCAAGTCGGGCACGACTTTTCCACCCGACACAAGCGCAGACGCGCCTTTCACGAGATCGCCGAGAAACGTCACATCGATGACGCGCTGCGCCGCGACGTCCGCCGCATCCGCCTGCCAATGCGCGCAGTCAAGTTCCTTCGCGTGCCGCTGCCCGTAATCGAAACTGACAGCATGAACCGGCGCGCAGCGCAGTTGCCGCACGACATGGTGCAGAAGCACGGACGAATCGAGGCCCCCGCTGACGAGGACCACCGCCGGGGCGGATTGAATAGCGGTCATAACAAACAGTCCTTATTGCCGTAAACAGACCAGTATGGCCAAGGCGTGTTGCACTGGAGTTAGCCGACTACGACTGTACCGCCGCGGGGGTTCGCGTTTCCAGCCCACAAGATATGCCCGGATACACCGGCTATGTGCGGCTAGACACCGCTGTGACCACAATATATAGCGCCGGTTGGCCGGTTCGGCGTTGCGGTGAACGCGTGAAGGTGGTATACTGGCCGTGGCATTGAAGGATGGGCGCGTTGCGATTCCTCGTAACCCGTTCCAAGGCAATGTATTAGCACGATTCAAGCGGTGCCCGCGCGCACCGTGTGAAAGGGGTTATGGCCGCTGACGTCATCTGTTTAGGGCTCGCCTGCGCGGACGTCATGGCCCGCCCCGTCGAGTCCTTCCCGGAACGCGGCAAACTCGAACTGATCCCGACGCTGGAAATTCACCTCGGCGGGCTCGCGGCCGTCGCAGCGGCCGTCATTGCCAAACTCGGCGGGTCGGTCGCCTTCATGGGCAAGCTTGGCACCGACGGATTCGGCGACTACTGCGCCGGGGCGCTGTCGAATTTCGGCGTCAATCTGGACCTCCTGCAGCGCACATCGACGGAGGGCACCCCCGCAACGGTTGTCCTCGTCAGCAAAGACGGCGAACGCACCTTTCTTCACCATCCCGGATGCAGCCGCACGCTTCGGGAAAACGACATCGACGCGGAAAGGTTTCGCGGCGCCAAGCACGTGCACTGGGGCGGCCCCGCGGTTACACCGGGGCTGGATGGCCCGCCGATCGGGCGAATTCTCGAAACGGCCAAGCGCATGGGACTGACTACGTCGGTCGATACGTGCTACGATGGCTTGGATGTATGGTTTCCGCGCATCGAGGCGGCGCTGCCGTTTCTCGATGTCGTGATGTCGAGCGTCGAAGAGGCGCGCAAATACACGGGGAAAAAAGAGCCGGAGGCGATCGCCGATTTCTATCTCGATCGCGGGCCGGACATTGCGGTGATCAAGCTCGGCGACGGCGGTATGTTCGTGAAGAGCACCATCGAGCGCATGCGCGTGCCCGCGCACAAGGTCGACGTGGTGGACACGACAGGGGCCGGCGACGCGGCGTGCGGCGCGTTCGTATACGGCTACACACAGGGCTGGGAACTGTCCCGGAGCGTGCAGTTGGCAAACGCGGTCGGCGCGCTGACCGTGCAAACGATGGGCGGTCCCGAAGGGGTCAAATCGCTGGACGACACGCTCGCATTTATCGAGCGCGTGCCCGTAGCGGTGGAGGCATTCTGATGATTCATCTGGCCATGATTGCGCTCCTGGGAATTTTCGCGGCGGCACAGCAGCCGCAGGTGCAGCAGGAAGAATTGCCGAAACCGGGCCAAACGCAACCGGCCCAGCCGTCGACGCCGGAGCAAAAGCCGGCAACACCGGCGCCACAGCAAACCGCGCCGGCGGAACAGCCGCAGACACAGCCTGCTCCGGAGCCGGCGCCAGCGCCGCGGGCCGCGGCGGGTACGACGCAGCACGTGCCCGCGCCCGAAGAGCGCGAACGGGGCCAGCAGGGTAAGCCGGTCGCGGCATTTTGGACAGTAATCCCAGGGAAATAGTCTTGCGCACCACTTCTTATATCGCGCTCGTTGCACTTTCCTTCGCGCCGTGCGCTTACGCGCAACTGGCGGAGCATACCGCCGACACCAGCTTGCGCGATGCCGTGATGGACGCGTCCGGCGCGACGGTCTACGCAACCGCAAGCTCCACCAACGAAGTGCTGAAGATTGACGCCGCGACAGGCGCCGTCATCGCGCGTACATCCGTCGGGAAAAGTCCTGGTGCAATCGCGTTGGACAACGCGACGCTTGCCTGCATTTGCGATTCGGGCCGAACAATCTCGTTTATTCGCTTGAGCGACTTTTCGGGCGCGGGTGAGGCGGCCATGACCGATCGCGCAAACGATATCACCGCGCTGCCCGGCGGCGGGTTCGCCGTCGTGAACAGCTTTGCGGACAGCGTCACGCTTATCGATCCGGACCGCGCGAACGCACCGGTCACGATCGGCGGCGTTACCAGTGTTCCCAGTGGGATCGCCGCGTCGGAGTCGTATCTCGCGGTGACGACGCGTTCGCCTGCGGCGCTGTTGCTCTACACGGGCGGATCGCAATCCCCTACCGCTGCCGTTCCCGTGCCAGATGGCCCGTCGCGCGTCGTCGCCTTGAGCGGCAATCGGTTCGCCGTACAGACCAAGTCATCCGTCGTGGTTGTGGATTCCGCATCGGCGCAAATCGCGGCGCGGAAGGAAATGGTTGCGCGCGATATTGCGGGTTTCGGCGACAGGCTGTTCGTGCTGGATGAGAATTCGGTTGACGTATATGACGATTCTCTGGGTTCCGTAACGTCGAGCCCCGTTGCATCCGGCGCGCGATCCGTCGCCGCGTCCGCGAAGGGATTCGTTTTGCTGGCCTCCGATCCCAAGTCGTGGATGGTGTGCAACTCGCTGCCCGATTCCGCGCAAGGGCGCGTACCGGAATTGCCCGCTGCCGTCGCGCGGGTCGAACCGGCGCCGGTGGCGCCCGCAACCGCACCACCGGTTGAGACGGCTGCCGAACCCGAGCCCGCGGTACCGGCAGAACAACCGGCCATCGTTGAAGCATCGCCGGTCGCTCCCGCAGTCGAACCAGAGCCTGCGCCGGTTAGCGCGGAACCGGCGGCCGAGTCGCCGAATTCCGAACCGTCGGCAACCGTAACGTCAGAGGAGCCTGCCGCGGCGCCATCCCAACCGGCTCCGGTGATCGTCGCGCAGAACGCACCGGAGCCCGTGACAGCGCCGGAACCGGCAGCGGAAGCTCCCGCCGAAACACCTGCGACGGATGCTCAACCGCCGGCGCCGGCCGAGCAGGCGCCCGCAGTCGAACAAGAAACCAGCGAAGCAAAGCCGAAGGTCAAATCGAACGGCAAAACCAAATCGAGTCCGTGGCCGGTGCGCAAGAGCCGTATCCGCCCCGGCGGTGAAGTTCCTCAACCCGATATGACCGCGCCGGTGACGCCGCGCTCGAAGCGCCCGGACGTATCGCCGATCGACAGCGGCGTAACGCGCGAGTCGTCTATCGGCCAGACCGTAGCCGAAGGCATCAGTACCCCGCCGCAGGAAGGCGGTTTCACACCGCCGACAAGCGCGGACGAATTCCTGAACGTGTCCGCCGAGGAGTTGAAAGAAACGGCGGATGGCGCTATGACTGCCGACGGCAACGTGCGTTTCACGTTGGTCGGTGCGCCGGACGTGCAGTTCGCCGCGGACCACATCGAGTGGGACCGCAACACGGGCCGATTGTTTGCCAGCGGCAACGTCGAGATCGTGCAAGGACCGTCGACCGCGTTCGCGGACGAAATCGAGACGACGCTCCGCTCCGGGGTTGCCACGCTCGACGCGCCGCCGCCGTTGGTTGGCGCGGCGGATACGGACGATGAACTGACGGAAAAACTGCTGTCGATCGGCAGTCTCAATGCGAAGAACATCGACATCATCGAGCCTGCACGGAGGCTGCGCGCGGAGCGCCTCATTTACGATTTCAATTCCGGGACTGGCCAAATGACGGACCTCGAGGGCCAGGTCGGCCAAATCCGCTTTGGCGGCGACGAATTGACGCTCGAGGGCGAGAACGAAGCCGTCGGCGCGGACCTCTGGCTGACCACCTGCGACTGCGATCACGAGTACTACCGCGTGCGCGTGAAAGAGCTGAACATCGATCGCGACGGATCGATGCTGGGCAAGGGCGCAAAGCTTGAACTCGGCAACGCGAAGACCCCCATTTTCTGGCCGCGCTGGGGTTACAGTGGCGGTCCAACGCCGACAGCAGGCTTCGATTTCACCAGCGGAAAGAAAGCGGAGTTGGGTTACTACATCAACGTCGGCCAGCAGTTCGCGATATCGCCGGAATTCCAACTCGGGTACCGCCTCTTCCCCACCACCAAGGAAGGCGTCGGCTTCGGATTCGACGGAACGTACAACTACATGGAGACGCCGGCGTCGCCCTTGTTCCGCAGTTCCGGCGAGTTTCACGCGCTGTACACGACGGAAGACCGCGGCTATTACGAGTGGTACCACCGCCACGAGCTTTCGCCCAACACCGTGATGCTGCTGAACCTCGAGCAGTGGGGCGACGAAAACTTCTACAAGGACTTCTATTACGAGAAATACAGGGACCGCACGGCGCCGCGCAATTTTGTGAACGTAACGTACACGCAGCCCGGCTACATCGCGACGGCGACGGCGAGCAAGGACACGCACGATTTCACGAGCGATTCCGAAAAGCTTCCGGAAGCGACATTCCACCTGCTCGAACGCGAACTGCTGCCCCACGTCTACCTCACGTTTGACACCGTGAACGGATACTACGAGCGCGCCTCGACGGAGGACAACGCGGTCCGAAGCATCAACGTCGCGCGGCTATCGACGGACATCGAGCTCGGCGCGCTGAACGTTACGCCGTTCCTCGAACTCGAAGCGTCGTATTACTCGAACACGCGCGACAGGGTGAGCGACGATGACGACAGCGACGCGCGGTTCTCGTCGTTGGTCGGGACGACCGTCCAGACCCGCTTCCAGAAGGCCTACGACGGCGCGTGGGGCTTCAGCGGGTTCAAACACATTGTCGTGCCGTCGGTGACGTACTCGTACCGCAACGAGCCGACCATGGGCGTCGAGGAAACGCCGCGCTTCGACGCGTACGACAACGTGTACGGCCGCAGCCGCATCGAGACCAAGGTCGACAACATCCTCATGGGCCGCGACGCCGAGACAGGCGAGTCGTGGCAGGTCGCGCGGCTGTCGCTGTATCAGGGCAACGATCTGTGGAACGAGATTCGCGAATCGACCGACTACGAGATCGAACTCGACCTGCGCCCCCGGTCGTGGTGGGGGTTCGAGGTCATCGGCGAACACCACAGCATCGACAAGGAAGACGATCTTCGACTCGACGAACCGTACCTGCTCCAGCGCACGCTCATCGAACTGTACGAGCGCGTCGTGGACGAACCGTTCGACGCGGAGACCGCGGACAAGTACAACACGCGCTACGGTGATTACGATCGCATCCTCACGTATCTCTACTACGACAACCGGGAGTTCGGCGGAAATCTCAACGGCCGCATCGGCTACGCGTACACCAAGACGCAGGACCAAGTGTTCAACCGCGAAATCCTGTACGGCCTCGGCTACCAGATCAACGAGAAATGGTCCGTCGCGTTCGAACATCGCTACGACCTCGAACGCGGCGAATTGTACCGCCAGAAGTACGAGGTGCGCCGTGTCATGAATTGCCTCGAAGGCGCGCTGCTCGTCAACGAGCGCGGCTCCGGCTGGGACTTCGGCGTCGAACTCAGCGTCACCGGGATTCCGGGGACGAAGATTCGTTTCTAGTGGTTCCCGTCAATCGATCTTGTTGATGTTTGTAGCGCCCGGTCTCCGTGCCGGGCGGTATGCCACTAGAACAATTCAAGTCTAACCCGCATTTCTCACCGCCCCACGACGTCGCAGTGGACGTAGAATCCTTCGGTGCGGTGAGAAATGCTCACGAGTAAGCCCTTGAGCGCATGGCGGGAGGATTCTTCACGCGAACACCCTGTAAAGACGGGAACCTATGGAACTTCATGTGACGCAACGGATAGTACACGTCTTTGCTGCTCGCGTGAAGAATCCGGGCTAAGCACACCGTCTGTTTCTTGCACTCGCTCGTGAGTCTTCACCCGTCCTCCGTGGCCCTGCTACTTCGGATGGCAAACGAGGGTCGTACTCGGACTCGATACTCGATAACATCGAGTACGATGACGAGCATGAGCACGAGCACGCGATGCAACCGACCTTGAAACGCTCCGGTGTCATGAGTTTGAAATCCGCGCCATTTGTCGTGCTCGTAATCGAGCGTTCGAACTCCTGCACGACTTCTATGGGCGTTCGACTTTTCGGACGAACTTGGGATTCATAACACTTGCGGTCCGCGCCGCTTGCTGTAGTTGGTCGGGCCGTTGCGGGGACAATCCCCGGTGTACTCCCCATTACGGCAAATACACCAGTTACGTGGCCGCCACAATCGATCTCGTAATCGCGCTGCTCCGAAAATGCACAAGTCGTCCCGCGCGCCAAAGGCGCAACGCAACCCTAGCCAGGGGCATCGCCCCTGGAAAATGTCCACGCCCCTATCACCGCGCGCTGAAAGCGCACCGATCAAGAGTTCATAATCTCACAGGGAACTCGGTTCATGACGACTCGTTCGCCGCCGCGAATCGTAATCGCGTAGGTCGCGTCGAGACCGAGTTACGCCCTCGCCTGCAGCTACATAAATCTTTGAATCGCTCGATTCCGCTCTTCCTCCCATTTGACCCTTCGACAGGCGCCGTTGCTGCTCACCGGCGAGTGGGCTCTGGTTCGGGTCCCGGACTCACCATCCGCCGATAACACGCGGAGCGCCCCGTACACCGAGGGTTCGGCGCCTTCACTTCATATGGCCAGCGTGTTGCACTGCGGCGGGTGGGGGGGGTGCGCTTGATCTCGTGACGATTCAAGGGGTGCAGGCCGGGCAGAATCGCCGGAAACGAGGGGTGCGCGATTGGCGAAAACGGATGTAAATCATTTATTTATCTAACTTTATGGCGTATCTATATTGACGGGTTGACAGAGTCTGTATCATTGTGTTAAAGTTTCGATACAATGATGTGGCGCACCGCGTGCGCGGAGTAACTCGGCATGCTTCACCTTTCCATCAATCAGGGCGACGGGGTGCCGCTCTACCTTCAGTTGGTACAGCAGATCAAGCACCTGATCGCGACGGGGCGGCTGACTCCGGACAGCGAGCTGCCTGCCGTGCGCGTGCTGGCGCAACAGCTTCTCATCAATCCGAACACGGTGGTGCGCGCGTACCGGGAGTTGGAGCTTGCCGGGCTGCTCTACAAAAAGCGCGGCGAGGGGACCTACGTGTCGTCGCGGGGAACGCCGTATACGGACGACGAGTGCCGGCGAATCCTGATGCAGCGGATCGAGGCGCTGCTGGTCGAGGGCCGGCACCTCGGATTCAACGAAGACCAGATCATCGAGCTGGTGCGCGAGTGCGAACAGAACTTGCGCGGGGGACAACTTGCCGAGGAGGGAGCGCAGCCATGACGGAAGAACGGACGGAACCGATCGTCACCGTGAGGGACCTGACGTGCCGGTTTGGAAAGAAGACCGCGCTCGACCGGATCGGTTTCGAGATACGGCCGGGGCGCGTGTTCGGACTCGTCGGCGAAAACGGCGCGGGCAAGACCACGCTGATGAAACACCTGTTGGGTTCGCTGACGCCGCAGGAAGGCAGCGTGCGCGTGCTCGGCATCGAACCTACGCGGAACCCCGCGGCGCTGCTGGCGAAGGTCGGCTACATGTCCGAGGACCGCGACCTGCCGCGGTGGATGCGCGTGAAGGAACTGCTGCGCTACACGCAGTCCTTCTACGACGACTGGGACGAGGCGTACGCGGAACGGATGCGGCAGCAGTTCCGGCTCGATGCGAATGCGCGCGTGCGCAATCTCTCGCGCGGGGAGTTGGCCAAGGCGGGACTGCTCGTCGCGCTGGCGCACCGCCCGCCGGTACTGCTTCTTGACGAGCCGTCGTCGGGGCTTGACGCCGTGGCGCGGCGCGAGATTCTCGCGGTCGTGGTGCGGTCCGTCGCGGAGGAGGGGCGCACGGTGGTGTTTTCGTCGCACTTGCTGGACGAAGTCGAGCGCGTCGCGGACGACGTCGCGATGATCCATGAAGGCAAGGTCGCCGTATTGATGTCGATGGACGAGATCAAGGCGACACACCAGCGGCGCGTGGTGCAATTCGCGAAGGAAGTCATCACATTCCCGGACGCACTCGGCGTAATCCACGTCGAGGGCGAAGGCCGCGAGTGGGCGGTCGTCAGCCACGGCGACGCGGATGCCACGCGAAGGGCGCTCGAGGCACTGGGGGCGAAGATCGTCGAGGAGTCGGTGCCATCGCTGGACGCGGTGTTCGTAGCGCGGGTGACCGGCGGACGGCGGGCCGAGGCGGTGGCGTAGCGATTTTGGATTTTCGATTTTGGGTTTTTGAATTGGGATGCAGTGTCGAGACGGAGTTGAGCGAACCGGGCACGGGTGCCTTTTGAGAGCGGGAGCATCGCGCCATGAATAGAAAAGTCAAAGCGCTGATCTGGGAAGAGTGCCGCGTGGGCGGGGCCATTGCGGGGTGGTGTGTATTCCTAAGCGCGGTTTATTTGGCGTGTGTCAAATGGCCGGAGGCGGCGAAGCCGAACTGGACGATGTGGAACGATATCATGGTCGCGCCGTTTTCCCTCGGCATGCCGGTATTGATCGCGTTGCTGCTGATTCTGAATCCAAACCAATCGGGGCACATGGTTGGCGGATATTCGAAGCGTGTGCTGTGGCTGCCGGTTCCGACGTCCGTGGCCGTCGCGGTCACGCTGGCGTTGCGGACGCTGTTCATATTTCTGTCGGCGATTGTTTTGATGGTCGTGTCCGGCGCGGTGTTCGAGGGAGCGCCCACGGCGACGCTCGTGTTGTTTTTCGTGTTCCTGTACCTCGCCGCGCAACTGTTGGATTGGCTGCGCGACCCGATATCGGGCTTGTCAAGCGCAATTGTCGTGGGCGTGATGGCGGCGGTTGTGATTCTGATTGCGCGGGGGAGTGACGTAGCGGACGCCATCGGATCTGTACAGGCGCCTGCGTGGGGCGCGAGCCTAGCCCTGGTGGCCATGGTCCTCGCCGCCGCATACGGCGTGTCGGTGTTCGCGGTACACGCGGCGCGAGTGGGTTGGCGCGTGGGTGTGCCGGAAATCTGGGAATGGCCTCGGCGCATCGAGATTGGCAAGACGCGCGCGCTGCGCGTGTTTTCGTCGCCGGTGGCGGCGCAGTTCTGGTTCGAGTTACGTCAATCGAAGTGGGTGCTGCCGTTGGGGACGGCGGTGGTATCGCTACTGATCATCTTGACGATTGGGGCGGTTTGGATTTCGGGTACCGGTAGCGCGTCAGAATTCCGTTTGATGGCCTCGCTGGCGCCATTTCCGGCGCTGCTTCTGGCCGCGGCGGCGCACGGCATCGTAACGAGAGTGCTCGGCTTCCGGAAGACGCACCGTACTGCCGGGTTTCAGTACGTGCAGCCGCTCACGTGCGCGGAGATGGCGACTGCGAAGACGCTGGCAAATATCGCGATGCTCTTGCCGACCGTGATTGTTATCACAATACTGCATGCGGCCCTCGCAGGTGGAACTTTTCTGAGCGAGGTTATTCCCTTTGCGTATAGTTCCGGCGCGGCGAATGCGCGGGAAATCGCGTGGGTACTCGTGAGCAGGGGAATCCTGATCGGGCTGATCGCGTGGCCACTCGCGGCGGTGGGCGCGCGCGTGGTCCTCTACGTGGTGACGCTCGTAATGTCCACACCTTTGATCATGGTGGCGCTGCTCGAGCTGCAAATCATCGAGTACCCACACGATCTGCCCCAATCGTGGCAAAGTACTGTGACATTCCACTTCGCGCTTTGGATTGCGCTCTCGGGCGCCATTCTCTTGTGCATCGGCGCGTTCTGGCGTGCGTGGCGGACGCGCACGATACCGTTGCGCGCAGTCGCCGGGTGGGGTTGCGCGTGGGTGTTAGCGGCGTGGCTGTTGCACGCGGCATTGCCGGATTCGCTGCCGGACGACGCAAAAACATATTCCAATTACGCGCTGCTCGTGTTGATGTGTCTTGGGTACGCGTCGCTTGTGCCGCTGCCGTACGCGGCGATCGCGCTCGACGTGGCGCGCCGCCGGCATGGCGTGGTGAACGCGCAGGATGCGGCGCAGCACGCCATGCGGCCGAGACGAAGGCCTGCGCGCATGCGCATCGCGGTCGGCATGACTGCGCTCTTCGCGATATGGCTCGGCTGGCGCGGCGAACCGACGTACTTGGACTATCTGCGCGGAAGGGGATGGCCTGCGACGTTGGCGGAACTTGACGCGTCGTACGCTGCCGTGCCGGACAGCAAAAACGTCGCATTAAAGTACTTGGCGGTCAACGACCAACAGTTGAAGAGAAGTGGCTTGTTCTACTATCGCACCATTTACCGGGACGATGGGACCGGAGAAAGTGGTAAACGCAATCCACCGACTGGCGCAGCGCTTTACGAATATGCCCACGAGGAACTGAGTGACCGCATCGTTGCTGTTGGAAAGGCGAAAGTCCCGGATTCGGGGCCGATCCCGGACGACGTGTGGCAGATGAGCGAGGCGTACTGGAACGACGTGACGACTCATATCGTGCCAAGGCTCAAGGCGATCGCCGAGAGCGGCCCACAGCCTAGCCGCTACCCAGTAGAATTGAGCGATGGCTACTGGGCGCAACTCGAACATCTGGGAGAACTTCGCTGGTTGGGCCGTGAACTGTCGCTCGATACCCTCCACTGGGCCATGCACGGCGATGCACAGGAGGCGCAACGCGCTGTGCTTGCGTTCTTCCCGCTGCAGGATTCGCTAAGAGACGAGCCGCTGGCCATGTCCCAACGGACTCGTATCGGGATTTTGAGCAACGCGATCGACGCGCTCGAAATTGCGATGAATCGGGCCGCGCTGACAGACGACCATCTCGATAATCTGCGGCAAGGATTTGCACACACACTTCAGTCGCTGGAAGAAGGTGCCGCTATGGATGTCACACTGCGTGGGGAGCGTACCATGGCGGTCTCGGTCTGGGACGAATTACATTTCCTAGGGGAAAACGATTTGGAAACGAAAAAATATATGCGCAGTAGGGTGGATCCGACCCGGATCGCGCTGGGCCTTGCAATTTCGCCGACTGCGGAATGCATGGCCGTGTTGTACGCGTATTCGAACTCGGGCGAGGCCCCTTCTACGTACGTTAGGCGGCGGATTCTCCGCGACTCACCGGAGGTGGAGTCCCTGTTCGCGCCTATGAGTGCCATTGTGATGCCGTCATTTCGCGGCTTCCAAATATCCGACGCGCAGATACGCATGCAGATCGAGATTGCATTGGCGGCGATCGCGGTAGAGCAGTTTCGGCGTGCCGAGGGGCGTTTGCCAATTGGACTCGACGAACTGATCCCGACGTATCTGGAGGCCGCGCCAGCCGATTATTACGCTCATGGCCGGCCTGTTCGCTACGTTCCGGACGGCGCCGGCGGGTTCGTCATTTACAGTATCGGCCGGAACGGAATCGACGACGGCGGGCGGGAGGAGCCGGTCGAGAGGAACGACTACGACGACCTCGCGTTCCGGGTCGCGGCGCACGCAGCGATCGCCGGTGAGGCGAGCGATGCGCCGGGCTGATGCGCGCGGGTAGCCGGGGGTTGCGCGGTAAGACAAAGCGGAGCTTTTCGAGAGGGTACCAAGCAGAGCTTACTAACGAGTAGTTGTCCAACCTGAGACATGGTTACGTACTCGTTACGTACTCGTTCCCAACTTTCCAGTTGGGAACGCACTCTTGAAAAGCTCCGCTTTGCTCTTCCGGCATTTAGCAGAAGACTGCGCACGGAACCATTACGTACTCGTTCCCAACTTTCCAGTTGGGAACGCACTCTTGAAAAGCTCCGCTTTGCTCTACCGGCACTTGACAGAAGACTGCGCACGGAACCATTACGTACTCGTTCCCAACTTTCCAGTTGGGAACGCACTCTTGAAAAGCTCCGCTTTGCTCTTCCGGCATTTAACAGAAGACTGCGCACGGAACCATTACGTACTCGTTCCCAACTTTCCAGTTGGGAACGCACTCTTGAAAAGCTCCGCTTTGCTCTTCCGCCATTTAACAGAAGACTGCGCACGGAACCATTTTTGTTTTTCCATTTAATCGACTTTCTATCTGCTGAAAGCAGATTTATTCGTTAACTAAACAGAGGTCGTTTCGCAGGAATCACTCTCCAACCGCACTTTTTGTCAACCGTGTACCCCTCGTCTTGCAAGACGGCTTCACGTCCGGAGTGCAACGGCCTGGGCTAAGAGGTGAAGGGCGCGTTGTGCGCCCGCGGCACTTGGTTGTGCGAGTCGTTGTCATGCCCCCGTGGGGTGCGCTGAAATCGTGAATGAGGCAAAGCAGAGCTTTTCAAGAGTGCGTTACGAAGTGGAAACTTCGTAACGAGTAAACGAGTAATTCCATTTCAAGAACGCATCACGAAGTGGAAACTTCGTAACGCGTAAGGGGCCTGACACGGCGCGTACGCGGCGCGGTCGCGGGATTGCGTGTCGATGGCCTACACTTGGTTCGTTCCGTGGTGGAGGGACTTCGCATGAGGCACGGTACGATTTGGGGGCGGTTGGGGCCGGAGTGTTGTTTGCGGTTCGCTGTGGTGTTCGGTTTGGCGGCCGCATGCGCGCGCGCGGAGCCGAGTGTGTCGGGCTCGCACCTGCCGATTGTGTGGACGATTGCGATTCTCGGCGCGGTGGCGATGGCCGCGTTGCCGCCGGCGATCAAGAAGTACGCGAAACTCCGCGCGCCGAGGTGGGCAATTGTAACGGCTTCGGTGTTGCTTGTCGTATTGTGGTCGTTGTTTGTGGCGCCATTGATCATCGTGCTGGGAAGCATCCTGCTCACAGGCCGGACGATGTAGCCGGTGGCGCGCGATCAATTCTTTCAAGAGCGGTGGTAACGGAAACTCCGCAGCGTCAATGAAGCGCTCATTGTTCCGGCAGCAGTCGACCGTAAATCTCCGCGAGGCCGCGCAGTTTGTCTGCCGATTCGTCGGTGAGTTGTTCGGCGGTGTAGCGCCAGGTCCAGTTATGCCCGCCGAAACTGCCGGGCAGGTTCATGCGCGCGTCGGTGTCCAGTCCCATCACGTCCTGCAACGGGAAAATCGCCGTATCCGCGACGGAGGCCATGACGGCGCGGATGCATACCCATTGGATGTCTTTGCCGGTGGTGTCAAGATACTGTTTCGCGTAGGCGCGTGCGGCTTTCACCGCTTTGCGGTCCTGTGTCGAACCGCCCTCGGCCTTCCACCAGCCGATGGTCGTGTCGTTGTCCGCGGTGCCGGTGTAGGCGACGGTGTCGCGTTCCCATTTGTGCGGGAGCAGGCCGGAGTGCGCGGCGTCTTTCCCGAACGCGAAGTGCAGCACGGCCATGCCGGGAAACCCGAAGCGTTTGCGCAGCGCTTCGACCTCGTCCGTAATCACGCCGAGGTTCTCCGCGACGACGGGCACGTCGCCCAGCGCGTTGCGCACGGCGTGAAACAGCGCATCGCGCGGGCCGTCCACCCAGCGCCCGTTCACGGCGGTTGGCTCGCCGGCGGGGACTTCCCAGTACGCCTCGAAGCCGCGGAAGTGATCGATGCGAATCCAATCGACGAGACGCAGCGTTGCGCGGATGCGTTCGATCCACCAGTCGTATCCATGCTCGGCGTGCAGGTCCCAGCGATAGATGGGGTTGCCCCAGAGCTGGCCGGTTGCGCTGAAATAATCCGGCGGCACGCCCGCGACGACGGTCGGGTTGCCCGCGTCGTCGAGTTCGTACAACTCGGGGTGCGCCCACACGTCCGCGCTGTCGTGTGCGACGTAGATGGGAATGTCGCCGAGGATGCGCACGCCGCGCTCGTTCGCGAAATGTTTGAGCGCGGTCCATTGTTTGAAAAACTGGAACTGCGCGAACTTCAGCGTGCGGATCGGCACGGCCAGCCGCGTGCCCCATTCGTGCAGCGAAAGGCCGTAGCGTTTCGCAATGCCCTCTTCCCACTGGTTCCACGGGAGACCGCCCTGCGCTTCTTTCGCGGCCATGAAAAACGTGTAATCGCTCAGCCAGCGGTCGTTCTCGCGGCAGAACGTATCGAACGCTTCGTGGTCCGAATGCTTGACGTTGTCGAAGAAGGCGTCCGCCGCTTGCTGCAGCAACTTCCGCTTCCAGTCGATTACCCAGCCGAAATCGACCTTGTCCGCTGGAAACGCCGGCGCGTCCGCGATCGCGGACATCGGCAGGATGCCATCGGCCACCAGGCGCTCGGGACTGATCAGCAGCCAGTTCCCCGCGAAGGTGCTGAAACTTTGGTACGGCGAATCGCCGTAGCCCGTCGGCCCCAACGGCAACACCTGCCAGACGCGTTGCCCCGCGCGCTCGAGCCACTCGACGAAACGATAGGCCGAATCGCCAAGATCGCCGATGCCGTATGGACTGGGGAAGGAGGTTGGGTGTAACAGAATGCCACTCGATCGATTGGTTTTCATGCGCGGGATGGTACGTGAACGCGACGGCCACTACAATTCCGGGTGGGGCTAATCCAGCGTGTGCACATTCGCCGCGCTTCCGCGTTTTTTGGTATCATTCGATCCTTGCGGTAGGTTTCACGTTCAAATTGCGGGTAATAGATATGACTATGCGCGTTTTTGCAGGAATTGCCGGCCTGGTTGCTTTGCTTATGGTTTCCTCCGCGTGCCGGAGCGACGGCGGCGGAAGCGTGGTCGAGAAGGTGAAGTACGACTTTGGCATCGGCGAAAAGCCGGAGGGGTACGAGAGCTTCTCGGACCGCGTGATGACGCGGCTCGATGCGGTCGGAAAGACCGAGATGAAACGGATGAATGTCGAGAACCGGTACGGCGACATCCAGTTCGAGGACGAGCAGGGCCTGCAAGGGAAGTATTACAAGCAGGTGAAGGAGTACGAGTCGCACCAGGCGCTCGAGGCGGTGCCGGTTTCGCGCGGCAGCCAGGGCGAACGCGGCTACGTGGGGTATGTGCAGTACTCGTTTCGCATCAAGCAGGGTGAACGCTTCTCGACGCGCACGGAAGCGGAGGCCGCGCCGGCGAACATTCGCACCGACGTGACCGGGAAGGAAACGTATCGCTATTCGTTTGGCCCGGGCGGCACGTGGGACGGCGCACCGGGCGAGAAGACGTCGCGCTGAATTGACGTAAGCTGACTTACTCGAAACAGATGGATTCGACCAGATGCCTCAAATCTTCAACGTCAGATTGAGGTGCGTCCTGACGCCGACTGACGGCAATTAGAAAATATTGCGAAGCCCTGGGTACGACCCATAATTCGGAGTACACCGGAAACGATTGACCGTCTACTGTGCCCATCGTGTAGGTCGCAACAGTTCGCACGGCAGCGGCGCCGCCAACCGTACAATCGTCCGGACCTTCGGCAGCAAAATCATCCGCGAATCTACGCATTAGATCCAGCAGAATTCCTGCCATTTCCTTTGCATTTATTGGCCCGCTGCGGTTTGGTTTGACCTGGACCTTTATGGAAGGATTCAGATCCGGGTGAGGTTCTTCGTACTTTGCTGCAGACATCAGTGGCACGTTTGCATACCTTAAGAACATTTCATCGTTCGACGTAACTGTTTGAACGTGGCGCATGTACTCGTCCGCGCAAATGAAACGCCACTGGCCGGGTTTTGTCACCTTAAATCCAAACGTTGGAGAATAGAACTCATTTGAATCGACTGCTTCACTCACCGCCCTATACTCCAGATCAGCCCAGACAATTGGACTACTGCCGTACGAACTGCTACAGGATGTCATTTGCCACATGCTTGAAAATCTGTAGCACGTCCTCGCTAAAGAGCACAAACCGAACCAACTCGACCTGCGTGTATGATCCAACAAAACCCTTCACTGCCGACATCGCAATCCGCGCCGCTTCGGGAATGGGATAGCCGTAGACTCCGCAACTGATCGCGGAAAAGGCGATCGATTTCAGTCCATTCTCGGCGGCGACTTCCAGGCTGCGACGGTAGCAGCTTGCGAGCAGTTCCGCTTCGCCTTTGCCTCCGCCGTGGTATACGGGGCCGACGGCATGAATCACGTATTTCGCGGGAAGGTCCCCGCCCGTAGTGATCTTCGCGTCGCCCGTGTCGCAGCCACCGAGCTTGCGGCATTCCGCCATGATCGCCGGGCCGCCCGCGCGATGAATCGCACCGTCTACGCCTCCGCCGCCCGCAAGCCGGGAATTTGCGGCATTCACGATCGCGTCGACATGTTCCTTGGTGATGTCGCCCTGGACAACTTCGATGCGCGTGTTGTTCACCGTCCACATTGTGCGGCCTCGCGCAGTCCGTTACCGCCTTTTGATTCCGAAGCCCGCGTCGAACTCATCCTCGACGTGCCCGGTGTCCTCCGCATTCAGTCGCACGAGACTGCGCAGGTGCTCGAAGCTTTCGCCGTCGATTTCGCGGAATTCGATTGCGCAGCGATCAGGGCGCACGCGCAGTATCAGCCCCTTCGTCGCAATGGCGATCGGCGGTTCCGCGCCGCGCAGAATCAGCCGCACCGAGCACGACGCGCCTTCCGTCATGCCGTGGCCGCCGGCGATCATGACGCCGCTCAGGCTGACGTTGTCGACGCTGCAGGCCACCGCCGAGCCGCCATCTTCGGTCACCTCCGCCTCGATGTGCGTGACGACCCGGGTAAACCCGCGCTTGTCTTCGTTCGTCATGGCTGGCGCTCCCGTGTCTTGCAGGTTACACCAGTATAGCATGCGGATTCCGGGACCGGCCGCGCGGAGCATCGGACCAGGATGCGAGTCGACGCTAACGTTATACATCGGGCCGACGCGCATGAACGGAAGGCGCCGCGGCGGCGACGGACGCGTTGCGCAAAAGCCCAGTGCTATTTGTCCTTCAACTTTTTCTTCAGCTTCGTAAGCTTCTCGCGGGCATGGTCCGGCAGGCGGTCTTCGAGGAGGTTGGTGGAGAAACGTTCGTACGATGTGCGCAGGTGGGCGGACGAGCGCGTCAAGACCTCGTCGATCATATTCAGGAAGTGTTCCGGAGCCATGACGAGCGATCCCAGGCCGCGGCATAAATCGCGGATGCCGCGATCGCCGGAGACCACGACGATCTCGCGGCGGTTGTGCGCGGAGTACACTTCGCGCTCGATGACGGCATCGGCCGTGAGGTGACCGGGACTGTAAATCACTTCGAGGCCGGGTGCGCCACGGTAGGGCGTGTGCAGTTCGGGTGTGCGGCCGCGTCCATCGAAGATGACCTTCGCGGGTTCGCCCGTGGTGCCGCAGTAGCGGGATACGCGATCGACGAGGGCGTCGCGCGCCGCCTCGAAATCGCGCCGCGCCAACGGCCGAAGCTGCGGGCATTGGTACATGACGTTGTACGCATCGATGAGGTATATGGAGGACATCGGGCGCATACTGTAGCATGTTGTCCGGCCAAACCGGCGGAGGCGCACCATGGATAATCTTGATCGGCTTGTCGCGTACACGTGCTGGGCCAATCGCACGTGGTTGGACTTCGTGCACGCGCACGCGGCGAAGGACGACTTCCTCACGATGACGATTTCGCACATTTACCTCGCCGAACAGATTTGGTTTCAGCGGATTTACGGCGAGGAACTGCGCGGCGACGTGTTTTCCACGTTGACGAAACCGGAGCTCGAGGCGATTGCGTCGCGCGTGAAGGAACGGTACGCGGAGCAGTTGGAGAGCGACCTACACCGGGTGCTCCGTTATACGCGACTGAACGGCGAGGCGATGGAATCGGTAGTGCTCGACATCCTCAATCACCTTGTGACGCACGGTTCCCACCACCGCGGGCAAATGGCGCGGCACGCGGCGCAGGGCGGATTGAAGCCGCCGGAGACCAGCTTTATCGGCTTCTCACGGAAGCACTGATTGATGGAGCCGGCGGTGAAGGGAGCACGGGCGGGACGCCGGTGCTCCATTTACCGTCTCGATTACTTCACGGGCGCCAGACGTAGATAATCCAATCCGAACATATAGCCTTTCTCGGCCTTCGTGTTTGCGCCGGTGATAGTGACCATGATCGTGTTGTCGCCCTGTTTGAGGTCGAACGCGCCGAGGTTTTGTTCGGGCGTTTGAATGACACCGTTATTGAACAAATCCATGTCCTTGACGGCTTCCTTGCCGTTGATTGTCAGCGTGTGGATGCCGTAGTCGACGGCTTTGGTGAACACCGCGACAACCTCGTACGTGCCGGCTTGGTCGACCGGCACGGCGAGCGTCAATGTGTCGCCCACCTTCCCATTGCGCCACCAGAGGTGTGCGCCGCCGCTCATCGCGTCGCTGAAGTCTTGCCGCTCGGACACACCGCCGGTGCGATCGATGATTTTGAGGTCCTCGCCCTCGAGCGCGCCCTGGACCTTCTTGGGCGCGGGGGGCGGCGGCGGGGCGATGATGCTCAGATTGTCGGCGGTCAGTTCGGCGAAGGTATCGGAACCGCCGGGCATCGCGTACCAGTACGCCGTCTCCGCCATCGCGATTTCCGTCTCCGCCCAATGCCAGACTTCCATGTCGAACTTGAATGACTTCGTAAACGGAATATTGTCGACGATGTGAAACCGGTTTACGCAGGTGTGGCCGTAATTGCCGGGTCCGTCGCAGCGCGGCTGATTGTGATACGCATGCACGAACTTTTCAGGACAGCACCACGCGTACCCGAAGTAGTCTTCGCTACCCGTGCCAAAGTGGCTGGGAAACGATTCGCCGTCGACATAGATTTTTTCGTCTCCCTCGCCCCACCAGTCCTTCACAGGGTTCGTCACGTGCAGCATCGTGCCGACAAAGCGGCCCTTGCCGGTTGCTTCGAGAAATGTCCAGTCCTGCCGCGGGCGCGTTTTGATCGGGTACTCCGAGCGGAAACCGGCATGGAAGTACATGGAGTTCTTGGTCCATTTGTACGATCCGGTTGTGAGCTTCGCGTTACCACGGACTTCTGCGTCACCCAGGTTTCGGAGACGTATGACAAGTTCGTTTTGGAATGGAATTACCCAGTAGCTGTACATTGTCCCGTCTTCCAAAATGCCGCAGCATACCGATTGATATGGATTCAATCCGGGGGCAGAGGCAAAAAAATCGCCCAACGGAGCGAGGACGGTTTCCTGGCCGTCCGCAATCATCTGTATCAACGTTTTGCGGAGCGTTTGGTCGGTGACATTTCCATCGAGCGTCATTTCCAGGCCAGTAACGGCCCGAGGTCCACGTATCGGCTCACCGGACGGACCTTGGGTATTGACAAGATCGTCCGATTCGCCCGGCTTGACTAGCAACGGAATATCTACTTGGGTCGACTGATACATTTCGGAGTTGTATCGTTCGGAGTGCTGATACTCAAAGTACGGCGGCTCACCGGGACTGGCCAGTGCTCGTCCCACCTCTTCTATTTCGTTTCGGTGCGATTGCAGGAACTTCATCGAAACGGTGGGTATCTTGGTACCTTTCTTATACGTCCGATAATTGATCTGATAGTAAAAGTCCGGCTTGCTCGTTGTGACCTTGCAGTGTTTTGCGTAGGGGATCGGCAAATACGAATTCCAGCCGCGCGAGACTTCTATCGAGATCGGTTTGATGAACGGCATTCCGCCTCCGCCGAGCATGTCCGTGAGAGGCATTTCGAAAACTGGCCTGTCCTGTTTGTCAAGGTAAATGCGCACGATGCCGGCGTCGACCGGATTTGCGGACCAGAAGCGTACGATGGCGCCGGGGCCGTCGGCGTCCATCAGGACGTATTCCTTCGCGCCATTGCGTTCCTCTTCCCGCAGGTACTTTCCGCGGTCACCGTTCGCGAACCAATTCTCGTCGGTGAGCACCCTGGGATCGGTCGAATTCCGGTCGTAGCTCGAGAACTGCTTCGTCGTGTACGCCGGATCGGGGAAATACGTCAGCGCTTCGAGATCGGTCATCTCCTTCAGGAGCGACTCGAACGTGACTTTCGCGTATGACGGCACTGCCATGAGCGCGGCGAGCATGAGCAGCGCGGCACGATTGAACGGATTACAGGACATGGGAACTGGCCCTCCCTCGATTTTGGAGTTAGATTCTGGATTTTGGATGAGAAGAATACAAATTGCCGCTCCGAACGTAGCCGCATGAATTGACAAAGGGCAGCGTCGAGAGCGGTTGAATTCGCGATACCCAAGACCCGATTCCCGAATCCGCTTTGACATACCCGGCATCCCGCGCCGATAATTCGCCAACTTGGGGCTGGAATCCGGGAATGAACATTTCGTCTCGCTGTGAATATGCGTGCCGGGCCGTGGTGGAGCTTGCGTTGCGCGAGCATACCGCGGCGCCGGTGACGTCGCAGCACATCGCGGAGCAGCGCGGCATCCCCGAAAAGTACCTCGTACACATTCTGCTGCAACTCAAGCGGGCAGGCATTGTGCGCAGCGTGCGCGGGTCACAGGGTGGATATCTGCTGGGCCGTTCGCCGGACGACATTACGCTGCTCAACATCGTGCGCGCGATCGACGGCGCCGTGCTCGATCCGTTGCCGGTGGACGACGCGCACGGGCGCGATCTGCGCGGGGCGTGGAAGGAAGTGGCCGGAGGCATCGAGGACGTGCTCGAACGCGTCACGGTCCGAGACCTGATGACGCGCGCGCAATCGAGTATGTATTACATTTGAGCGAATAGAAGTCAGGAGTCAGTAGGAAGCCGATGGCGCAGTCGATTGAACACGAAAATGAACCGCGCGGCAATGCAATTCGCGCGCGGCTGGATGCGATAAATGGGCGCGGACAGCGTACCTTCACGCCGACGCAGGTGGTGATCGCGAGTGCGAAGGGCGCGCGCCTGTGGACGGTCGACGGCCACGAACTGATCGATTTCACGTCGGGCGTACTGGTGTCGAACCTCGGGCATAGCCACGCGCTGTTCGAGGAGCGCTATCGCCATTATTGCGCGGAGTTGCCGCGCACGTCGTACAACATGGTGACTGAAATCGAGGTCGAGGCCGCGGAACGCCTCGTGCGCTGCATGGACATGCCCGGGCAGCGCAAGGTGTTGTGGGCGGCAAGCGGTTCCGAGGGCATCCAAAAGGCGATGTGGTGCGCGCTGCACAAGAAGCCGGATTGCCCGATCATGCTGGCGACTCGCGGCGGATTCCACGGCAAGAAGGGCCTCGCCGGCGACGTGAGCGGCGAATCGTCGCCGAATCCGAACGTCCGGTTCATTTCCTTCCCGATGAAGGACGACCGGCCCGCGTCGTTCTACGAGAACGAACTCGATACGGTCGCGCGCGAGTGCGGCGGCCGCATCGCGCTGTTGATTACCGAACCTTACCTCGGCGCAAAAGGCTCCTGGCATCCGCCCCAGTGGTATCACAAACTGTTGCAGGATTGGTGCCGCGCGCATGATGTCGCCGTCATCTTCGACGAGGTGCAGTCGTGCCACGGCCGAACCGGAAACATGTTTGCCTACCAAAGCTATTGCGTCGAACCTGACCTTGTCGTCTTGGGCAAGGGACTCGCGAACGGCGAACCTGCGGCGGCGGTCGTGGGGCGCGCCGATCTGATCGATTCGCTTACATACGGCGAAGCGTCCGACACGTTCAGCGGCAATCCACACGCGTGCGCGGCGGTGTGTGCGACGCTCGATGTCTTCGAGAAAGAAGGCGTTGTCGAGCATTGCCGCGCGATGGCGCAGGTCATCGGTGAGAAGTTGCGCAAGGCAATGGATAGGTTTTCGTTTATCAACGACGTGCGCGGCGAAGGCCTTGTCTACGGCATTGAAATGGCCGACGACGCCACCGCGCAAAGCGCGGTGCTCGAGGCCTACCGCGGCGCAAACGGCAAAGGTGTGCACTTCCTCGGCCCGCTCGCGGGAAAAGTGCTGCGCGTGAGCCCGCCGCTGACGATCACCGAGGCTGAACTCGACGCAGCGTTCGCGGTGCTCGATGTCGTGTGGTCGCGCCTCTAACCGTTTTCCCTTCATAAAGCAGGTTGGGCTGCGACTGGCCGGATCCGGCGGCTGGAGCGCGATGCACGCTCGCGGGAACGACCGGCGCTCTGAAATTCGTGGCGGCGCGTTGACACGGTTTACAGGGGGTTGAGGTTGCGCGCAATGGGCGGAACATTTCGTAGATGCGTTGTGACGGGCGCGTACGGGTATAGCGGGCGATACATCGCGCAGCGGCTTTTGGACAAAGGTTGCGATGTGGCGACGCTGACCAATTCGGGGTCGCGAGGGAACCCGTTTGGGGGGCGCGTTCCGGCGTGGCCGCTCGACTTCTCTAATACCTGCGCGTTGGAAAAGTCATTGCTCGGCGTGGATGTGTTGGTCAACACGTATTGGGTGCGGTTCAACTGTAAACATTTCACGTTTGCGGAGGCGGTCCACAACAGTGCTGTCTTGTTCAACGCGGCGAAACGGGCGGGCGTTGGGCGCGTGGTGCACGTGAGCATTACGAATCCCTCGCGGGACTCGCCGTTCGAGTATTTTCGCGGGAAGGCGCAGGTGGAGGATGCGTTGCGGGAAACGGGGCTTTCGCACGCGATCTTGCGTCCTGCCGTATTGTTCGGCGGCGCGGACATTCTGATTAACAATATCGCATGGGCGCTGCGGCGTTTTCCGATCTTTGGTGTATTTGGCGATGGGGAGTACAAGGTTCAGCCGATTCACGTCGAGGATTTTGCGGACCTTGCCGTGGAGCTGGCGTCGGAGACAGAAAACCGTGTTGTAAATGGGATTGGTCCTGAGACGTTCACGTATCGCGGACTTGTTGAAGCGGTCGCAACCGCGATTGGCGTGCGCAGGCGAATTGTGTCTATGCCGGCTGCGATGGGATACGCGGCGAGTCGTGCGGCGAGTTTACTTACGGGCGACATCGTGCTGACGTGGGAGGAAATTGGGGCGATTATGGCGGGGTTGCTCTATGTCGATGCGCCACCGCGCGGTAGCATCACGTTGACGAAATGGGCGAGCGAACACGAGGGAACATTGGGCAGGCGCTATGCAAATGAATTGCAGCGGCGCCTGGATCGCGTCACGCCATACGGACAGGCTTGAACCGTGCCGCCGGGGTGGGGCGAGGCTCCGTCCGAGCCGAAACAAAAGTGACTTGACTGGCGGCTCGGACGGAGCCTCGCCCCACCCTAACCCCCGGCACGCAGTTTGACAGGATCAATTCTGATCCAGCGCAAACGCGACGTACGCGTCGCCAAGTTCTGTGCCTAGCTTGCCGCCGCCGGTGGCCGCGATAACGACGTATTCTTTGCCGTTGGCTTCATAGATGGTTGGGGGCGCATATCCGCCGAAGGGAAGGTCGTGTTCCCACAGGACGGCGCCGTTGTCGGCGTCGAACGCACGCAATTTCAGATCGGCCGCGCCCGCGCAGAAAATCACGCCGCCGGCGGTGATGGAAGGACCGCCAAAGTTTTCCGCGCCGGTGTTGTCGTCGCCCCAGAACGCGAGATCGGGATAGATGCCGAGAGGCACCTGCCACACGAGTTTGCCGGACGCGAGGTCGATGCAGTTCAGCGTGCCGTAGGGCGGTTTGCAGCCGGGGTAGCCTTCGTCGTCGCTGAGGCGCGGATAGCCATTGTGCGTGAAGCGCGGGACGCCGCCTGTCGCGGCGGGACGCTTCGCGGATTCGGGTACATCGCGGAGGAACAGGAACTCGATCAGCGCGTTGACTTCCTCGTCGGTGAGTGTCGCGAATGACGGCATAAGGTTCTTGCCATTCTTGATCTGGTTGCGCACGTCGTCGTCCTTGAGGCGGCGGTTGAGGCCCTGCAAGGGAGGGTTCGTGCCGACGCCATAGCGATCGGGGCCGTGGCAGCGCAGGCAGTTCGCCTCGTAAAGTTGCTGGCCCTTGGTCGGCGGGGCGTTCGGATCGCGGACTACGTCGTCGGGGCGGAAGAGCGTGACGATCCAAGGGACGTGGTTGCTCGACACGTACACACGGCCGGTATTCGGATCGAAACAGCCGCCGGTCCACTCGGCGCCGCCGTGAAACCCGTAGAGCGCGACGGGCTTGTTTTCGATCATGGGTTGATACCAGCCGTAGCTCGCGTTGGCGAGTTGTTTCATAACATGCGCGTGCGCGTTCTCGGTGCGATCGGTCACGTCGTCGAGCGTGAACTGTTGGCGCGCGAAGGGTTGCGGAAGGTCGATGTCGGGTTGGTAAGGCCAGGTGCGTTCGCCGGGCACGGTGGAGACGGGCGCGCGGCGCAAACGAATGGGGAAGAGACTCTCGCCCGTGACGCGATCGAGGACGAGCGTGTTGCCGATCTTGGTGAACTGCGCGACGGCGTCGACTTTCCTGCCCTGCCAATTGAACGAGACAAGCATCGGCGGCGCGGGGATGTCAAGGTCCCAGATATCGTGGCGCAGTTCCTGAAAATGCCAGAGGCGCTTGCCGGTCAGTGCGTCGAGCGCGATGACGCAGTTTGCGAATAGATTCTGGCCGGTATGCGTGTTGCCGGCGAAGTTTGGTTTCGGCGAACCGGTCGAGACGTAGGCGATGCCGCGTTGATCGTCGAGCGCGATGCCGCCCCAGCAGTTCGCGCCGTCCTCGGGATCGGTCCACGTGTCGCGCGCGTATTCGCCGTCGTGCGGGATGGTGTGGAAGGTCCAGAGTGGTTGGCCGGTTGCGAGGTCGTAGGCCGAGACGTCGCGCAGGTAGTTTGCGACGACAATTGCGTTCTTGAAAACGGCGGGCGCGATGCGGACTTCGCCGGTCACGACTTTACCGTGATCGCCGAAGTCCGCACAGAGCTGGCCGGTTTTCGGATCGAGCGCGTACAGCCAGTTTCCGGCGCTGAACAGCAGTCGCGGGCCGAGATCGCCTGCGCCGGGCCAAAAGGTAAGGCCTCGGAATGCGGGTTGGCCGTCGGGTTTGAATCGCCACAACTCATTGCCGTTCGTGGCGTCGACGGCGGCGACATGTTGTCCGGAGGTCGGCGCGTACATGACGCCATCGACGATGATCGGGTTGCTTTGGACGTTTGCCGGGCCGTCGCCGGAGCGGTACTCCCAGACTTTCTTTAGTTGCGACGCATTGGCTTTGGTGATTTGCGTAAGCGGCGCGTAGCGCGTGTTGTGATTGCCGCCGTGCGATCGGTTCCACGTCGCGTAGTAGTTGGCGGGAAGCGGTTGCGCGGGCGTGAGCGAATCGGCATGGGCGGCAGGAATGACCTGAAATTCAGGTAGTGCGGTGCGGCGCGTGGGGTCTTCGATTTCGACGCGCGCTTCTTTCGCGCCTACGCGGAAGTGCGGGCGGGTCCCCTTCGGAGGCGCGCCGTCGAGCTGCGGCACGAGCCATTCGAGTCCATCGAGATTGTCGAGCAGCGTTTGTTCGGCGTCGTCCATCGTGTGGCCAAGAATGCCGATGGGACCCTTGTAGCCACTGTCGCGGATGGTGCGCAGCAACGCGAGGTCGAGATCGCCGTTGCCGATGGGCATGATTTTCAGGCCCTTCGCTTCGGCGTCTTTCGACATGCCGTTGAGGTTGAGACAATAGAGGTACGGCAGCATCGCCTGGAGCAGTTGCGGAAAGCGGTCGAGGTGCGCGTGGCCATGGTGCAGGTTGTAGACGATGCCGACGTTCGGCGCGTTGAGCGCCTTGATGATTTCGATTTGGTTCTCCGGTTCGCCAAACCACCCGCCGTGATTGTAGAGGCCGACCTTGCAGCCGATGGCGGCGGCAGCGTCGACGATGGGACGCAGGGCGAGCACCGCGGCGTCGATGCGTTGTTTGTGTTCCTCCGGCGTGCATTGCACGTCGCCGAAACCTTGCGATACCCACAGTTCTGTCTTGACGTCATGGCGCTTCAACACGTCCAGGATAGTTTTGGCTTCGTCATTCAGCGCGCCGGGGAACCAGAACGCGCTGAGTTCGATGTTCCAGCGCTTGAGCGTTTCAAGTTCCTCGTCGAACGTGGAGATGTGTTCCGCGCGCCAGTCGTAGGCAAATTTGAAGAGGTTCATGCGCGCGAGCATTTCCGCGCGGGCCTCCGGTCCGCGCTGCTTTGCGTCGAACGGGACGATGCACCACGCAACGAGATTGGAGCGGTCGAAGAGGTTGACACCTTGAGTGGGAGTGCCTTCGTCAGCCAACGTGGGTGCGCCAGTCATCAAGAACAGGCAGATTACGAACAGTACGCCGGCACACACGGGAAGTTGTAGCTTCATTCCGATTTCCCTTGATAAGTTTCGCGCGTTCCGGAATCTATCAGAATGAGCGACGTTGGTTCACCTCTTGTTAAAAGGCGGCTAATTGCATACTATTTATACGTAAACTTGTGAATCGTGTTCGGCGATATAGAGGCCCTTCGCACGAGGAGAAATACACGATGTCTCTGTCGGTAGAAGCAATTGAAGCAGAAGCGCTCGGATTGCCCGCGGCAGAGCGGGCACGCCTGATTGAGCGGCTGATAAGCAGTTTGGATATGGATCCGGAGGTTGAAGATGCTTGGGCCGCAGAAGTGGAGCGGCGATACGCGGAATTCGAGAGCGGTTCCGTAACATTAGTTTCCGGTCCGGAAACACTTGCCAGTCTAAAGAACGAATTTCGATGAAATACTGGCTGCATCCTGAGGCGCGTGAAGACCTTCGGGATGCGGCAAGTTTTTGTATGGACCGCGCCGGCGCCGCGTTCTCGCAAAGGTTTCTGTCGGAATTCGAGCATGCCGTCGATTTGCTCCTGCGACATCCTTACCTCGGCTCAGCCTGGCGCTATGGTAAACGTCGCCTCCATATGCGCCGTTTCCCATACTCAATCATTTACACGGTAGCAGGCGAGCAGATTCAGATTTTTGCGGTTGCTCACCATAGCCGCCGCCCTGGTTACTGGCGGAAACGCAAATAGACTCCGGGTTGTAGAGGTCGGTATTTGTCCACTTTTCCGCGCTCCAGCGTTTATTATGCAAAGGAGCGCAGAACGCCATGCTTACTTCTTGGCCATTCCATTCCGATGCCGCCGTGCTTCGCCGGGTGCGGGCGGGGGACCACGCGAGTTTCCGCGTCATTGTCGACCGCTACGTGCACGTCATCAGGGCCGTTGCGCTGGCGTACCTTTCCAACCCGCACGACGCGGACGACGTTGTGCAGGACACGTTTCTACGGGCATTCGAGGCGCGGGACAAGCTGGCGGTGGCGACGAATCTGGGGGCTTGGCTCGTCACCGTAGCAAAGAACCGCTGCTTTGACCTGCTGCGCAAGCGAACGCGAGAGTCCGGCACGCCGGCATCGGACACTGAACCGGCAAGCGCGCCTGCGTTTGAGCGTGAAGAACTGTATCAGACGCTATGGGAACAGATCTCGAAGCTCGATCCTGAGATGCGGGAAGTGCTTATGCTTTACTACTTTTCGCGTAAGCGGACCCGCGCGATTGCACAGTTACTCGGCGTAACTCCAGACGCCGCAGCCAAGCGTCTACAACGCGCACGCGTTGCTCTTGGACAACGCATGGTCGATATTATCGGAGACGAACTGGGAGTCAGATCCGATCGGAAGCAGGAGACAAATCTCGTGATGGGGATGCTGGGCGCGCGCGTGCCTGGATACTCGACGTCCGGGGCGGCCACGTCGCTCGTTAGCGGGGTGACAATTCTGAAGTTCGCATCCATCGCGATAGTTGGGCTCGTGGCTGTCGCAACCCTTCAGGGACTGCTGCACGCAAAAGGCAAGTTGCGGAGCAGCAACGTACAATCGCAAGCGCCGAGCGATAACACCGACGTCGGAAAGCGCCCATCCACGGAAGACACCACCGCCCACGCCCGTGCTGAGCCCTCTGAAACGAGTCCCGCGTCAACAAAGCAGGAACACGTTTCGGCTACGGTGGGCGATATACCGCAGGGTCGCATTCGTGGGATCGCGGTCGATGCGCAAGGTCAAGCCCTTGCGGGGGCCACGGTCACGATTGCTCAGCGCGAATGGCCGAATGAGCTTACGAGCACAGACAAGAAATCTGGCAATTCCGGCACAAGCAAGGGCGCCTACACGCGTACGACAACCACCAACGCGGCCGGTGAGTTTGAGTTCAGGGGTTTTCCGCTGCGCGGAGAGGCCACTGGGTATTACGGGTCATATGAGGTGTCGGCGTCAAAAGGCAATCTTGCCGGCAACTTTCGAGTTGATGACTCTCCGTGGCTGTTCGATCAGTTCATTGAAATTCCCCTATACGAGTTGTTTTCGATAGCGGGAACCGTTCACGACGAAAGCGGAAACCCCTTGCCAAACGCACAAGTTATGCCCAGTTGTGAAACATATGATATTCCATTGTCCTGGGGCCTCTGGGGAGGAATTAACACCACAACAACAGATGAAACAGGTCGCTTCGCATTCAAGAATCTGGTGCGAGGGGTCTACGACTTGCGCGTCATGGCCAGCAACTTTGTAGAGCAGGTGTTCTCCGGTGTGCCGGTCGAGACAGAGAACGTAGAAATCATCTTGAAGCGACGCGAAGGCTTTGCCGTTAGCGGAACAGTCGTGGACGATACGCGGCAAGGGGTCGCCGGCATTCAAGTTTCCGCAACCCTCGTGTCTGACGGTCAGACTGCTCAAACGCAAAGCATTACGGGTCTCAATGGCGTATTCACACTTCAAAACCTCACCGCTGGGACCTACAAGATACAGCCGGAGAAATCGGACTTTGCACTACGCGATCCTGCGCAAACCGTGCCTGTTACATGCGATGTCTCTTCGGCTGAAGTGGTCGTTGTGCGCGGCGCGTCAATCTCCGGTCATGTGTCGCAGGCGCCTGGAATATACAGATACAGCGTTAGCGCAAAGGAGACACACAACTTCGCCAAGCGATACGCGCACATCGGCGATGATGGCTCGTATACTATACGCGGCCTTGCCGCAGGTACCTATTCGCTTGGCGTTGCGCAATCTCCCGCTGTGCCCGCAAAAGAGATTCGCG
This sequence comes from Candidatus Hydrogenedentota bacterium, assembly GCA_013359265.1. Taxonomy (NCBI): domain Bacteria; kingdom Pseudomonadati; phylum Candidatus Hydrogenedentota; species Candidatus Hydrogenedentota bacterium. The sequence goes on from JABWCD010000006.1 coordinate 310,073, forward strand.
TAGAGCCGGGAAACGATTACCACGACATAGACTTTACAATCGATCCGGTATGGCGCGTTGCGGGTCACATCAACGATGAATCCGGCAATCCGGTGCGAGGTGCGTGCGTTGTGGCGCAGACAAAGGGCGATGTGTATCAACAACAAAACCGTTGGGGGATGCCCGGCGGCAGTTCCAAATCGATAAGTGACAACGACGGGAACTTTTTGCTCGACCGTTTCGATAGGGAGCCGGTCCAGGTTCAGGCGATCACCAACGATATGGTCAGTTCTATCGCTGGACCTCTTGCGCCCAATTCGCCGCAACCCATCAGGCTTACAATGACGCCGTCTGGTTCGATTGAGGGACGTGTCGTATCTCCAACGCCAAACGGTATGCGTCAGGCCATTCTAATCGCGGTGCCAACAAACTCCGCGATCCCCGTCTTATTTCCCGAGCCAAACTGGTCAGAAGGTATGGTCGGCGTTCACGAATTGGATGGGCGCATGACCTCGGGCGTTAAGACGCGTTCCAATTTCTCCGGTCGGTTCCATTTTCCTTGCCTGCCCGCGGGCGAATATGAGATCCACGCGTACACGATGGGCATGATAGTCGCGCCCAATCCACAACCGGTGAAAGTTTCTGTAGGTCCGCAGGAGAACATCAAAGATTTGGAGATTCGGCTGCCCCAGCATGGCGGAAGCTCCGTTGAAGGAAAGCTGACCATGAAAGGCGAGCCGTTACGCGGGCAGAAGGTCGAGGTTCAACGCGATTTCGACGCGAAAACCTTCGGTTCCTACACAGCGTGGACGAATGAGTCGGGCGAATATCGGCTCGATGGAGTCCAGCCGGGACGCTACGGCGTGCGTGTGGTCCGGCACGCGAGCAGCTATGGGAAAGTTGGTTTGCGCGAGATTGACCATCACTTCGAAATTGCGGAAGGCGAAACTCTTCGGTTTGATTTTGACCTGGCGAGCGGGACTTCTTGCCTGTCCGGCATGGTCATGGCCGACAACGTGCCGCTATCCGGTTTGTCACTGTTTATCCGGCGGGATCAACGATCCGACGCAGCGCCGGAGGAACTCCGCGCCGAAACGGATCGAGACGGTAGATTTGTCGTGGACGGAATTCATCCTGGGATATACGGCGTGCAGGTCATACGGTACATTCGATCAGACGCACCCGCGGAATCGTTCTCGCAGGATTTCAAGGTCGAGGTTTTGGATCAACCGCAAAACGAGGTCAGGCTCGACGTTACGGCAGGGGGCATGGTCGGCAAAGTGAAAGGCGTTCATCCCGGCGAAAAGGCGATGGTCGCGCTGGTGCCGGGCGCAATTGACGCAAGTGAACTCACGATTGACCGGATGCGCGAGTTGAAAGAAAAGATTGCATACCAAGACGGAGTGGAACCGAACGGTGGGTACAACGTTATGTTTGTCGAGCACGGCACCTATACGGCGTTTGCCGTGGCTTACCCGGAGAGTCCAGCCGGCGATGACGCGGCCTTTGCCGGAATGCGTTACCGGTCCGAGGTCGTCGAAATCCCTGCTGCGAAATCACTTGTGATGGACTTCGATCTCGAGTAGGCTGCGCTTGAGCAATGCCTGCCAACAAACGGAGTGAAACACCTCTCCGTTTCCATTAAGAGGATGGCAGTATGCATCGACGGAAACCTGTAACTCCGGGTGAACTGCTCCACGAGGAATTCTTGGTTCCAATGAGCATCTCGCAAGATCGTCTTGCGAAAGAAATTGGCGTGTCGGCGCAACGTATCGGCGAAATTGTAGCGGGCAAGCGGGCGATTACCGCGGACACTGACTTGCGGCTTTGCCGCTTCTTCGGGTTGTCGAGTGGATATTTGCTGCGTGCGCAGGCGGCGCACGGTATCGAGGTGGCCGAGAGAAAGTTGAGTCACACGATTAAGAAGATCACGCCGTACCGAGAATCTCTCGCTCGACTCGCATAAACCTCGGATTCGGAAACATAAATGCAGTTCATGCAATAGCCTGGCCGGAGTGGCGCACTGACGCGGCATCGAAGCACACGATTCGACTGCGATTGCGAGTCTTCATGAAAAGGCTATTTCCTCGTGAGGTGGCGAAAAGGGACCATTCGAAAGCAGAGCTTTTCAAGAGTGCGTTACGAAGTGGAAACTTCGTAACGAGTGGAATCGATTACGAGCACGATTACGAGCACGACAAGAACGAGCAAACGCAGATCCGTTCGTTGCTCGGATCGACTGCAATTTGCGGGCACGTTATTCGCCTGCGCTCTTCACGCCATCACCTCGACGTACTCCGTCGTAATCGTTTCGCCTTCAATGTGGAAGAGGCGGTAGCCCTTTGACATAGTGCCGTCGTGGTTGTCGCGGGTGGTGGAGCAGCAGACCGTTGTCGTGAAGAGGATGCCGTCGCGGGTTTCTTCCTGGTTGCCGTGGAAGTGGCCGGCGGCGACAAGCTTAAGGTTGTGGCCGGAAAATAAGGCGATCACCTCGTCGGCATTTTGGACGCGGTAGGCTTTCGTGTTCGGGTTGAACGGGTGATGCGAGAACAGTGCGATGGGCCGCTTGTTGTTCGTGCGCTTGAGTTGCTCCTGAATCCGCTCGATCTGGTCGGGGCGGATCGCCACATCGGACTTATCTTCGTTGGTCGAGTCGATGCCCATGAAGAGCCAGCCTTCGTCTTCGTGGCGCCAGTCCGCCGCGTCGAATTGTTTGCGGTAGTTTGCGTAGATGTCTTTTGTCTTCATACAGACGTCGTGGTTGCCGGGAATGGCAAAATACGGGCGTTGCAGCCGATCGAGCGAACTCTTCGCGAGTTTCAGCTCGGGCCAGTTTCCGTCGGTCGCCAGATCGCCGCATACCACGGTAAACCGAACGTCGGGATTGGCGTTGATTTTCGCAGCGGCTTGATTGACGATTCCGGTGCTGCGCGCGTCGAGCACGTGAATGTCGCCGATCGCAGCAAACGTAACCTTGCCCGGGGAACCGGGCATCATGTCGACGGATTTGACCTTGTCGGCCACCTTGTCCAACCCGAGGCGGGCGCAGCCCGACAGGCCGGCGGCGCCAATTAGACCAACGAATTGACGACGTGAAAGACGCATGAAGATTCCCTCCAGACTAAGTGCCCGCTACGCGGAAGGGCCGCTGAAAATGCTAACCCAAGCGTGTAGATTTTGGGAGGAGGACGGGGTGAAGTCAACTTGCGGAAGGGTTGGGGAGTTGGGAATCGGGTTTTTGGAATGCGGGGGAGGCTCGAGGATGTGTGGGAAGCAAAGCGGAGCTTTTCCTCTTTCATCACGCGAAACGCGTGACTTCGGCGGATTGGTAACGAGAAGAACGAGAAGATCGATTACGATTACGAGCACGATTACGAGCACGAGCACGAGCACGGGAAGGTTTGCGTGGATTGTTTGACGTTTGGGGCATCCCGCGATCGTAGGTGGGGGTACGCGTGCGCTGAGTCGGCTGTTCGGATTTGATATCATCGCGCGATGCGTGTCGTGATAGCTCCCGATTCATTCAAGGAATGCGCTTCGGCCGCGCGCGTGGCGAGCGCGATTGCCGCGGGCGTGCGGCGGGCTTGTCCGGACGCGGAGATTACATGCGTGCCGATGGCCGATGGGGGCGAGGGGACTGTCGATGCGCTGGTGAGTGCGACGAAGGGCACGCTGCAAACGACGCGTGTGACGGGCCCGATGGGCAAAGCGGTTGACGCCGTCTGGGGCATTCTCGGCGATGGGCGCACCGCGGTGATTGAAATGGCCGCGGCCTCTGGGCTGGAGCTCGTCCCGCGCGACAAGCGCGATCCGCGTGTAGCATCCACGCGGGGTACTGGCGAACTGATGCGCGCGGCGCTCGACCGCGGCGTGACGGGAATGATTCTCGGCATCGGGGGCAGCGCGACGAATGACGGGGGCGCGGGCATGGCGCAGGCAATCGGCTATTCGCTGCGCGACGGTCAGGGTAACGAACTCCCGCCAGGCGGTTCCGCGCTGGCGCGGCTGGAGCATATCGACAAAGCGAATGTGCATCCGCGCCTGGCGCAGTGCGAGGTGTTGGTCGCGTGCGACGTGACAAATCCGCTGTGCGGCCCGAATGGCGCGTCGTATGTATACGGCCCGCAGAAGGGCGCGACGCCGGAGATGGTCGAGGAATTGGAGGCGGCATTGCGCCACTACGCCGGCGTCGTCGAATTGCAGGTGCGCGACGGCGTCGCGCGCTATCCCGGCGCCGGCGCCGCGGGGGGGCTGGGCGCGGGGCTGATGGCGTTCGCGGGCGGCCGATTGCAGTCCGGCGTCGAACTTGTCGCCGACGCGGCGCGACTTGACGTAGCGGTATCGAACGCCGATCTCGTCATCACCGGCGAGGGCCGCATAGACGAGCAAACCGCCCAGGGGAAAACGCCGGTGGGCGTGGCGCGCGTGGCGCGGCGGTTCCGCGTTCCGGTTGTCGCCGTTGCGGGGACGATCGGCCGGGGATACCGCGCCGTGTACGAACAGGGCATCCACGCCGTGTTTGGTATATGCAACGGTCCCATGCCGCTTGGCGAAGCGATGCAACGCGCTGAGGAACTGCTGACGGAGACGGGCGAATCGATCGCGAATCTGTGGCTGGCGATGCGGAGGTTTGCGTGAGACCGGAGTTTTCGCGCGTCGCGTTTACGGACCCGGGCGCCGCGGGGCAGACGTTGGACGCATTGATCGGTGAAAATCGCAACCCGCTCGCCGAGAACCTCGCCGCGGCGCTGGAGGAATCGCCCGACGCAAACCTCGCGCTGGTACGGCTCGGACGTTATCTCGATGCGTCGCGCACACCCAAACTCGATCTCGATCTTATGGAAGCCGCGCCCGCGTACGCGCGTCTTGTCGTTATTGTGCTGGGGCAAAGTCATTTCCTAACGGACATCGTATGCCGTAATCCCGAATACATGATGTGGCTCTGGGAAGAAGCGGACCTGGGTCAAACGCGGCAGCGCGCCGACGTCGTCGGCGAGGCGCTAAAGATAGTCTCAACCTTCGATACGTTTGAGACCCGGTGCGAAGCGTTGCGGCGGTTTCGGCGGCGCGAAATCCTGCGCATTGCCGCGCGCGACATTGTGGCACACAGTCATGTAGCAGCGGTCGCCGACGATCTCTCGAACTTTGCCGATGCCGCGTGCGAGGCGGCGATTCGGTGCGCGCAATTGGAACTTGAACCGCGATATGGAAAACCGATGGCGGACGATTCCGATCGCGAGGCTTCATTCGTCGCGCTAGGCATGGGAAAGCTCGGGGCGCGCGAACTCAATTTCAGTTCGGACATCGATCTTGTTTTTCTCTTTGACGAGGACGGCAGGACGCAAGGCGGCGCGTCGCCGCCCATCGCAAACTCCGAGTACTTCCACAAGCTGGGCGAGCGCATGATCAAAGTGCTCGCCGAACAGACGGCGGAAGGCGCCATCTTCCGCGTGGACATGCGGCTGCGTCCGCATGGGCGCATGGGGCCGCTGGTGGTCGACGTGGATAGCGCGATTCGATACTACGAGGGCGTCGGGCATGCGTGGGAACGGCAGGCGTTGATCAAGGCGAGGCCGGTTGCGGGCGATCTCGAGTTAGGGGCGCGCTTCGTCGAGCGCACGCGGCCGTTCGTGTTTCCCAAGTTCTTCGACGACGACACACTCGAGGACATTCGTAACGGCAAGCAGCAGATGGAGGCGCAGATTGCGCAGCGCGGAGAGACGGACATCGAAGTAAAGCTCGGGCGCGGCGGTATCCGCGACATCGAGTTTACGGTACAGATGCTGCAATTGCTGAACGGGGGGCGCATACCGGAGTTGCGCGTCGCGCCGACGCTGCGCGCCATTCGCGCGCTCGGCGAGCACCATCTGCTCAGTCCGTTGGATGCGCAGACCTTATCGAGCAACTACGTGTTTTTGCGTCACGTGGAACACCGCCTCCAGATCGAAGGCAGCCAGCAGCGCCATCGCCTGCCTTCCGATCCGGTGGAGCGCGACGCATTTGCGCGGCGGCTGGGCTACGCGAACGGCGCGTCGTTCATGAACGACTATTCGGACCGCGCAAACGCCACGCGGGAGATTCTCGATCTATTTCTGGCGACGGAAGGCGGCGGCAATCTGTGGGTGACGGACCTGCTGAATCCGCATTCGGACGGCGCCGCGGGCAAAGACGGCATGCGCGCGCTCGGTTTCGGCGATGTCGAGGCCGCGCGCCGAGAATTGCTTTCGCTGTACACGGGCCGCCGCGAGCGGCCGCACACGTTGCACGTGCGGCAACGGTTCCTGAACGTCGCGCCGATGCTGATTCAGGCATTGTCACGCGCAAACGATCCCGATGCGACACTGCTGCGGCTTGCGCAGATATTCTCGGGACTGCGCGCGCCGGGCGTGATCTACGACATGCTTGCGTTCAACCCGGAATTGACGGGGCAAATGGTCAGATTGATCGAGGACAGCCCCTATCTTTCGGAGCTGTTGGTGCGCGATCCGGGCCTGTTCGATACGGTTGGCCGCAGAAGCGCGTTGGAGCGTTTCGTTTCGCGCGACGAGCTGGAGGCTGAACTAGCGAGTTTGCGCCGAGCGGTGGACGGCGATGCCGCGCCGTACCGTTTGCACAGCGGCGAAACGCTTCGCATCGGCATGCGCGATTTGGTGCTCGGCGTGGACGTGATAGAAATCAGCCGGGAGTTGACGCAACTTGCGGAGGTGTGCCTTGGTTTCGCGATCGACGGAGCACGCGAATCGGCCGCGAACAAGTTTGGCGAATGCAGCGCGGGTTTCGCCGTGCTTGCATTGGGCAAGTTTGCGGGCCGCGAATTGGGATACGGCAGCGATCTCGATTTGGTCTTCGTATATGAGTCCGGTGTGGCCATCGCGTGCGGCGCTTCGCCGATCGAATACTTTACGGCAGTGGCGTCGCACATCATCCGCACGCTGAAAGAACCGACCAAGTATGGGCACTTGTATGACGTTGACGCGCGGCTGCGGCCGGACGGGGGCAAAGGCAGCCTCGTTGTGAGCGACGCGCGCCTGCGCGAGTACTACCGGAACGACGCGCAAGCATGGGAGCGGCTGGCGCTCGTGAAGGTTCGTGCGGTCGGGGGCGATGCGGAGTTTGCGGCGCGCATCGAAGCGGAGACCAAGGCGCTCGCGTATGCGCTTCCGGTAACGCGGGAGAATTTGGACCAGATTGAAGACATTCGTACGAGGCTGGCCGCGTCGTCGTCGCCGTTGAGTTTGAAAAAGAGCGACGGCGGTATGGCCGAATTGGAATTCGGCATTCGCTTGCTGCAATTAGAGCACGCCCCGACGCATCCCGAGGTGGCGCGGCGCGACGTGTCGAACGCGCTCGAGGCGCTATCGCACGCGCGCGCGATCGATGCGGGGGACGCGGCTTATCTACGCGATACCTATCTGCTGTTTCGGCGCATCGAGAACCGTCTGCGCGTCCAACACGGACGCTCGACGAGCATTCTTCCGGGAAACGCAGACGAACGAAATCGGCTGGGAAAACGGTTGGGAATCAGCGGTGATTTGCTTTCGGCTGTGAACGAGCGCCGTGCCGCGGTGCATCGCTTCTACACATCCGTGCTCAAGCGGTTGCGAGCGCGCGGCGCGACCGCCTAGGGCGTCTCCGGCCGCGCCGACGGTGCGATCGACTCGATTGGCCTGCCGGATTCGAGCGAACGGACGACTGCATCGAGGATGGGCTCGATGTCCTCCTCCTCCACGCCGGACAGCCAAATGTTGTCGGGGAAGATCATGATGTTAGGCCCATCCTCGCACTTGTCCATGCAACCGGATGCGCTCACGCGCACGGCGGGTTTTAGTCCGCGCGCCTTGACCCTTTCCTTCAGCGCGTCGCGCAAATCGCATCCGCCGCCGTACGCGCAACTGATGCGTTCGCCCGGATCGCGGCGGTTGGTGCAAACAAAGATGATCTTTTCGTACGGAAGTTCGTTGGTTAGCATGGCGTGTAGTCTCAGTCGCGTTTGGACGGTATATAGTCCTTCGATTGCCCTCGCGCGATGGAGAGGGTCTGCCATGTGTCGCCCTTTCGCATGCGGGCGAGATAGACGATTTGGCCGACGTGGTACGGGACGTGCGCGAGTTGGCGGTTGATGGCGTCGAGGGCATTGAGCTTTTCGCCGCGGATGACGATATCGCGCATAAGATCGCCGGGCGTAAGCGATTCTATTGCGCCGATCAGGCACGCCCAGCCTTGTTCCCACTTCTGGAGCAGCGACTGCTTATCTCCCGTATCGGGTTCGACAAATTCGCCGTCACGATCGCGCCACGGTTTGTCGCCGTCGCTTGTGAGGAAATCGGTCCAGCGCGACATCATATTGCCGTGGAGATGCTGGACGATGACGGCGATGCTGTTCGATTCGGGGCCGGGAGTCCAAATGATGTCCTCGTCGGAGAGCTGCGCGAGGGCCTTGTCGCCGAGCGATTTCGCGTTGCGAAAGCGAAAGAGTACGGAATCGAGGTAGGTTGTGGCGATGTCAGTCATTTTGAATCAACCTATAGGAGCAATGGCGCGTATTGTCCGGGATGTGGTCGGCACGCCAATTTCGCTGCAGTTGCACGGGGCGCTATTTCGCAGCGAGGAAGCGCAAGGCCAGGTTCGACATCAGCCGCATGGCTACCGGAATCGGCCCATCGCCGAAATTGTATTTAGGGCTGTGCAACGGCGGATATGGCGCGTCGTTGCGCGGATTCACGCCGACGCACACGAACGCGCCGGGCGTTTTCTGAAGGTAATACGCGAAGTCTTCCGCGCCCATGTATGGCGCATCAAATTGCGTCACGCTCTCGCCGCCAAACAGATCGCGGCCCGTTTCAATGACGAACTGCGTCATCGCGGGATCGTTGTACAAGGGCGGATAGCGGTTCTCCGAGAAGTGCACGTCGACGCGCGCGCGCATCGACGCCGCGGTGTGTTCGGCGATGCGGCGGATCGATTCCTCGATGCGCAGGTGCTGCGCGTCGTTCAGGCTGCGGTATGTGCCTTCCAGCACGGCGCTCTCGGGAATGATGTTCGTCGCGGAGCCCGCGTGGAACTTTGCTACGCTCACAACGCCGGCGTCCCACGGGTTTGTTTCGCGGCTGACAATGGTCTGGAACGCCGTCGTGATGTGCGCGCCGACAGAAATGGGATCGATGCCCGCCGCGGGGTCCGCCGCGTGGCACCCTTTTCCATGGACCACGAGCCTGAAGACGCCGGCGCCCGCGAGCATGGGCCCGGAACGTATGCCGATGTGTCCCACGGGCAGCGTCGGCCACCCGTGCAAGGCAAACGCGGCGTCAACGCCGTCGAGCACGCCCTCTTCGACAATCAATCGCCCGCCCGCCGCTTCTTCTTCGCCCGGCTGGAACACGAACTTCACTGTACCCTTGATGCGGTCGCGGTGCGTTGCCAGCGTCTTCACGACGCCGCACATGCATGCGCTGTGGCCGTCGTGCCCGCAGGCGTGCATACGATTCGTTATCTTCGACGCGTAGGGAAGGCCGGTATCCTCCTGAATTTCGAGCGCGTCCATGTCCGCGCGGAGCAGGACCGTCTTGCCGGGCGAAGCGCCTTCGAGCGTTGCGACGATCCCGGTGCCTTTTGCGTAGCCGCGCTTGTAGGGGACGCCGGTCGTATCGAGGAATTTGGCGATGCGATCGGAGGTCCACTTTTCCTCGAATCGAATCTCGGGATGTTCATGCAATTCGTGCCGCAGCGAGGCGATTTCGGGCACGAGAGAATCGATGGTTTGCGAAAGATCGGCGTTCATGACGTGACTGCCTTGCAGAGATTTCGCGCCGCCCGCATACGAACTCCGCACCGCAGGGGGCGCCTCTCGGCAGACTAGCCGATTAACGGGTCAACTGCAACCTCGGCGGATTGCACAGTCTAGCTGTGAAGCCGATCCCGCATCACCGCGGCAAAGTGCTTGGGGTCGAACCGCCCCACGAGGCGCTGCCGTTCCTCGATAGAATTGGGGTTGGACTGCATTTTCAGCTTCTCGTCCTCGCGCGCACGGTCGCGCGCAAAGTCGCGCTGCAATTGCTGAATGCCGCGCAGCATGTCCTGACGGCTGATGCGCCCGACCGGCTTTCCATTTTCAAGCACGGGCAAGACCGCGAAGTTGGTGTCCAGGAACTGCTTGGCGACGGTAAACAGGTCCATATCCGTTGTGACGACGGCCTTGGGCTCGGACATATAGTCACGCACGCACCCGGATGCAAGACCTTGATAGGCGGCGTTCGAGATGACGCGCAGGCAGTCCTTTTCCGTCAGGATTCCAAGGAGGTTGCCGTCGCTGTCGAGCACCGGGGCGCCTGCTGCGCGCTTGTTTTCGAGCACGTCGATGGCTTCGTAGATTTCCATGTCCGGCCGCAGCGTCGCAAACCAGGTCGACATGCAATCTCGTGCAGTGGGAATCTTGTGCATGGCCCGTCACTCCCGTTCGGTTGCCCAGCCCGTACGTCGCGCCCAGTCACGCTTCACTTCCCACCTAGAGTGTACCACTCGGAGCCGGATCGTTAAAGGAAAATTTTCACGAAATATGCGCAAATCGCGACATTTTGCACGAATGTCTCGGTTTGAATACGTGGGCATATCCGGACTAAAACATCACGATCGAACTTGCGGGGGCTTAATTTATGCCGAACAAGAATCTTTCTCGGCGAGAAGTGCTTCGTGCGCTAACCGGCGCTGCCGCTGCGGCAGGCGCGTCCTGCGCCACTACGGGCGGGCGCGCATCGCGGCGGCCCAATTTCGTCGTCGTCTTCTCCGATGACCACACATACCGCGCGGTGGGCTACAACAATCCCTCGGTAAAGACGCCGAACATGGATCGCATCGCGCGCGGCGGGGCAATTATCGATCAGTGCTATGTTGCGTCCCCAATCTGTGTGGCGAGCCGGGCGAGCATCATGAGCGGACTTTTCCCCCAGCAGCATGGGGCCGTTGGGCTGGACGCAACCGGGTTCCAGAAGTGTGTCGTCGAGGAGAAGCGGTACAAGACGTTTGCGCAGGTCCTGGCCGATTCGGGATATGCGACCGCGTTTTGCGGCAAGTCGCATCTCGGGGACCCGAAGGCATATGGATTCACCGAGGGCAAGGAGAACAACGACGTATACGACGTCGAGAGTTTCGATTTTGCGAAAGAGTTTCTGGCGTCACGCACCGGTCGTGACGAACCATACCTATTGTGGGTCGCGCCGCACCAGCCGCACGTTCCGCTGCTGCCGGCACAGGAATGGCTGGACTTGTATGACGTAAACAACTTGCACGTCGATCCAAACTTCCGCGAGTCGCCGCCCGCGGAAAGCATCTACAACCAAGGTGTGCCTGGAGAACGGTATTACCGCGACACGGCATTCACAAAGAACTACAAGAGCCTTTCGTCTGGACCGCCGCGGACGAAAGAGCAGGTCCGCGATTTCATGCACGCCTACTACGCGACGATCTCGCACCTCGACGAGCAAATCGGCGAGTTGTTCGATTTCGTGCAGAAATCGGACGAGTCCTGGCGGACGACATTTATCTATCTCGCGGACAATGGTTACCACCTTGGCAACCACGGTCTCGGCAACAAGATCACGATGCACGAGGAGTCTGTGCGCGTGCCGATGTTCGCGCACGGGTATGGGGTGCGGAGGCCCGGCACGCGGATTCGGTCGCTTGTTTCCAGCCTGGACATTTACCCGACCTTGCTGGACTTTGCGGGCATCAACCTGCCGGAGCACCTGATGGGCGCGTCGTTGCGGCAAGCGCTGAAGTATCCGGAGCGATCGAACTGCCGCTATGTCGCCAGCGAGTGCGTGGGTGTGGGCGGCAAAGCCGGGCAGGGACATCGTATGGTGCGGTCGGGCGATTTGAAATACGTGATGACCGATTCGAACGAAGAAGCGCTGTTCGATGAAGCAACCGATCCCTACGAGCTGAGCAATATCGTCGCCGATCCGCGATATGCGTCGGACCTTTCGACGCTTTGCGAACACATGCGCACCTGGATGGAACGTGTCGGCGACACGCACGCGCCACCACCAAGGCAACGGGCAGGATTCTAGAAATCTTGGACTTTGGACTTGGCCCGCAATGGCGATGGCTTGCCGCATATCCATAAAGGTGTCTTTCGCGAGCATGATTGGATAAAGGACGAAAAGGACAGAAACGGCCAAGAAGGCGAGCGAAGGCAGTCCTGCGGTTTTTTGGCGGTATTCATCGCGCTCCATGCGCACCCGGCGAAACCGACGCACGAACTTCGTAATGCCGGGCCGGGTTCGGCCACGGGCGAGCGACGGCGGATCCAATCGAGAAACGAATCAGAGTTCCAAGGTTGCTTTGGTTAGAGCAAGTCAAGAAATAGCGTAGCTTCAGGCGCGGGCATTGCAGGGTGACAAAGGCAAATACTCGATTCCGATTCGCCGCGGCGAACGAGTCGTCATGTACTGAGTTCCCCCTGAGATTATGAAAACTTGAGCGGTGCGCTTTCAGCGCGCGGTGATAGGGGCGTGGACATTTTCCAGGGGCGATGCCCCTGGCCAGGGTTGCGTTGCGCCGTTGGCGCGCGGGACGAATTGCGCATTCTCGCAATAGCAATAGATAGATCAATTCCGGCAGCCACGTAATTGCTGGATTTGCCGTAGCTTCGCCATTCAACACATTTCGCCGTCGCTGCCCGTGTAACGCCTTCTCCCTGGGGCTGTACTGTGTGCGTCGGTTGGGTGTCCGTGATTTGGCTTACCGCCGTGGGCGGGGCGTGTGGAACATCTGTGCCGGAGGACCATGCGTTTGTGCCCGCCCATGGCGTTTTACCGCCGCAACGCGCTTCGCGCTGCGCTGCCGGGACCGCGTAACACCGGCCCGGACAGTGGCCTGGACTGGAAGGGACGCGCCGCGAGCGTGCGGAAGACCTAGCTGACTCCGGGATCGACGGCCATAGGCCGTTGCTCGACAGGCGGGCAAACGCCGATAGGCGTGGGCCGCCCAGCAGTGAGGCGCTAGAGCGGGGAGCGGGCGCGTGTAAACCCCGTGCGCGCGCCCGCCTCCATACATATTTCGTTGGGAAGCGAATGTGGGAAGAGGGCGCGCCAGACACGAGACGTTAATGGGAAGTTAGCGTGGAAAAAATGTGAGTGAAGCCCGATCGGGGCAGACAGGCACATCGCCGCAAGGGAATAACAGGTCCAGGCCCCCTGCCCTTGTGGTCTGTCCCGATCGGACTTCACTCCATCTACACTACCAAGCGCCAGGCACGCATTTCACCCTCGCGCGTTCGTCGTCGTATTCGACACGTCGAAAGCCGATATATCGATCCACGAGTACGATGACGCGCAAGAGCGCCAAAACCCAATTCGAGGGGTTCGGTTCACCCTTCAGGTGTGTATCACTCCTTGATAAACCCGTGATACAAGCCCATGTAGTACGGCATCAAGAACACCGCGCCATCCGCCAGTTGGCTACCGTCGCCCCCATAGTTCAGCGACCACGGGTTCGTGTTCCAGTGACCGAAATGCCGCTCATCAACCGGCAGCACTTTGCCGTTCACACGGTAGCCCTGCGCCTGGCGCATGACGTCCGCCGCGGGCTCGACGGGGTCGCCGCGTTGCACACGAGGCAGCGGAATGATGTCGAGCCGGTGTCCATTTTTGTGTTCCCAGTTGAACCGGTCCAGCGGAAACCGCTTTAGCGTGTCCACGGCGTCTTCGAGCCAGCCATCCCACGGATCGATTCTCCACTCGTTGTACGCGTTCGTAAACGTCGCGCCCTGGCCGACGGCGGCATAGGCGAAGTTGAAAAAAGGATTCATCTCCGGCCATTCGGTCGCCATGTAGCGGTAGAACGCGTAGGTCATGCGCTTCTTGAGATCGTCGTCTTTTGTGTACTTGACGATGTTGTAGTAACACATGATGGCCATTTCGTCGTCGGAATGGTTGCCACTGCCGAAGCCGTGCTGCAGCTTGGCGACGATCGCGTTTGTATCGTAACTATGCTCGTTGCGCAGCGTGTCGATGGCCTTTGTGTACGCGGCATCTCCGGTCATGTGTTCCGCGACCGTGAGATACGAGAGCATGCTGAGCGAGTTCAAGCCGCGCTCGACGGACCAGAGCGGGTTCCGGTTGACCTGCTTCGGACTGTACACCGCCCAGCGCGTTGGGGTCCCGTCATGATCGACAAGGCAGAAGTCGTTGCGTACCAAATGGTCCGTAATGTCTTTGACGACCCTGCGCACGCGTTCCTTTTCTTCGTCTGTATCGGCGACTAGATCGTAGTACGCCGCGTAGAAAAAGTAGTGGCCGTCGAGTTCGTCGGAACTTGTATCGGTCTTGTACCAAAACTTCTTGTCCTTGGTGAGCGGCCATCGCGGCACGTAGGCCTTCCACAGCGTGTCGTCCTCTTGTTCCTTCTGTTGGCCTGCGAGCGTGTAGTTTGGCCGCTGATTGGGATCGGGCTCGGTTGTTGGCATTACCGTGCGCGCGACGAACCCCGGCTGCTGCTTCACTTCGCCATCGACCGGCGCAACGCTGAGGAACCGCAGCGCCTCGAACGCCTGTTTCGCGCGCGCTTTGGCTTTCGGGTCCTTCGTAGCGGCGTACGCGAAGCATTCGCCCGCGCCATACATGCCGGTCCAGAGGCCGTCGTTGTCGCTGTCGGTATTCTTGTGCGCGGACTTGTCGCCGGGCTTCTCGACCGAACACCCGAGCACGTACTGGTATTCGGTGCGGCGGTGGTACTTGTCAATTTCGTCCTCGTACCACTTGGCTTTTTCGGCGAGCGTCATGGGGCGACGTTCGATGAGACCCACGCCCTCCGGAGAAGCGAGCCACGCGCTTCCCTTGGCATCTACGGCTACCGCACGAATCGTGTCGCTGGGCGCCCAGCGGCGGCCCTGACGATAGTTCCACGTGCCGTTCTCGAAGCGAATCGCGCCCATCGTCGTGGCAAACCATACCTCGCCCGCGGGCCCGCAGGCGATACCGGTGAAGTCGTTGAACGGAAGGCCATCTTTGCCTTCGTACAACGTCCACGCGCCGTCATAGCAGGCAGCGCCCTGCGTGCTGGCAAACCACAATTTGCCCGCCGCGTCGAATGCGGCGCCCCTCACGTTCCGCGGCGCCCAACTACGGCCATCGCTTGCGCTTGGATAGAGCGGATTCCACTTGCCGCTCGCAGGGTCCTTTTCGAAGAGGCCCGCATCGCCCCCGGCCACTACCGTCGAGTCCGTGCCGCCTGCGACGCAATAGAACGCTTTCGCGCTTCCGGCCATCCCGTCGAGTTCGTCCTCCGAATACACGTTTCCGCGGCCCACCCATTTCACGCCGCTCGTTGTCGCGAGGTAGATCGCGGTTCCGACGGTGGACATGGCGTTGATGTTTACAGCCGGGAAGGACGCAAGCGTTTCCGGATTCGCACCGGGGGCCAGGAATGAGATTGTCTCGCCCGATGCCACAGCAACTCCGTCTTTGTACGCAGCTACCGCGGATACTGCCTCGTTTGTCAGCGGTTTCCATGCGCTGCCGTCGTATTCGGCGAGGCCCTTGTCCGTTCCGGCAAAGACATGGCCGTTTGTGGCGACGGCGAGCGCGGAAATGTTGTTCGACGGGAGACCATCGTTGCCGGTGTACGTCGCCGCAACGTCCTGTTGATAGGCGCCGACTGTTACGCCCGGCGCCTGCGCCCACGAAAACGCGCCGGCGAAGACGAACAGCGCCCAGCCAAATACAACACAACCTCTCACTTTATTCTCCTTCGTCATCGGTTTACATGCGCCGCGCCGCGTTGCCGCGATCGGGCAAGCGGCCCTTCGCGGGTTATAGCATTTCGCCTGGAGACATGCCACTTGTCCGCCCCCGAATGCATCGAGTTGCACTGCACAACGCGCCGTCGGATACTGAGGGTAGTGGAGCGGTTCGAGAAGGGGGAAAACGATGGAATTCCTACGCACGCCGGACGAACGGTTTGTCAATCTGCCGGGACATCCGTTTCAACCGCACTATGCCCGGTACGGCAGGATGCGAATGCACTACGTCGATGAAGGCCCCCCGAACGCGGACACGGTGCTGATGCTTCACGGCGAGCCGACGTGGTCCTTCCTGTACCGCAAGATGATTCCGATTGTGGCAGGAGTAGGGCACCGCGTCATCGCGCCGGACTTGTTCGGCTTCGGCCGATCGGACAAACCAATGGCGCGGGAGGTGTACACGTACCTCTTCCACGTCGAGTCGGTCACGCACCTGATTCAGACGCTCAATTTAACCAGCATTACGCTGGTGTGCCAGGACTGGGGCGGGTTGATCGGATTGCGCGTGGCGGCGGAACACCCTGATCGTTTCGCTCGTATCGTCGCGGCAAACACGTTCCTGCCCACGGGCGACCAGAAGTTGCCGGACGCGTTCTTCCAGTGGCGCGAATTCTCGCAGACGGTGCCGGTGTTCGACGTGGGGCGAATCATCACAATGGGGTGCGCGCAGGGTGTCGCGGACGAAATCGTCGCGGCGTACGACGCGCCGTTTCCTGACGAATCGTACAAGGCGGGGGCGCGCGCGTTTCCCACGTTGGTGCCGGCTTCGCCGGACGATCCCGCGGCGGCCGCCAATCGGCGGGCGTGGGACGTTCTGAAATCGTGGGAGAAACCGTTCCTGACGGCGTTCAGCGATGGCGATCCCATTACGGCGGGCGGTGACACGGCGTTCCAGAAGTTGGTCCCCGGGTGCGCGGGCCAATCGCACACGACGATTACCGGAGCAGGGCATTTCCTTCAGGAAGACAAGGGCGAGGAACTCGCGAAGGCGGTCGTGGATTTTATCGCCGCGACACCGCCCCCTACAACATAAACAGCGCGAGGTTACGCGCGCCATTGTTGTGCGCGCGGTGCGAGTGAAACCGCCCGCTGGTAATGGTGCAAATACCGGTGATCTCGATTTGCGCGCGGGGAACGCCGCAGGATTCGAGTTGACGCGCGTTCGCTTCCCACAAGTCGATGCAGCGCCCACGAACGGGGAGACCGAGGTTCGCGAATTCCGCCGCCATTTCGTGCGACACCTCGTAGGCTTCCGGTCCTGCGGACGGGCCAATGACGGCATGAATGTCCGCTGGAATCGTACCGTATTCGGTTCGTAACGCATCGACGGCGTTGGCCACAATCCGGTGTTGCGTGCCTACGCGCCCGGCGTGGACCAACCCGATCGCGCGCTTCGTGGCATCGAACAGGAATACCGGCACGCAATCCGCGATGCTGATCACGAGCGGCAGGGCGGCGATGTTGGTTATGAGCGCGTCGGTCTCCGGGAACGGGTCGAGCGTGCTCGTTGCGCCGCGTCCACGATCGGATTCGCGGACCACGGCGACGGTGGCGCCATGTACCTGCTTGCCCGCAGTTATATGCCCCGGGACAATCCCGCATGCGCGGAAGAACTCATGACGCGAATTCGCGCCTTCGTCGCCGTTTAGGCGGCAGTCGCCATCCAATAGATCGGACATTGCGGCAACGCGCGCGCCGTTTCGCTCCAGTGACTCGAACCTAATCAACGTTTGCGTGCCTTTTGACGTGGGCTACCCGGAACTCGGTAAGCGAAACTCTCTTAACATAAGCGGCGAGCCGCATGGTTACAGAATGTACTTGCTCAAGTCGCGGCTCTCTATAATCTTCTGGAGGCGTTGCTCCACCTCATGCGCGTCGAGCGTGACGGTCTTGCCCTTGGTTTCGGGCGCGTCGAAGGAGATGTCTTCGAGCAGAAACTCCATAACCGTGTGCAGACGCCGGGCGCCGATGTTCTCGGTCTGTTCGTTGACCTGCTGCGCAATGCGCGCCATTGAGTTCACGGCGGCATCTGTGAATTCGACTGTGACGCCCTCTGTCGCAAGCATGGCTTCGTATTGCTTGATGAGCGAATTTTTTGGTTCGCGCAGGATGCGCACGAAGTCCTCCGCCTGCAGGCTCTGTAACTCAACACGGATTGGAAAGCGGCCCTGCAACTCGGGAATCAAGTCCGAGACTTTCGTCATGTGGAAGGCGCCCGCGGCGATGAACAGGACATGATCCGTCTTCACCGGCCCGTACTTCGTGATAACGGTGCTGCCTTCGACGATCGGCAGAATGTCACGCTGTACACCCTCTCGTGACACATCGGGCCCGGCGCCCTTAGAGCCACGCCCGGCAATCTTGTCGATCTCGTCGAGGAAGACAATGCCGGAATTCTCCGTGCGCTGTACGGCACGCTTCACGACGACGTCCATGTCGATCAGGTTTTCGATTTCTTCCGCTTCGATGATACGGCGCGCCTCGGCGACGGTGGTTTTGCGGCGCTTGGTTTTTTGCGGCATCAGGCGGCCGAACATCTCCTGGACGTTGAGGCCCATCTCTTCGAGGCCGGTGTTTGAAAAGACCTGCATCATCGAGGTCTTGCCGGTTTCGCGCACGTCAAGTTCGATTTCGCGATCGTCGAGCTCGCCCGCGCGCATTTTATTCAGCAGGAATTCGCGCGTGCGCGCCTCGCCGTCGTCGGTGGGGTGCGCCGGGGCAGGGGCCTCGTCGCCGGCGTTGGGATCGGACGGACGGAACACGTATTGTGGCCGTTCTTTCGGCGGCAAGAGCAAATCGAGCAGACGACGTTCCGCAGCGGCCTTCGCCGCGGTCTCGACCTCCCGGGTCAATTCCTCGCGCACCATGCCGACGGCGACCTCGGTGAGTTCGCGTATCATCGATTCACAATCGCGGCCGACGTAGCCGACCTCCGTAAACTTCGACGCCTCGACCTTGATAAACGGCGCATCAGCAAGTTTCGACAACCGCCGCGCGATCTCTGTCTTGCCCACGCCCGTAGGCCCGATCATGATGATGTTCTTCGGCGTGACTTCGTCGCGCATCGCGTCGGAGAGTTGTTGGCGGCGCCACCGGTTGCGCAATGCAATCGCGACCTTCCGCTTCGCCTCGTGCTGGCCGATGATGTATTTGTCGAGTTCTTCGACGATTTGCCGTGGGGTAAGTACGCTCATGAAAACTCCACTTCTAACCCGGATTCTTCACGCGAACGGCAACGACGTGTGCTATACGTTGCGACACATGAAGTTCCATAGGTTCACGACTATACAGGCTGTTCGCGTGAAAAATCCTCTCGCCACGCGCTCAAGGGCTTACTCGAGAGCATTTCTCACCGCACCGAAGGATTTTACGTCCACTGCAGCGTCTCTCGGACGGCCACACCGCGTGCTCGTGCTCGTGAGTCGTCATCGTACTCGATCGTTTCGAGTTTCGAGTGCGAGTACGATGAGGACTCACGAGCAGGAACACGTAAAAGACTGTGCGCTCAAGGGCTTACTCGTGAGCATTTCTCACCGCACCGAAGGATTTTACGTCCACTGCAGCGTCTCTCGGAAGGCCACACCGCGTGCTCGTGCTCATGCTCGTCATCGTACTCGATCGTTTCGAGTTTCGAGTGCGAGTACGATGACGACTCACGAGCAGGAGCACGTAAAAGAC